>CANHLE010000064.1 GCA_947461435.1 Paracoccaceae bacterium | reverse complement strand
CGGGCAGGGTCGCCCCTTCGGAGACGTGCAGATCCTGCGCCGGATCCAAATGGTCCATCAACAGAGTTTCGACGGTCGTCCCGGCGTTTTTCGGGATATGGACGAAGACGAATTTATGCGACTGGCTGACAATCATATTGGCTCCAAAATAAATCATAAAGGCACCGACGTGTCGTTGGGTAAATTCCCATTGGTGTTCCGGCCACCCTCAGGGCGCGATCCGCGCCCCCGAACGGGCATCCGACTTGGGGCGCTGTCATTGCCCATCGGATCTGTGGAATAGCCAAATCGTTCAAAATCAGCGGCGTAAAAGCGCCGGATCGCGTCCACGCAGGGGCCTGACATGACGCGCCATTCCTCGGGTTCGGCTTTGGAATTTCGAACCGGAATCGCGGCGACGCCAACAGCGGGCAATCGCAGCAGATCAAAGATAAAGCCCATATCCTCGGCCATGTTTTCCACCCGGCCGAGGTAATTCAGGCTGCCTTTCGACGGAAGCCACGACAGTTGCGGCATGAAAAGCTGGTGCAGGAAGCTGATGTTGAACAGATCGCGGCAGACATCTTCAAAGCTCAAGGTCAGGAACTGCTGGCGAAGGGCGTCGCTCTCGGCGCCCGATGCCGCGTCTCGTGCGGTTCGCGCCCGAAGAAAGCGGTAGGCCGAATAGCAGCGTGCGAAGGGATTTCGGGTCAGCGCAAAGGAAAAAGACTTTCGAAACACCTCGCGGTCCATCGCGGCGCGGATCTGGTCAGCGCTCGAGTGTTTTTCCAAAGCCTTGTGTGGATTGACCCCGGCAGAAGCGAAATTTTTTGGCAAAGTGCTGGCTTTGCTGATGTGCAGATCCCGGTTGGCATCAAGCCAAGGGTCAAAAATCGTCTCGACCGTGGTTCCGGCATTCTTGGGGATATGCACGAATATCATCTTGAGCGAGGGGCTGACGATCATCTTGATCCCCCCAACGCCTGCGGCCGCCCTGAACGCAGGACACCAAAACCCAATCCTGCCGATCGGCAGATTGAAGAGGTTTTGGGGAACATCGGCAGGGTCACGGGATTGTCCTTCGCTTTTGGTGCGTTTTAGCCGTTTATGACGGTAATTGCGACGCCGGCCCCGGAGACTTCGGTGCAGCTTGGATCGCTGCCCCCGGTCGAAATCGACAGCCAGTCTTCTTCGTCGTTGCTGGATATCACATAGGGGCAGCCGTCATCGTCGGTTTGTTCCGTGGCCGTTCCGCCATGGGCCAGCACGACCAGATCAGAGGCGATGGCCCCCGCCTCTGCAAAGCCCAGAACGCTGCTTTCGATCCGGCAAAGCGGGATATCGGGGTTGATAAAGACCACAACCTCGTCTTGAAACAGCGTGGCCAGCCCGCCGTCATCTGTGTCGCTGCCCCACCCAGCCTCGGAAAAGGCGTCAATCGATTTGGTCAGATCCTCTTGATGCGCCATGCAGGCCGCAACGGCCGCGCGCATCAGCATATCGGGCGAGGAGGCCGACAGCGAGATCGCGCTTTCAATGTCTTGCGAGACGGCTGGCGTGGCCAGAGAAATCGCAACGGCGGCCCAAAGGCGAGGGGACATCATCCCTTGACCGCCTTCACAATCTTTTGGGCCGCGTCCGCCAAGTTGTCTCCCGCGATCACGTTCAGGCCGGAATTGCGGATGATATCCTTGCCCAGTTCCACATTCGTACCTTCAAGCCGCACGACCAATGGCACCTTCAGACCCACTTCCTTCACCGCCGCGATCACGCCTTCTGCGATGATGTCGCAGCGCATGATGCCGCCAAAGATATTGACAAGGATGCCTTTGACGTTGGGATCAGAGGTGATGATCTTGAACGCCTCGGTTACCTTTTCCTTGGTCGCGCCGCCCCCCACATCCAGAAAATTCGCCGGCTCTGCGCCATACAGTTTGATGATGTCCATGGTGGCCATGGCCAGACCGGCCCCGTTCACCATGCAGCCGATATCGCCCTCCAGCGCGATGTAGTTCAGATCGAATTTTTGCGCGGCAAGTTCTTTGGGATCTTCTTCGGTTTCATCCTTGAGCGCCAGAATATCGGGGTGGCGGTACAAGGCATTGCCATCAAATCCCATCTTGGCATCCAGCAACTTCAAATTGCCGTCTTTCATCACCACCAAGGGGTTGATTTCCAGCATGTCCATGTCTTTTTCGGTGAACAGTTTGTACAGTGCTTTCACGATGGCGCTGCATTGCTTGACCTGATTTCCCGTCAGGCCCAGACCAAAGGCCACGCGCCGACCATGGAAATCGGAATAGCCTGCCGCCGGATCGACCGAGAAGGAGATGATTTTCTCGGGCGTGTCATGGGCAACGTCTTCAATGCTCATCCCGCCTTCGGTGGAACAGACAATCGAAATGCGGCTGGACTGACGATCGATCAGCAAGGCCAGATAAAGTTCGCGTTCGATATCGCTGCCGTCTTCGATGTAGATGCGGTTGACTTGTTTGCCCGCCGGTCCGGTTTGCACCGTCACCAACGTACGCCCCAGCATCTGACGGGCAAATTCGGCCGCCTCGCCCACGGACCGCGCCAGCCGAACGCCGCCCTTTTCCCCGGCTTCCGCCTCTTTGAAATGGCCTTTGCCGCGCCCGCCCGCGTGGATCTGCGCCTTGACCACCCAAAGCGGGCCATCAAGCTCGCCCGCGGCCGTTTTGGCATCTTCCGCCTTCATCACGGCCCGCCCGTCTGATACCGGGATGCCGTAGCTGCGCAACAATGCCTTGGCCTGATATTCATGGATGTTCATGGCGGCGCCTTTGAAAAGTGAATTTGGGGCGTCATCGCATGAAAATGTAACAATTCAAATCCCCAACTGGGATTGGACCACGGAAATACGACATTTGTGATCACAGCAAAAAAATTTGTGATCACAGGTTAAGAAGTTGGGTGCGCCGGGGAATTGTCGGCCCTGTACCTGCGGCCCGCTCGCGGCTAGGTTGAGGGAAATGCGAAGGAACGTCTGGAATGCCCCCAACCTGGTCTGTCGTTGCCACCGTGGATGAACCTGCGCCGCTGGTGGTGGCCTTTGTTCTGCATCATCTGGAAAGCGGCGCACAGGAGGTGGCCCTGTTTTTGGACGGCCCCAACCCGGAAGCGCAAGATCATCTGTCGGGCATAAAGCAGGCCCGCGTTGTGCTGTGCGACGAGGCGCATTGGGCCGCGTCGCCGCGCCGCCGGCGCCCGAAACTGCATCCGGGCCGCCAACTGACCAATGCCAATATTGCCTATGGGCAGACGCGCGCGGACTGGCTGCTGCATTGCGACTGCGACGAATTTGTTCGCGATGGGGCAGCCCTTGCCCAAGAATTGGACGGAATGGCCGACAAACATCTGTATTTGCGATTGCAGGTGGCCGAGCGCGTTTATCTTGGTCCGGCCACGGATGATCTGTTCGAAGGGGGGTTTCGGTCTGCCTTGGAGGATTTCGCGGCGATTGGACCCTCGATTTACGGGGCGCTTGCGCCCTTTTTGAAGGACGGGTTGACCGGGCACCGGGCCGGCAAAGGGGTGGTGCGAACCGGGCTGCCCTTGGTCATGGGCATTCATTCCCCAGAGGGCCGCCCGCCGCACAAAAGCGCGCGCACGCCGCTGGTGCATTTTGATGGACTGACGCGTCTGCACTATATGATCAAACTTTTGCGCCGCGCGCATGAACCGCCAACGCAGGCCCCGCCCCGCCACGGTGCGCCGCGCATTGAACAGTTCGGACAGATGCGCTCCTTGGTCGATCAGCCGGGCCAGGCCCGCGATCTGGTGGAAAGCCTCAAATCGCTGACCAAGACCCAACAAGAGGCTTTGCGCGCCCTTGATGCGTTAGACACGCGGCCTTTTCGGCCCTTGGGGCGCAATCCGATGGCCGATGATTTGACCGTGACGGCGATGGACCGGGCGCTGCGCGCGCGGCACTACGATTTTCTTCAGGCCCATGCCCCGGGGTTTCTGGCGCCTTAGGCCCGCTGCGCCGCAAACAGCACCTGACCGCGCGGCAGGCGATCGGGCCGGCGCGTCGCCACAAATCCGGCGGTGGAAAAAAGCGCCATGACCGCCCCTTCGCGGTGATGATAGGGCGCGCGGTCGTCATGCGTGACAACGCCGTCTGGTTGGCGGTGCGCGCCCAAGGTGCCTTCGGGCGCAAGGAACACTGTCAGCAAAAGCTGTTCCAACAGCGGAAAGGCCGCATGGATGCGCGGCAAGGCGGCGGCCAGTTGGCCGATGGGCAGATGGGTGAAGACCGCAAAGGCGATGGCATGGGTGATGGTGGGGGGCACGCCCGGAAAGGCAAAGGATTCATCTTCAATGAGGTGATCCAAGGCCAGTCGCGCGGGATCGTCCAGTTCCTGCGCATGGCCATGGCGCATCAGATCACCGGACTTGTCCGTGGCCCAGTAATGCCCGGCCTTCAGATAGGGGACGGCCTTGCATCCCAAACGCAAGGATCCTGCGCCAATGTCTACAAGGTGATGCTGTGGTTGCAGGCCCGCGTTCAAAAGAAGGGTCATTTCGGCGCGGCCCGTCTCGTCCCAGCGCCCGCCCACGATGTCGCGGTGCTGACCCTTGGCCAAAGCCTGTGCATAAAAGCCCGGCTGGTGATAGGGCGACAGGGGGCGCAAGCCGATCAGCCCTGCGCGGCGGCTTGGGCGATTCCCAGACATAATTGGGTGGCCTGCGCCATATCCTGCACCGAAATCCATTCCAGCGGGCCGTGGATATCCTGCATGCCGGTGAACAGATTCGGGCAGGGCACCCCCAGTTCCGTCAGCCGCGAGCCATCGGTTCCGCCGCGGATGGGCACCGAAACCGGTTCAATCCCCAAGGAACGGGCGACACCGCGCGCCAGATCGACCGGCGTCATGTCTTTTTCCAGCCAATAGCGCATGTTTCGGTATTGTTTGCGGGTGGTGACGGTGATCGCGGCGCGCGGCTCGCTGGATTGCAGCGTCGCGGCAAGGCTGCTTAGCAAGGCTCCCTTGGCGGACAGACCGTCCAATTCGAAATCGCGCAAGATGAACTTCAGCGTCGCCTCTGCGGCGGTGCCGGACATCTCGTACAGATGAATAAAGCCTTCACGCGTGTCGGTCATCTCGGGGGTTTGGGACGCAGGCAAGGCAGCAATGAATTTGGCCGCCAGACACAGCGCGTTGATCATCTTGCCGCGGGCCATTCCGGGATGGGCCGACACCCCGGTGATCGTGACGGTGGCCCCGTCGGCCGAAAAGCTTTCATATTCAATCTCGCCCACCGCGCCGCCATCAAAGGTATAGGCAAAGTCAGCCCCCAGATCAGCGGGAAGCCGGGGGTCGACGCCGCGGCCGATTTCTTCGTCAGGGGTAAAGGCGATGCGGATTTTGCCATGCGGGATCGACGGGTCACCCAAGAGGTGGCGCGCGGCCGTCATGATCACGGCCACACCCGCCTTGTCATCTGCGCCCAGCAACGTCAGGCCCGAGGCGGTGATGATGTCATGCCCGACCTTGGTGGCAAGATAGGGGGAGGCTTCGGGCGTCAGCACCAGCGCGGTATTGTCCGGAAACGTGATTGCGCCGCCATTATAGCCCCGGATCACCCGTGGTTTCACGCCGGTGGCATTGAACTGCGGGGCGGTATCCACATGGGCCAAAAAGCCGACAGTAGGGCCGGGGGCGGTGGCGGGGATCGTGGCCAGAACCGCACCGTAAGGGGTGATTTGAACATCGCTTGCGCCGATGGCGGTCAACTCGTCATGCAACAGTCGCGCCATGTTCAACTGAATCGCCGTGGAGGGCGCGGCGTTCGAGGTTTCATCGCTTTGGCTGTCGATGGCGGTATATCGCATCAAGCGCTGTTCAAGTTCGGCCGCAAAGGCAGGCATGGTTCGGCTCCTGATCAAGGTGACGGGATTTGGCGGAGCGGGGGGGGATCTGTCAATGGGCGTGGTCGGATCTGCGGTGGACTGCTGGTGCAACCTGGCCAGAGGATGGCGTTGATTGATCGAAACGGCCCCCATTTTCAAAATGGCGGCCGGATCGGGCGGCCCGCTGGGCGGGCGGGGGGCCGCGCGCGGCGCACCCGCGCCTTGTGATCAGGCGCGATTTGGGGCATGAGCGGTCAAAAGGCGCAATGGCGCGAGGGGATGACGATGGATTACGGAAAATCAGGCGCGGTGGTGGTGGGCAAGAATTCACCCCGGTTCAAGGACAATGGGCCCAAGGAAGGCAAAGCTTCGGCGCCCAAGGCCAAACGGCTGAGCAAGGACGAGATGATTGCCAAGCTGAAGGCCGCCGCCGAAGCCAAGAAGGCGGCAGGGTCCGCCCCCTGAGGCCGCGGCGCCGCCGCCCGAAAGCGGAGCCTGTTTCATGCGTATTTTGGAGAACATCATTTCCGACCGGGGCAGCAAGTATGCCGTCTCCGGCGCGCCCTGCCGGAGCGAGGCCGAGGCGCGGGCGCATGTAGTGGGCCTGAAAGCTGATAAAAAGTTTGCCAAGGCCACGCATCATTCCTGGGGTCTGATCTGCGCCGAAGGGGCGATCAAATCAGATGATGGAGAGGCCGGCGCAGGCATGGTCATCGTGCGCATGCTGGAGCGGGCCGGACTGAACGGCCATGTTGTGGTGGTCACGCGCTGGTACGGCGGCAAACATTTGGGCGGTGACCGGTTTCGGCACGTGCAAGAGGCGGTGCGGCTTTATCTGGCCGCTTTGTAGCCGCCCTTAGAACACGGCGTGTTCGCCTCGATCCACCGCAGCCTCGCCGCGCACCAGCTTTGCGTAAAAATCAAACAGGGTCTCGCTGCCGGTTTCGGGGGTGGCATCGGCGTCGTAGGCTTTGGTTTCCGGGTTCCAGACCAGCATGGATTCTGTCGCATAGTATCGGCCAATGCGCGCCAGATCGGCCTTGTCTTTCAGGCGGGGGGCAAGGCGGCCCAAGGTATCCAGCACGGCGATGATGGTGGACAAAAGCCGCACGGGAACATGGCTGAACTTGGGCTTTATGCCCATCAGGCGAAACAACTCTTCGCCTTGCTGGCGCGGGGTCATGGCGGGGCCGGGGCCGCCGATGGGCAAGATGCGATTGTGCAAGCCGCTGTCGGTCAGGCATTGCGTCATATAACGGCCAAGATCGCCGTCGGAGATCGGCTTGCAGGCCGTCAACTGACCGTCTGCGAACAGAAGGAACGATTTTCCGGCGCGCAGGCGGCCCAATTGACCGGACAGCGATTTGAAATAGGCGGTTGGGCGGACAATGGAATAGGTCAGACCCGAGGTTGCAAGTTCGGCCTCAAACGCCAGTTTGGCATGCTGAAAGGCCAACAGCGGTTTTTGCACGCAGATGGCGGACAGCAAAACGAATTGGGGGATCTTGGCGCTTTGCGCCGCGCGCAGGGCTGTCAGGTGGGCCGCGTGATCAATGGCCCAGGAATCGCGCTGTGTGCCGGAACGCGAGGCCATGCACGAGACGATGGCATCGAAGGGTTGGCTGTGAATGGCGCGTGTCAGCTGGGCCGGATCGGTCACCTCGGCTTGCACGGTGTTGGGGGCCAAGGGTCCGGGCCGGGTCAGGCAGGTGACGTGGTGGCCTGCCGCTTGCAAGGCGGCCAAGGTCGCGCGGCCGATCGTGCCGGTCGCCCCCAGAAGAAGAATGCGTTTATGCGCGGTCATGTCGTGCCTTGGTTTATGATTTCGCTCGTTTGCGGCAACGTAGCGCAGATTTTCGCGGCAAAAAGGGTAAAACGGCATGACAGACGCCAGAGGTGATCTAGGTCTGCGGCAAGGGGGATGGATATGCCGTTGATCTTGATATTGGGCGATCAGTTAAGCCACGATCTTGCGACGCTGCGCGGCGCAGATCCGGCGGTGGACGTGGTCATGATGGCCGAGGTGATGGCCGAGGCGACCGCTGTGCCGCATCACCCGCAGAAGATTGCGCTGATCCTTGCGGCCATGCGCCAGTTTGCCCAAGAAGTGGCCGCGCGCGGGTTCACGGTGCTGTACGGGCCTTTGGAGGATCCCCAAACCGCGCCAAGCCTTGGCGCCGAAGTGCTGCGGCGCATGGAACAGACGGGCGCGCCGCAGGTGGTGGCGGTCACGCCCGGCGATTGGCGCTTGCGGGCCGAGTTGGAGCGGGTGGGTGTTCACCTTGTGCCGGACGATCGGTTCTTGTGCCCGCCCGAGGTGTTTGCCAGTTGGGCCAAAGGCCGAAAAGAGCTGCGGATGGAATGGTTTTACCGCGATATGCGCCGGCGGACCGGCCTGTTGATGCAGGGCGATCAACCGGTTGGCGGGCAATGGAATTTTGACCATGATAACCGCAAGCGCGTGGCGCCCGATCTGTTGCGCCCAAGGCCTTTGCGCTTTGCGCCCGATGCGCAGACCGAGGCGGTGCTGGATCTGGTCGCGGAACGCTTTGCCGGCCACTTTGGCCACTTGCGGCCCTTTGGTTGGGCCGTAAGCCGCGCGCAAGCATTGGAAGCCTTGGATCATTTCATCACCCACAGCCTGCCCCGATTTGGGGAAGAACAGGATGCGATGCTGGCGGGCGACGCGGTGCTGAGCCATTCGTTGTTGTCGCCCTATCTGAACCTTGGGCTTCTGGGGCCGCTGGAGGTGTGCCAGCGCGCGGAGGCCGAATACCACGCCGCACGCGCCCCGCTGAACGCGGTCGAAGGGTTCATCCGCCAGATCATCGGTTGGCGCGAATACATGCGGGGGATCTGGGCCGTCATGGGGCCGGATTATACCGCGCGCAACGCGCTGGGCCATGATGCGGCCTTGCCGGCGGTTTATTGGGGCGGGGCGACGGGCATGGCCTGCATGGCGGCGGCGGTGCGCCAAACGCGGGATCTGGCCTATGCCCATCACATCCAAAGGCTGATGATCACCGGCAATTTCGCGCTGCTGTCCGGGGTGGATCCGGCCCATCTTCATGCGTGGTATCTGGCGGTGTATATCGACGCGCTGGAATGGGTCGAGGCGCCCAATGTCATCGGGATGAGCCAATTTGCCGATGGTGGGGTTTTAGGGTCAAAACCCTATGTCTCATCCGGGGCTTATATCGACCGGATGTCGGATTATTGCAAAGGCTGCGCCTATGACGTGAAGGTGAAGGTCGGGCCCAAGGCCTGCCCGTTCAATCTGTTGTACTGGGGGTTTCTGGATCGGCACCGCGCGCGTTTTGAAGGCCATCCCCGCATGGCGCAGATGTACCGCACCTGGGACAAGATGGCCCCTGATCATAAAGCGCAGGTCTTGTCCGGGGCGGGCGACATTCGGACTGCGTTGGCCAATGGCGCGGAGGTTTGAAGGCAGACTGGATGTGCCCAAGGCGGAATGCAAACGCGCGCCCAAGGGGCGCGCGCCGTTCGCATAGATGCGGCCGGATCAGGCCAGCGACGGATCAATCGCAATGCAGGCGGCGACCAATCCCTTGACCGCATCAACCGACTTTTGGAACATGGCCATCTCGTCGGCGTTCATCTTGATGTCGACCACCCGTTCAACCCCGCCAGCCCCCAGAACCGTCGGCACGCCAACATACATTCCGTCAAGGCCCAGTGCGCCCTTCACATAGGCCGCGCAGGGCAACAGGCGCTTTTGGTCTTTCAGGTAAGCTTCGGCCATCTCGATCGCCGAGGCGGCGGGCGCGTAAAACGCCGAACCGGTTTTCAGCAGACCCACAATTTCGGCCCCGCCATCGCGGGTGCGCTGCACGATGCTGTCCAGCTTGTCCTGCGTGGTCCAGCCCATGGCAACCAGATCGGGCAGGGGGATGCCGCCGACGGTGGAATACCGGGTCAGGGGCACCATCGTGTCGCCATGCCCGCCCAGCACAAAGGCCGTGACATCGCGCATCGAAACGTTGAATTCAAGCGACAGGAAATGGCGGAAGCGTGCCGAATCAAGCACGCCTGCCATGCCGACCACCATGTGATGGGGCAGGCCAGAGAATTCGCGCAGGGCCCAAACCATGGCGTCCAGCGGATTGGTGATGCAGATCACAAAGGCATTGGGCGCATGGGCCGCCAGACCCTCGCCCACAGATTTCATGACCTTCAGGTTGATCCCCAACAGGTCATCGCGGCTCATCCCCGGTTTGCGCGGAACGCCTGCCGTGACGATGCACACATCAGCCCCGGCGATATCGGCATAGGAATTTGCGCCCTTCAGGCTGGCATCAAAGCCTTCGACCGGGCCAGATTGGGCAATATCCAGCGCCTTGCCCTGCGGCGTGCCTTCGGCGATGTCGAACAGGATGATATCGCCAAGTTCTTTGATTGCGGCGAGATGGGCGAGCGTTCCGCCGATCTGACCTGCGCCGATAAGGGCAATCTTGGGTCGAGCCATGGGGGCCTCCGAAGGGTTGGCAAGGATTGGTATGCAACGGTATGCTAAACCTGACGGAGTGCCAAGGCAAGATGCCGCGCCGCGGCATGATTTGCTTTGGTCAAGCCACTGGCCCGCAAGGAGTGTTTGCGCTAAACCCGCTAACAAATCCTTGAAGGACGGTGACGCCCCGACAGGAAAGCATCGCGGCGATCATCCGTGATTCCGCGCGCAGGGGGAAGAGGCATCGTGCAGGGCTGGGAATTCTGGGTGGCGGGCATCCTTGGGGCGGTGCTGACCGGCCTTGGCAAGGGCGGCATGCCGGTCGTAGGGGCGCTGACGGTGCCGCTGATGTCATTGGCCATGCCCGCGCCCGTGGCGGCCGGCCTGATGCTGCCGGTCTATATCGTGTCAGATTGGTTCGGACTTTACGCCTATCGGCGCGAGTTCGACAAGCGCGTGGTGGCAATTGGCATGGTGGGCATGACCTTTGGGGTCGTGCTCGGTTATTTCACCTTTTCGTTTGTCCCCGAGGAATGGATCAACGGGTTGATCGGCGTGGTCGGGGCGGTCTTTGCGCTGAACATGCTGTTGCGCCGGGCAGTGGTCCCAACGCCCAGACCCGCGCCTGTGGCACCGGGGTTATTCTGGACGGCGATCGCCGGTTTCACCAGTTTCATCAGCCACACGGGCGGTCCGCCCTATCAGGTGTGGACCTTGCCCCTGGGGTTGAAAAAGGCTGTTTTCGCAGGCACATCAACCATCGCGTTTGCCTATGTCAACCTGTTGAAACTGCCGTTTTACTGGCATTTGGGGCAGGTGAATATCGGCAGTCTGGAGACGGCAGCGATGTTGGCCCCGGTGGCGATCTGTGCGGTCTTTGCCGGCGTTCGAATTGTCAAGATTCTGCCGGAAAAGCTGTTCTTCACCTTGGTCACCTGGACGCTTCTGGCGATTTCGCTGAAACTGATATGGGGCGCGGTGGCGGCGTCTTTGGCGGTCTAGACCGGCGGATCGTTCAGCGCCAAAGGCTCTTGCAGGGTTTCAAAGCTTTGCCCCGATGCCAGAAGACAGGTGGTGCCATCGGGCAAGGAGACGGTCAACGTCCAACTGCCGGAGTCCGAGGCATAGACTTCCATCAATTGGTCAGCGGCGGCCAGGCCCATGGCCTGACGGGTTTCGCCGAAGCGGGTGGTGAGGATTTGAACAACCTCGGCGCGGGGGGCGCAGCGCAGGCCGGGGATTTCAGCATTGGTTTGCGTGGCGGCAAAGATCATGGCGGCAATGCCAAGGGACAAGGCGAAAAGTTGCTGCATGGGGCACCTGTACAACGGGGGGTGGAACACATGCAGGCAGCCTGCGCGCCAAGTCCCTAAGAACGGTTAACGCGGGGGCCGTTCCTGCCCTGTTCCGAGATTTTGCTGCAGCGCAGAATATTTGACCTTGCAGAATATGCCAAAATGCCGTTCATATGCGCAAGATTATTGCTTGGCGGAGAATCGTGATGCCTCCCTTTCGGTCTGTGCTGTATATTCCTGCCTCCAAAGAGCGGGCGCTGGAAAAGGCGCGGACGCTGAACTGCGACGCGATTATCTTTGATCTGGAAGATGCGGTGGCCCCCGACGAGAAGGCGGCCGCGCGCCGCCTTTTGGGCGAGGTGCTGCGGCACTGGGATTATGGGCCGCGCGCAAGGCTGGTGCGCATCAACGCCTTTGAAACGCCTTGGGGCCGCGCGGATGCTGCCGCTTTGGCCGAGGTGATGGCGCAAGGGGCCCGGGTCGACGGCATTGTGGTGCCCAAGGTCAATCAGGCGGCGGATCTGGATCTTGTGGCGGCCGCGCTGCCGGGGGCGGCCCTTTGGGCGATGATGGAAACGCCCATGGCGCTGCTGAACGCGCCCCAGATTGCCGCGCATCCCTGTCTGGCCGGACTGGTCATGGGAACAAACGATCTGGCAAAGGATCTGGGCAGCCGGTTTCGGCCCGATCGCCTGCCGCTTCAGGCGGGGCTGGGCCTGTGTCTGCTCGCCGCCCGCGCGCAGGGCAAGGTCATTCTGGATGGCGTCTTCAATGCCTTTCGCGATGACGATGGCCTGCGCGGCGAATGCCAGCAGGGGCGCGACATGGGATTTGATGGCAAGACGCTGATCCATCCCCTGCAGATTGACATCACCAACGCCGCCTTTGCCCCCTCGGCAGACGAGGTGCAGGTGGCCCGGCGTCAGATCGCGGCCTTTGACGATGCCATGGCAAATGGCCGGGCTGTTGCAGTTGTGGATGGAAAGATCGTTGAGAACCTGCATATCGTGACGGCACGGGCCACGCTGACCAAAGCGGCCCAGATCGCGGCGATGCAAAGAGCAGGAGACTGATATGGCGGCATTAATCTTGGGACTAAGCTTGTGGTGGGGGGCGCATCTGTTCAAGCGGCTGGCCCCGGCCCCGCGGGCCAGACTGGGCAATGGCGGCAAGGCGCTTGTGGCGGTGTTGCTGGTCGTCTCGGTGGTTTTGATGGTTTTGGGATATAAATCGGCAGACGGACAGGTGTTTTGGGGCCGCAGTCCGGCACTTGTCGGCATCAACAATCTGCTGATGCTTGTCGCCTTTTACGTTTATGCGGTGGGGGGCCCCAAGGGCCCGCGCATTTGGCTGGGCACAAAACTGCGTCATCCGCAGCTGACTGGCTTTTCGATCTGGGCCCTCGCCCACCTGCTGGTGAATGGCGATACGCCCTCTTTCGTGTTGTTTGGCGGTTTGCTGATCTGGGCGCAGGTGGAAATCGTGATGATCAACGCCCAAGACGGCCCTTGGACGCCGCCCGCCCGCGCGCCCGTGGCCAAGGAAGTGCTGTATGTCGTGGTAAGCCTTGTCGTCGTGGGCGTGGTCATGGCCATCCACAACTGGCTTGGTGTTCAGCCCTGGGGCTGAGGAGGGATCATGAAGCTTTTCCGGTTCCTGACGGACGATGACACGAGTGCGTTTTGTCACAAGGTGACAGCGGCCTTGAACAAGGGGTGGGAGCTGCAGGGCAGCCCTACCTATGCCTTTGACGCGGCACGCGGCGTCATGCGCTGTGGGCAGGCCGTGACAAAAGAGGTTCCGGGCACCTATACGCCCGACACAAAGCTGGGGGACCAATGAAGACAAATCCGGGACGGTTCTTTGAAGATTACACCATGGGCGAGATCATCGCCCATGCCGTTCCGCGCACCATTTCAGGCGGGGAAAGGGCGCTGTATCATGCGCTTTATCCCGCGCGCAGTGCCGTTTATTCCAGCGATGAATTTGCCCGAGCTTGCGGTCTGCCGCAAAGCCCGGTGGACGATCTGATTGCCTTTCATACGGTTTTTGGCAAGACCGTTCCCGATATCAGCCTGAATGCCATCGCCAATCTGGGCTATGCCGAGGGGCGCTGGCTGCGCCCGGTCTATCCCGGCGATACGCTGCGCGCCGAAAGCACGGTCATTGGATTGAAAGAAAATTCCAACGGGCAGTCGGGCGTGGTCTGGGTGCGTACGCGCGGGATCAATCAGCGCGGTGAAGAGGTTCTAAGCTATATCCGCTGGGCGATGGTCCGGGCCCGCAAAGCGCCGGGTGCCGCCCCGGTGGTGCCGCAGCTTGCCAGCGCTGTCAGCGCCGAGCAGATCGTCGTGCCGCAGGGTCTGGATTTTACAAACTACGATGTCACCCTTGCCGGAGAGCCGCACCGCTGGGACGATTATGCGGTGGGCGAGCAGATCGACCATGTGGATGGCATGACGGTTGAACAGGCCGAACACATGCTGGCGACGCGGCTTTGGCAGAACACGGCCAAAGTGCATTTTGACGCCACCGCGCGCGACGATGGGCGGCGTCTGATTTATGGCGGGCATGTGATTTCGATCGCCCGCGCGCTTAGCTTCAACGGGTTGGCCAATGCGCAGATGATGGTCGCGCTGAACGGCGGGGCCCATGTCAGCCCCTGTTTCGCCGGTGATACCGTGCGGGCGTGGTCGCAGGTTGTGGACAAGGCACGCACCGCAACCCCCAGCGTTGGCGCGCTGCGGGTGCGCACGGTGGCGACCAAGGGCGCGGCCTTTGCTTTGCGCGATGAGACCGGAAAATACCTGCCAGAGGTTCTGCTTGACCTTGATTATTGGGTCTTGATTCCGGTTTAGTGTCTTCCCATGGTGCCGCAGAACTTTGGGAGAATTGCCATGAAAAGCCTTTGCCTGATCGCCTGTCTTTGGGGCGGGGCTGCCCAAGCCCAAAGCTTTACCATGCCCGAAGATGAAGACGCGGCAGAGTTTGTGACCTCCAACGTGATTGCGACGTTTTATCATGAACTGGGCCATGCCCTGATCGATGTGCTGCAATTGCCCGTGCTGGGCCGCGAAGAAGATGCCGCCGACACCCTGTCGGCCTTGCTGATCCATCAAGGCTGGGAAGAAGAGGCCGCGGCGACGCTGACCTACGACACCGCCAACGCCTATTGGGCCTATTCCGAAGAGGCAAAGGCCGAAGGCTATGACATGGCGTTTTGGGACGAACATTCGCTGGACATGCAGCGCTATTACAATCTGATTTGCCTGTACTACGGGGCAGAGCCGGATTTGCGCGCCGATGACGCCAAAGAACTTGGCCTGCCCGATGACCGGGCAGAGCGGTGCCCCGATGAATATCAATTGGCCGCAGACAGTTGGGGCGGTCTGCTGGAAGGGTTGGAACCGGGCACCGACGGCAGCTTTGGGTTGAAAATCGACGGCGACCGCGACAGCGACCCCATTTTGGAGATCATGGCGCAAGAGGTGGATGTGTTGAACGAATCCTATGCCCTGCCCGAAGAAGTGACGGTCTTGGTCGCCCCTTGCGGAGAGCCAAACGCGTTTTACAGCCCCTCAGAGCGGACCATCACCTTTTGCACCGAATATGCGACAGATCTGGTGCGGATCTATATGGCCGGAGTAAGTGGTGACTGATTTATGTGATCACAGCCAAAAAAACTGTGATCACAAATGCAAGAAATCAGAAAAACAAGGCGGTTCCATGCTGCTGCGCGGCATTGTGTCAGGTGACATCAACGATTTACACGCTATTGATGAAACAAGGCTAAGCTGCCCCAACCAAGCAGACTTGGACCACGACGGAAAGGATACTCCATGGCCGAGGTCAAACGGGTCGAACGCCCGCTTTCACCCCATTTGCAGATTTACCGCGTTCAGTTGACGTCGGTCACCTCGATCCTGACGCGGATCACGGGCAACGGGTTGATCGTGGGAACGGTGCTTGCGGTTTGGTGGCTGATGGCCGCGGCGATCAGCCCCGGCGCTTTTGCGTTGGCCAATGCGGTTGCCACCAGTTGGTTCGGCGATCTGGTGTTCACTGTTTCGGCCTGGGCGCTGTGGTACCACTATCTGGCGGGCCTGCGGCATCTGGTTTTTGATGCCGGGCGCGGGCTGGATATACCGACGGCAGAAAAATTGGGTTGGGGCGTGATCTTTGGATCCTTAGGCCTGACGCTTTTGACCATTTTGATCGTTTAGGGGGCCATCATGCGCTATCTGACCGCCCGCAAACGCGCCGAAGGCAAAGGCGCTTCGCGCACTGGAACGCAGCACCATTGGCATATGACAGTCAGCGCCGTGGCCTTGGCTTTTCTGATCCCGGTGTGGATCTTTGTCTTTGGCCATGCGCTGGGCCAGCCGCTGGACGGGGTGCGCGCCACCTTTGCGCGGCCGTTTCCCGCCATTCTGACCGGGCTGGTCCTTGTGGTGGGCATGCGCCATTTTGCCATGGGCGCACAAATGATGATTGAAGATTACGCCCGCGGCACCGCCCGCAAGATGCTGGTGATCTTCGCCATGTCACTATCAGCCGTTATCGTGGCCTGCGGGCTTTTCGCCCTCGTCAAGATCGCGCTTTAAGGAAAACAGATGACCAAGGCTTATCCGTATGAAGTGCACGACTATGATGTTGTGGTGGTGGGGGCGGGCGGCGCAGGCCTGCGCGCGACGCTGGGCATGGCCGAGCAGGGGCTGCGCACGGCCTGTGTGACAAAGGTTTTCCCGACGCGCAGCCATACCGTGGCCGCCCAAGGCGGCATTGCGGCCAGCCTTGGCAATATGGGCCCCGACAGCTGGCAGTGGCACATGTACGACACGGTCAAAGGCTCTGACTGGCTGGGCGATACGGACGCGATGGAATATCTGGCGCGCGAGGCCCCCAAGGCGGTGTACGAGCTGGAGCATTACGGCGTGCCCTTCAGCCGCACCGAGGAGGGCAAGATCTATCAGCGGCCCTTTGGCGGGCATACCACGGAATTTGGGGAAGGCCCCCCGGTTCAGCGCACCTGCGCTGCCGCCGACCGCACAGGGCATGCCATCTTGCACACGCTTTATGGCCAGTCGCTGAAGAACAATGCGGAATTCTTTATCGAATATTTCGCGCTGGATCTGATCCTCACGGAGGGACGCTGCACCGGTATCGTTGCCTGGAAGTTGGATGACGGCACCTTGCACGTCTTCAACGCCAAGATGGTTGTCTTGGCCACGGGTGGGTACGGGCGGGCTTATTTTTCGGCGACCTCGGCCCATACCTGCACCGGGGATGGCGGCGGCATGGTGGCCCGTGCGGGTCTGCCCCTGCAGGATATGGAATTTGTGCAGTTTCACCCCACCGGCATCTACGGCTCTGGCTGCCTGATCACCGAAGGCGCGCGGGGCGAGGGGGGCTATTTGACCAATTCGCAGGGCGAGCGGTTCATGGAACGCTATGCCCCGCATTACAAGGATCTGGCCCCGCGCGACTATGTCAGCCGCTGCATGACTCTGGAAATTCGCGAAGGGCGCGGCGTGGGGGCGAACGGCGATCACATTCACCTGCACCTGAACCACCTGCCCAAGGAAACACTGGATCTGCGGCTGCCGGGGATTTCTGAATCGGCGCGCATTTTCGCCGGGGTTGACTTGACGCGCGAGCCGATTCCGGTGCTGCCGACCGTGCATTACAACATGGGCGGCATCCCGACCAATTACTGGGGAGAGGTGTTGAACCCGCAGCCGGGGAACCCCGATGCGATTTTCCCCGGTCTGATGGCCGTGGGCGAGGCGGGCTGTGCCAGCGTGCATGGGGCCAACCGTCTGGGGTCAAATTCATTGATCGATCTGGTGGTCTTTGGCCGGGCGGCCGCCATTCGCGCCGGCGAAATCGTGAACCCCAAAGAGCGCTTGCCCGAGGTGAACACCGCCGAGGTCGACAAATCCCTGGCGCGGTTTGATGCGCTGCGCCACGCAAATGGCGCTTTGCCGACCGCCGAACTGCGGCTGGAGATGCAAAAGACCATGCAGGCCGATGCCGCCGTGTTCCGCACCGAAAAAACCTTGGCCGAGGGCGAGGCGAAGATGACGGCTATTGCTGCCAAGATGGGCGACATTAAGGTCACTGATCGTTCGATGGTGTGGAACAGCGATCTGATGGAAACGCTGGAACTGACCAATCTGATGCCCAATGCCTTGGCCACGATCTATGGCGCCCATGCCCGCAAGGAAAGCCGCGGCGCCCATGCGCATGAGGATTTCCCAACCCGCGATGACGCCGCGTGGCGCAAACATTCGCTGGCCTATGTTGATGGGGCCAAGGTGCGGCTGGATTACCGGGCCGTGCACACCGCGCCCCTGACCACCGAGGCCGAGGGCGGGATATCGTTGAAGAAAATCGCCCCCGCAGAGCGGAAGTTCTGATGCACCCGCTGGCGGATATCAGCCCGTCGGGCCAGCTGCCCCTTGTCTGCGCCGCCCCAAGGCGCAGCATGGGACTGTCTGATCTGACAGGAGGGACCCCCATGCGAGGACTTGGACTTTTGGCGGCAGCCTTGGCGCTGACGGCCTGCGATCTATCTGAAACGGCCGACAAGGCCATGCGGCGCACTGCCGAAACGGTTGTTCAGCCCGTTGTGGACGATTATCTGCCCGGCGATCAGGCCGAGGTTGCCACGCGCTGCATCGTGGAAAACGCCACGTCCGAGGATCTGCGATTGTTGGTTCGCGACGTCGCGGTGGAGGCGGGCACATCGACCGTCAACAACGTCTTGGACATTGCGATGCGCCCTGAAACCCAGTCTTGTCTGATCCGCGAAGGGTTGCCGACGCTACTGGGGGGGCTGCAATGATGCGCGGCTTTGCCCTTGGCGCGCTGTTGCTGTTGGCCGCCTGCGGGCCGATTCCGCTTGAACAGGCGGAATATGAATGTGCCGAGCGGGCCCGTTTGGCCCAACAGCCGCGCGGAACGGTTCATATCGGTGTGAATTCCGATGGCGGAACCTATCTGGGCGGCGAAATCGGCGTTTCGTCCGACTATCTTCAGGGCCGCGATCCGGCCCAAGTCTATGATCAATGCGTCTACCAGCGGTCTGGCCAGATGCCCAATCGTCCCTTTTATACCCTGCCGATTGCGCAGGGGTGAGCCTCAGGAAAGAACCGAGCCATGGTCCAGTTCACACTGCCCAAGAATTCGAAAATCCGCACCGGCAAGACTTGGCCGAAGCCGGAGGGCAAGACCGTGCGCAAGTTCCAGATTTATCGCTGGAACCAAGAGGATGGTGAAAATCCGCGGGTCGACACCTATTTTGTGGATATGGATACCTGCGGGCCGATGGTTCTGGACGCGCTGATCAAGATCAAGACCGAGATTGACCCGACGTTGACCTTTCGGCGGTCCTGCCGCGAAGGGATCTGCGGATCTTGCGCGATGAATATTGACGGGATCAACACGCTGGCCTGCATTTACGGGCTGGACGAGGTGAAGGGCGATGTCAAAATCTATCCCCTGCCGCATATGCCCGTGATCAAGGACCTGATCCCGGATCTGACCCATTTTTATGCGCAGCACGCCTCGATCATGCCGTGGCTTGAAACCAAGACCAACCGCCCGGCCAAGGAATGGCGCCAATCGATCGAAGATCGGTCAAAACTGGATGGGCTTTACGAATGCGTCATGTGCGCCTGCTGCAGCACCTCATGCCCCAGTTATTGGTGGAACAGCGATAAATACCTTGGACCGGCGGCACTGCTGCATTCCTACCGCTGGATCATCGACAGCCGTGACGAGGCAACGGGCGAGCGTCTGGACAATCTGGAAGACCCGTTCAAGCTGTACCGTTGCCATACGATCATGAACTGCGCCAAGACCTGCCCCAAGGGGCTTAACCCCGCCAAGGCGATTGCCGACATCAAGAAAATGATGGTCGACCGGGTGGTGTGATCCTTGCAAATCTGGGGCGTTGATTTCACTTCGGCGCCCCGCAAGGCCAAACCCATTGCCGTGGCGCGGGCGCGCCTGCAGGGGGATGTTCTGACGGTTGATGCGGTTGAACATCTGGTCGACTTCGCGGCCTTTGAATCGTTTCTGGCGCGTCCCGGCCCTTGGGTTGCGGGTTTTGATTTTCCCTTTACCCAAGCGCGCCGGTTTCTGGACGGCATCGGATGGCCCATTGACTGGGGTTCCTGCATGGATCTTGTCGGAAGCCTGAGCCGGG
>CANHLE010000063.1 GCA_947461435.1 Paracoccaceae bacterium | reverse complement strand
GGCTGTTCGGAACTGATTGTCGAAGGCGAGATCGGCTTGCTGCAACACGAAGACACCGACGGCTTTTGTGACGCCGGACTTCGGATGAAGGATGGCTCGGTCGAACAGGCCGATCTGATCGTGCTGGCCACCGGATATCAAAGCCAAGAAGCTGTTGTGCGTGAAATGTTGGGCCAGCGTACCGCCGAGCGCGTCGGCCAGATCTGGGGCATTGCACCCAATGGCGAAATTGCGAACATGTTCGTGGCCACCGCACAGCCGGGCCTTTGGTTCACCGGCGGGGGATTTGCCCATTGCCGGATTTACTCGCATTTCATTGCGATGGGCATCAAGGTGCGCGAACTGGGCTTTGTTCGATAGACTTACCCTGATTGGCCCAAGGGAACGTTTCTTGCAGGGCCGGTTTCTTTCAGTTCAGGAATGACAGCATGCTGGATTTCACGGGCAAGGTTGCATTGGTGACGGGTGCGGGGTCGGTCGGCGCTGGATGGGGCAACGGAAAGGCCACAGCGGTCCTGCTGGCGCGCCAAGGGGCCTTTGTCTGCGGGGTCGATCTGGAACCACGGGCTTTGGCGTCCACCACTGACATCATGACGGCCGAAGGCGCGTCCGATCGATGGTTGGCCCTGACCTGCAACATGACGATCAGCGATCAGGTGAAATCGGTCGTTGATCAATGCATCGCCCGGTTTGGCCGAGTTGACGTGCTGGTCAACAATGTGGGCGGCAGCGCCCCGGGAGATCCGGTTTCTATGCCGGTCGAGGTTTGGCAGCATCAACTGGATCTGAACCTGACCACGGCCTTCCTTGGCTGCAAACATGTGCTTCCTGTGATGGAAGCGCAGTTTGACAGCACTGGCAAAGGCGGTGCCATCGTCAATATCGGGTCCGTGGGTTCGCATAGCTTTCAGTTGGGCGGCCGCGTCAGTGCAGGCTATGCCGCCTCAAAAGCCGGGCTCGAGGCTTTTGGCCGCTCTACCGCGATTGCCTATGTGCGCAAAGGCATCCGGGTAAACACAGTGGTGCCGGGGTCCATGCATACCCCCTTGGTCGAACACCGTCTTGTCAAGCAATTGGGGGCCGCTGATGCCGAAGCATTGATTGCCAAACGCCACGCCGCGGTGCCCATGGGCTTTATGGGCGACGCTTGGGATGTGGCCCATGCGGTTGCTTACCTTGCCAGCGACGAGGCCCGATATATCACCGCGACGCATCTTGTCGTCGATGGCGGCATGACCGCCGCCCGTTCTGCGTAAGGAAATCTCATGTCCCGCCCCGTCATCATCAGCTGCGCCGTCACCGGATCGGGCGACACCACGGGCCAAAGCCGGTTTGTCCCGATCACGCCCCAGCAAATTGCCGATGACGCGCTGGCCGCCCACGCAGCGGGCGCCGCCATTGTGCATCTGCACGTGCGACATCCCGAAACCGGAGGACCGAGCCGCGACATCGCGCTTTACCGCGAAGTGGTGCAGCGGATCCGCGCCGCCAAGACCGATGTGGTCATAAACCTGACCACCGGGATCGGTGCGCGTTTTTCGCCCGATCCGGAAAACCCGAACCACAACGCCGCGCCCGGCATGGCCAGCCCCGCCGACCGGATGAACCATGTGCTGGAGCTTCGCCCAGACATCTGCAGCCTTGACGTGGCGACCATGAATTTCGGCAAGCACGCTTTCGTCAACACCCCCGACCATATCAGCGAAATCGCCACCGCTGTCCGCGCAGCGGGCGTCAAACCAGAGCTGGAGGTGTTTGACTTGGGCCACATTGCCTTGGCCAAGAACCTTTATGGCAAGGGGTTATTTGCCGACCCCCCCTTTTTTCAGCTGTGTCTGGGCGTGCCATGGGGGGCCCCGGCGACAACCGATGCGATGTTGGCGATGCGTATGATGTTGCCACCAAATGCCAACTGGAGTTGCTTTGGTGTGGGCGCACAGCATTTCCCGACCGTGGCGATGGCTGTGGTCAATGGCGGGCATGTTCGGGTCGGACTGGAAGATAATCTTTATATGTCAAAAGGCGTACTTGCCGAGGGAAACGCTCCTTTGGTTGCCCGCGCGGCCCGGATCATCCGAGAGATCGGGGCCGAGGTTGCCACCCCCGCCCAAGCGCGCCAGATCTTGGGTCTGGTCTGATGCCCCGCCTGTCGCTGCCCCAAAATCCATCGCCCGAACAGGCCAAGGTGATCGCCGAGGTCATTTCGGGCAAGCGTGGCCATGTGCCCGGGCCCATGATTGGTTGGCTGCCGAACCCGGAACTCGCCCGAAGGGCCCAGCGCCTGGGTGAACTCTTGCGCTATGAAACGTCGCTCGAACCTGCTCTCAGCGAATTGGCCATCTTGATCTGTGGCCGGCACTGGACCTCTCATTACGAGTGGACAGCGCACAAGCGCATCGCGCTGGAGGCAGGATTGGACCCGCAAACCATTGCGGACATCGCAGCGAACAAGTCGATGCCCTTTTTGCGCAACCCGCGCGAACAGGCAGTCCATCAGGTGGCCACAACGCTTCTTGCACAAACCAAACTTGGCGATGCTTTGTATGCCCACGGGATCACCGTCCTTGGAGAGCGCGGCATGGTCGATCTGGTGGGCATTCTTGGCTATTACAGTCTGGTTGCCCTGACGCTGAACGCCTTTGAACTGGGCCTGCCCGATGCGCTGGCCCCCGAACTGCTTCCCCGATCCAAGGAAACCCTATGACCGATCTGTCCCAGACCCCCTATCCGCGCATCGGTCTTTTGATTGACGGAGAGTGGATCTATGACCGCCCCACGCTCGCCCATGTGGAAAACCCCAGCACCGAGGCGATCTTGGGCACGGTGCCGCGCGCCAATCTTGAAGATCTTGACGCCGCGCTGCAATCATCGGCGCGCGGTTTTGAGGTGTGGCGCAAAACGCCGCCTTCTGCGCGGGCAGCATTGATGCGGCGGGCAGCAGCTTTGGTGCGGCAGCGCGCCGAAGACATTGCGCCGATCTTTGTGCTGGAATCGGGCCGGACGCTGACAGAAGTGCGGGCCGAGATCGAACGCTCCGCCACGTTCCTCGATTGGGATTCTGAGGAGTTGAAGCGCAACTATGGCCGCATCGTCCCGACTGATCCGCCGATCCAGCAGTTCGTCATCCGCGAACCCGTTGGCCCTGTTGCCGCCTTCACGCCTTGGAACGTGCCAATGAGTGCGCCGTCCCGCAAGATCAGCGCCTCGCTCGCCACCGGATGTTCGATCATCCTGAAACCGTCCTCCGAAACCCCGGCAACCGCCTGCCTTTTTGCCCAATGCTTCTTGGATGCGGGGCTGCCCAAGGGCGTGCTGAACGTGGTCTTCGGCGAGTCAGAAGAGGTTTCCCGTGCCTTGGTCCTGTCACCCATCACCCGTTTGGTAACCCTGACCGGATCCACCCATGTCGGCAAACATCTGTCACGGCTGGCGGTGGAAACCATGAAGCCGGTGCTGATGGAA
This sequence comes from Paracoccaceae bacterium, assembly GCA_947461435.1. GTDB lineage: Bacteria > Pseudomonadota > Alphaproteobacteria > Rhodobacterales > Rhodobacteraceae > CAIYZT01. Next base: position 16,644 of record CANHLE010000063.1, on the reverse strand, counting down.
TTGGGCGGACACGCGCCGGTGCTGATCGACGACGGCGTGAACCCGGCAGAAGTAGCCAAACTTGCGGCCAATTGGAAATTTCGAATGGCCGGTCAATTCTGTTCGGCTGCGTCGCGGTTTTTGGTCCACAAGAACGTCTACCATGAATTTGTCGCCGCCTTGGCAGACGAGGCCAACCGCTGGAACGTGGGCGACGGTTTTACCCCCGGCGTCCAGATGGGCGCTTTGGCCAATCGCCGCCGGTTGGCCGCGATGGAGGCTTTCGTGGCGGATGCAACGTCGCGCGGGGCCCGTGTCGTCGCTGGCGGGGCGCGGCTGGGCAACCGGGGGTGGTTCTTTCAACCCACCGTCTTGGCCGATGTGCCGCTTGATGCCGAAATCATGACAGATGAAACCTTTGGTCCCATTGCCCCGTGCATGTCCGTCGACTCGATGGATCAGGCCTTGGCCATCGGCAACAGCCTTCAGATGGGGCTGGCCGGGTTTGTCTTCACCAATGATATGGAAAAGGCCGACCATCTGACGCGGGAACTGCAAGCCGGTTCAATTGCCTTGAATTGCTTTACCAGCCCGGGTGCAGACGCCCCGTTTGGTGGCTACCGCGACAGCGGCATCGGCCGCGAAGGCGGACCTGAGATGCACCATTGCTACACCGTCGCCAAGACCATCGCAGAACGCAGGGTCAGGGTGTGACGATCAATAGCTTTTGAACAGCCGCACCAGAAAGTCGATGAACGCCCGGTTTTTGGGAGAGGTCTGCTTTGACCCCGGATAAACGGCATAAAGCGCGATATCCGCGTCGGTGGAGCTGGCGTGAAAGTCTGAAAAGACATTCACCAAGCTGCCCGATTCAATCGCCTGACGCACCACGGCCTCTTGCAACATAACAAAGCCCAAACCATTCAGCGCCGAGGTCATCAGCACGGCCGAGCTTTCAGATTCCAGATTGCCCGACACCGCAACCGACGTGGTCGTGCCGTCCTTGGTGAAGCGCCATGAACTGTCATAGCTTTTCGCGCGGTACACGATGCAATTGTGCTGGCTCAACTCATTGGGATGATCGGGCAAGCCGCGCTTGGCCGCATAGGCCGGGCTGCAGCAGACCAACCGTTTGCCGGGCGTCAGTCTGCGGGCGATAAGGCTGGAATCCTCCAGATTTCCCAGCCAGACCGCCACATCCACCCCTTGCGCAACCAGATCCTCACGGGCATCGGTCAGGGTCACGTCCAGTTTTATGTTAGGGTGTTTCTCCAAAAAGCTGGGCAACGCGGGCACAATGACCTGATTGCCAACAGAGTGGCGCAAATGGACCCGCAGCAGACCTTTGACATCCTTTTGATAGGATGCCACCTCACGCTTGACCCCATCATAGATCCGCAAGACTTCTCGGATGCGCCCGCAGTAATGCGTCCCCGGTTCTGTCAGCGACAAGGTTCGCGTGGTGCGGTGCAAAAGTTGCACCCCAAGCCGCGCCTCAAGACTGTTGACCTGCCGTGCAACTGTCGCAACCGAAACACCAATCTCCGCGGCGGCCGCCGAAAAACTGCCGCTGTCCACCACCTGCAGGAAGGCACGATTTGTCAGCATCTCATCCATGCGCATTCCTTCCAGTTTTTTGCCGTTCAGCCTCGATTATCTACAAAAGGCGCAATAATGCAACCGACTTGACGGGCGCCGCCTATCGCCGGATTTACCCGAAAAGGATCTATCGCCCGTCAGTTTCGATGGATTTCAGCGCTTGGATCGCCCCTTTGCCGCCAAATGCGATCTAGAATCCCTTTGTGCAGGAAAAGATGGCCAAGGCGGGCAGCTGAGCGATCGGCGATGGGGATATAATCAAATGTTATAATGCCGGGCAGCCGTGCGCCAAAGCACATCATGCTGCTCCTCAGCCGAAGCTTCGGCCAGCACCCGTTTGATGGCGTTCAAACCTGTCCCAAAGCTGTAACTTCCCTTATCCACGGGGAAATTGCTCCCCCACATGCAGCGCGAGGATCCAAAAAGTTCCAGCGCGGTCCTCATCCACGGCTGCCAAACGGCCGCCAGATCCGTTGAGGTTGGCGGCAACTCCCCCTCGTCGAACCCAAAGGCCGAAAGGCGCATCCCAAGACCCGACAGCTTTACCACGACATTCGGGCAGTCGGCCAATGCCGCCAATCCCTGCCGCCAAAGCGCAAAGATGTCTCGATCCTGATGTGCCCCCGCGCGGATGACCCCGCCCAAATGATTGACGACGATGGACAGGCCGGGAAAGCGCTGCGCCAAACGTGCAAGCTGCGGCAACTGCGGGTAAAATGCCCAGATTTCAAAGGAAAGTCCCATTTCCTGCAGAACGGCCAGACCTTGACGAAAGGCGTCACTGTCGGCCAACCCGTCAAACGTGCCATAGGCAGGGTTCAACAACGCCGCGTCCGGATCCCATGCCAACGGCTGGCGGATGCCCCGCAAACGCCCCGCCGCTGCCATATGCCGCTCCAGTACCGGGCGCACTTTTTGGCCCAGGGTCAGGTCGACATGCCCGACAATCGCGGCAGCAACGCGGACCGATCCGAAAATGCCGCTTGCGCTCATGGCCGCTTGACCGTTCAGAAACTCCGTCTCACCCAGCGAGGCCATCTCGGGCGGCCCTTCGGCCCGAAGCATGGCCCGGGCTTGAACGGCCACGCTGGCCCTGACGTTATGGCCGCTGTCCAGATCAGCAAGATATTCGTCCAGAAGATAGCGCAGTCCCGGGCGTTGATACAAATGATGGTGGCTATCGATCACCGTTTGGTCCGGGTCCAGTGCCGGCTCAGAACGCAGCGCCAGCCAATCAGGGCGCAAATCGAAGCCGGTGGGCGGTTTGGGCATCAGGGCGCCTTCGCGGTGCAAGGGGTCTTTTGGGCATCGGCAGACTGCACTCAAAGCCGGGCCATATCAACAGTGTGCGGCAAGAAACTGCCTTGCACCAACAGCGTCACATCCTGCCACGCTTTGCGGAATCTGAGAAAGTGGTTTGCAGACAGAACGGCTTTTGCTGCGACGATGGGGTGTTAGCCTCTTTGAACCCGCAGTCAGGCCTTGAAAGCCATTTCGGAACACAAAGCGATTGAACGCGGAAAACGGTTGAGCGGCCAGCAGGAGGGCGGGCTTCTTTGTACCGGGCATTGAAAGCAGCGTCGGTCTCTTAGGTATAAGGCGCCGTGATAACAATGCCCGGCCGACGGCGTAAAGTAGCAGCGCCGTTGCGCGACTTTGCTACACAGGGAAGGGCGGTTGCACCGAAAAGCTGTGCCGCAAACGGAGGGAGACTCAGATGAATTTCACAAAGAACGTCGCGGCCAAGCTGGCTGCAGGCGCCTTGGTATCCACCGCTATTTTTGCGGGTCAGGCAATGGCAGAGGGCAAGACTTTTGGCCTGATCGTCAACAACATGGCGTTTCCGTACAACGTGGTTCTGGCAGACGGCTTCACCGCCGCAGCCGAAGCGGCGGGCGACAAGGCCATCGTGCTTGACTCGAAGATGGCAATGGATACCCAAGCCAACCAGTTCGACGATTTGATGGGCCAAAAGGTCGACGGCATCGCGTTCATGGCAAATGACTCGGTGGCGGTGATGGCCTTGGTCGACAAGATTGCCGAAGCCGGCGTGCCCATCGTGGCGGCAGCCGTTCCTGTGGGTGACCCCAACGTGAACCCGGTCGACTATGCCTATCCGAACCTGAATGCCCTGGTATCGACCCAAGACGTGAACGCCGGTCATGTGGCCGGTGTCTATGCCGCAAGCGTCCTGCCGAAAGACCGTGAAGTCCAGATCGCCGTTGTCGAAGGGGCCCCCGGCTTTGCGGTGGTCACGCAGCGCCAACAAGGCTTTGAGGCGGCGTTGAAGGAAGGTGGGATCACCTACAAGATCGTCTCGTCGCAGCCTTCGGACTGGACGCCGGATTCGGGTGAAAGCATCTGCGCCAACGCGCTGACCGCGAACCCTGATCTGGATGCGATCTTCAGCCACGCCGACGACATGGCACTTGGCTGCGCCAAGGCGATTGCGGCGGCTGGCTCAAAGGCCCGTCTCATTGCCACGGGCGGCGGTTCTGCCTTGGGGGCCAATGCGATCATGGCAGGCGAGATCGAAGCGTCGGTCTGCACCCAACCGGGCCTGATCGGCAAGCTGTCGGCCGAAGTTCTGGCCGAAGCCGCCAAGGATCCGGCGAACGCCAAGAAGGGCCAATATGTGACCTATGACATGGTGGCCCTGACGAAAGACAACGTCGACACCTGCCCTAAGTGGTAAGATCGGCCTGAACAACTGACAGGAAAGCAACGGCGCTCTTCGGGGCGCCGTTGCACACAGAATGCCAGTCGCTGGGAACGCCAAACGGCTGGCGAAATGCCCCGTCTGGGCAGGGTCTGGTGCCTACAAGGGGAAAGCAAGCCATGATGTGGAACAGCTGATGCAGGCTCAACGGCCAATCATGCAATTGCAAGGCGTCGAAAAGACCTTTGCCAACGGAACCAAGGCACTGCGCGGCGTAACCCTCGAGATTGCTCCCGGGCGCGTACACGGGTTGCTGGGCGCCAATGGCGCGGGCAAATCGACCCTGATCAAGATCCTGTCGGGTGCCTATGGGGCGTCAAAAGGCGAAATCATCTGGCGCGGGGAATCCGTGCGCTGGGACAGCCCCAAGGCCGCAAATCAGATGGGCGTGGCGACCGTGCACCAACATATCCCACTGGTGCCGACACTTTCTATTCTGGAAAACATATTCCTCGACGACAAGGGCCTGTGGCGCCGATCCTCCACCTTGCGCACAAGGTTTGATCAACTGTGCCAGCGCATGGGCTATTGGCTCAACCCAGACTCAACAGTCAACGATTTGTCCATCGGCCAGCGGCAGATGGTGGCAATCTTTCAAGCCTTAGGCACCGGCGCCGAGTTGATCGTGTTGGACGAGCCGACGGCATCGTTGGCACTGGACGAGCGCGACCTTGTCTATTCCGCCGTCAGACAGCTGTCCAAGGTCGAGGGCAAGGCCGTGCTTTTTGTATCGCACTTCCTTGATGAGGTGATGGCCCTGACCGATGAAGTCACCGTGCTGCGGGATGGCGTTGTGGTGATGTCGGCCCAGACAAATGATCTTAACGAAGGCCTGATTGCCGAAGCCATCGTTGGCAAGCAGGTTGCGGCCTTGGAGAACCGACCCCGGCGTCAAGCCCCGCAACGTGGTTCCGCTGAGGTGCCACGGCTGACCCTGAAGAATCTCGCGTCACCGGGCAGCCTGCAGCCCCTTTCGCTCGAGGTGGCACCGGGCGAAGTGGTGGGCTTGGCCGGTCTTTTGGGATCCGGGCGCAGCGAAGTGCTTCATGCCATCTACCGCTCCGATACATATGCAACCGGAGAGGTCTTGCTGGATGGCAAGCCTCTTGGTCGCTCCACCGGGGCCGCTGTGGCCGCAGGCATCGGACTTGTACCCGAAGATCGCAATCGGCAGGGAATTATCCCGGATTTCGAGATATGGCGGAACATCACCCTGCCCGCGCTGGACGAAATCACTGCGTTTGGCGGCGTCTTGTCGCAAAAACTTGAACGTGCGCGCGGCTGGTCCGCCATACGGGCCCTGTCAATCAAGGCAAGTTCGCCCGACATCCTTGTGACGGACCTCAGCGGCGGCAATGCGCAAAAGGTGACCATCGCGCATTGGTTTTTCAGCGATGTCAAACTGTTCTTGTTGGACGAACCGACGGCCGGCATCGATATCGGCGCGAAGGCAGATATCCTTCAACTTGTCCGGCACCTTGCCGATGAGGGGCGATCCGTCCTCATCGTCTCCTCAGAGTTCGAGGAGTTGCTGGCGGTGTGTGACAGAATTCTGGTGATGCGAGACGGCCGCTGCATCGCCGAAAGATTCGCGGATGAAACTTCGGAACACGAGTTGTTGTTGTTGGCGGGCGGCCATGGCGGCGGGGATTCCGCCCCCAAAGTGCCACATGAATTGAACGGCGGGAGAGCCTGATGAGCGACGTCAACAAACAGAGTATCGACATTTCGCGGCGGCCGGTAACGCCTGCGGACCGCCCCGCGCCCAATTGGCGCAAAGTCCTTGGCCTGCAAGAAATGGGTGTTTACTACGCTCTGGTGATGCTGATCGCGACGTTGGCCAGCGTGACCTTGTATATCGGGCAAGACAATTACCTGAGCATCCAGAACCTGTCGAACGTCGTCTACCAGACATCCTTGATCGGCATGATGGCAGTTGCCATGACCGTGGTCCTGATCAGCGGCAACTTTGACCTCTCGGTCGCGTCGGTTGCTGCTTTTTCAGCGGTGGTGCTGGTCGCAAATGCCGCCACTTTGGGTTTCTGGCCGGCGGCGGCACTTGCGATGGGGGCAGCCATGCTTTTGGGCCTGCTGAACGGGGCCATCGTGCAGTTTGTCGGCATCAATGCGTTCATCGTCACCCTTGGCACCATGACCGCAGTGCGCGGCCTGATTCTTCTGTATACGGATGGTCGCTCGGTTTCGGTGACCGTCCCCGAAGTGACCGATGTAATGAAGGCCTTCGAAGGCGGTACCCATGAAGGGTTCTGGTTCATCCTGGCGCTTGGCATTGGAATGTTGGGATACGGCGCCACCATAGGCTTTCGGGCCATGACAGCGGGCGAGCCATTGCGTCCGGCAGTTGTTGGCTTTGTGGCGGGCGGGCTTGCGCTGATGTTGCTGGCTTGGGCCTCGGGGGGCGAATTGCCGATCCGCAACCCCGTTCTTTACATGGTGATCTTCACGTCGGCTGTCTGGTTTACCTTGAGCTTCACGAAAGTCGGTCGGCGGCTCTATGCTGTTGGGGGCAATGCAGAAGCCGCACGTCTGTCTGGCATCAACGTCACAAAGTACCGTCTGATGGCCTTTGTGTTCTGCTCCATGACAGCCGGTTTTGCGGGCATACTTTTCGCCAGCCGGCTTCGTTCGATGAACCCGTCGGGGATGCAAGGGGCGGAATTGACCGTGATCGCTGCGGCCATTCTGGGTGGCACGTCGCTGTTTGGCGGGGCGGGCAGTGTCATCAAGACCCTCGCAGGCGCCTTGTTGCTGTACAGCCTGACCAACGGGTTCAACATCCTGAATCTGGGGGCCAATTGGCAGGGCCTGATCGAAGGCTGCGTGGTCGTCGCGGCGGCGGCCATCTATACGATCGGTGACAAGAAAAGCAAATCCAAGACAGGCGGCTAACAGGGTTGGGCGGCCCTGCATGCCGCCCACTCTTTCCGCGAAAACAGGCATTTGCGCATCTGGACCCGTTCGGCGAAAAAGCAGTTATCGCGGCCTGCGCCGGCCCGTCATGCTTTGAGAAGAGTGCCGCCCCAGAAGAAATGGCCCAGTTCTGCAACCCAAAGAAAGACACAAGAATCCCATCACGTTCCAACCACGCGCGGCAGAACGACGGAGCCGCTGACACGTTTCAGAGGCTTGAAGCCCGCTTGCTTTGCCAGCCATTTGAAAAAAGTTCGAAGATGAGACGCCCGATGCCTTGCCGCAGACCGGCGGTGACCGCCTGTCGGATCCAGGATTTTCGTCCGGGCGATCAACGCGGCCCGCCAACCATCGGCATCTCGGTCTCTGACTTCGGCAAAGGGACGTTCCGAGATAAACCTCTCAAACTCCCTGATAGCTAGCAAATGCGCATCAACAGTTTTGCCATCAAAGCATCCGGCAAAGGTTTGCCAGTCGTACAACCACCTGTGATTCCGACTTTCCGGTTCAACGGACTTGGCCCTGACTTAGCCAATACGAAGTAGAACCGCCCTTTAGCCTTCGTCCGACTGGCCTTGCCGCTCATAGGGAGTCTTGCAAAAGTCGGTAAACGCCAAGTGTTAAATGCTGCGCAGCATTGGGTAAGAATAGATTTTACAGCAATATTGCCACCGTTTTGATGGCATTTTGCGGCCAGAACGAGTCGCGCAGCGGTCAGGCTAACGCGTGGGCCGGCGCGCTGCGGAGCCAGACTTTGGCTTCGCGCCCGCTCAACAACGGTTGGCAGCGGGGACCGTAAGCTTCGCTCAGCGTGGCAGAGGTGTGTTTTGCGGCAAAACCCTGCCGCCGCAGAATAACACGCGCCAAGGTAAGGCGGTCGGATGCAGTCAGCCCGGCCAGCGCCATGCGGCCGGGATAAAAGCTTTCGGTCCACGCCCCTTCGGACCGGATCAGCGCATGGCGGGGCAGCAGCAGGTGGTGATAGGTAACGCCCTGCATCCCCCGCGCCACCCGCACGCCCTGACCCCATTCGGCCAGATGTCGCGCCCGGATCAATGCCCCAGCGACCAAAAGGCCATGTTGCGGCGATACGGTCAGATCGCGCGCAGCACCAAAGCGCCCGGCTTGCACACGCATCGGGCGCAGATGCGGCTGATCGTCTAGGTCCGCCACGGTCAGTTGCCGCTTTGCATGCCACAGCACCGGTTGACGCTCCCCCTCAGCCGTTATGACCAGATCGCCCACGGCAATGTCTTCGACCGCACATTCGCCCTTTGCGGTCAGAATGCGGGTGCCGGCCGCAAAGCACGGTATTCCCATCGAGTGGAGTGTGCCGGACACGGCGGCATCGGCAGCCGAGAGCCCGATGATCGTGATCTGCTCGCCACCCGGAAAATGCAAAACCGCATTGCCAAGGCCGTCGTCCGTGATGGTCACATCAAAGGCCCTGACCGGCTGGCCGAAACCATTGCCCAGATCTGACACATCCAGCCTGTCACCCGTCAGGCCATCATGATCAGCATCGCTCATGTCAAAGTCATGAATGACATCATGGCCCGACAGGCTTTCAAATACGAAACGGTCAAAGCCTGCGCCGCCCGTCAGGTCATCGTCCCCGGCACCGCCCTGCAACGTGTCAGCGCCCTCGCCGCCCGACAGACTGTCCTTGCCCGCCCCACCATAAAGGCTGTCACCACCGCCATTGCCACCACTGACGGTGTCGTCGCCATCGCCGCCATAAAGAGTGCTGGCATAATAGCCGCCATAAATGGTGTCGTTGCCCGCCCCGCCATCCATCCAAGTGGCCTCGGTGCCCGACGCCAAATAATCATTGCCATCGCCACCATAGCCGGTGTCATCGCCCGACACCGCCAGCAGCCAGTCATTCCCCGCCCCACCATACAGAACGTCAATGCCTGCATCGCCCTGCACTGTATCATCGCCGGCACCGCCATAGATCAAGTCATTGTTGACCCCGCCATACAGCAGGTCATTCCCGCTGCCCCCGGTCAGCGTGTCATTGCCCGACCCGCCATTCAGATTGGTTCCCACCGTCGCCGCACGGGCATCCAGCGTATCGGCAAAGACGCTGCCCGTGATATTCTCGATCTCGCTGAATGTCCCCGATCCGCCCCCGGCATAGCTGTAGGTTCCCGCCTCATTGCCGGTAAAGCTCACGTAAACCCCACCCGAGGTCGAGTTTAGCGCCAGAAAGTCGTAATCATACCCTGTCTCGCCTCCGATGACGCTGTCGACACCTTCGCCGCTGCTGATCGTAAAGACGTCCGTGCCTTCACTGCCAGACATCGTGTCATTACCACCGCTGCCATAAAGCCAGTCGGTGCCTATGCCGCCATATAAGACGTCATTTCCAACCCCTCCATACAAGCTGTCAGTGCCATCGCCGCCATAAAGCGTGCTGCCCTCGCTGGCTGCCGTCAACTGGTCGGCATAGGCCGAGCCGATCACCGCCTCGAACCCCGACATCGTGTCGGTCCCGGTCCCGGTTACTCCGCGCCCCGTGCTCAGATCAACTTGAACGCCGGTGCTCTCATTGGCGTAAGATAGCGTACCCGCACCGCTGCCGCCCTCCAGCATATCCGCGCCGTCGCCGCCAAAGATCAGGTCATTGCCCAGCCCGGCATAGACCGTGTCTGACCCGGCCCCGCCAAAGATGGTGTCATCCCCCGCCGCGCCATCCAGCACATTTGCCCCGGCATCCCCAGTCAGACTGTCGTTGTAATTTGACCCTGCCAGATTATCGATGCCCGTCAGACTGTCGCCATCCGCATTGCCGCCCGACCCCGTGCCGGTGGTCAGGTTCACCGTCACCGCGGACCCTGACGCGGAATAGTCCGCAAGGTCAGTGCCTAAGCCTCCGTCCAGCGTATCGGCCCCTGCCCCGCCACTCAGGGTATCATTGCCGGCACCGCCATACAGCGCATTTGCCCCACTGTCGCCAATCAGACTGTCGTCATAAGACGACCCAATGACATTCTCGACCCCCGAAATCGTATCACCGGCAGCATCGCCTCCCGATGCCGCGCCCGTGCCCAGATTGACCGTGACGGCCAACGATCCGTTATAACTGACCGTATCAGACCCAAGGCCACCGATCAGACTGTCGGCACCGCTGCCGCCCACCAAAAGGTCATCGCCGTCGCCGCCCTCCAGCGCGTCGGTATTGCCAGCACCGTACAGGCTGTCATTGCCGGCCCCGCCATACAACCGGTCATTGGTGTTGGCCCCGGTAATTCGGTCATTGCCCGCATCCCCGTATAACTGATCGCCATATTGCGCGTCCTCGTCCGCGCTTGTGATCGTGTCATCGCCCGCGCCGCCATAAACCGTGTCATAAGACTGCTGGACGGCGATGCTGTCATTGCCTAAGCCGCCATAAACAAGGTCGGTGTCGCTGGGGCCGCTGCCGATCGAAAAAAGCGTGTCATTGCCGTCACCCAGATCAATCGTATCGGCCCCGCCTGACACCGTGCTGCCAGGGTTGTCGTCAACCACCCAATCATCACCCGTGCCGCCGATCAGGCTGTCATTGCCATCCCCTCCGCCCAACAGGTCGTTTCCTGCGCCGCCGTCCAGCGCGTTATTGGCACTGTCGCCCGTCAAAGTGTCATTATAGGCCGATCCGATCAGGTTCTCGATGCTTGACAGCGTGTCGCCCGCCGCATCGGCAAGGGCGGCATAGTTGTTGCCCATGTTGATCGAAACGCCAGCCCCCGAGGCGCTGTAATCTGCCGTATCCGTGCCGCTGCCGCCAATCAGGCTGTCCGCTCCCGACCCACCAATCAGGGTGTCATTGCCTGACCCGCCGTCCAGCGTGTTTGCCCCAGCGTCACCGGTCAGGCTGTCGTTATAGGCCGACCCTGTCAGGTTCTCGATCCCTGCCAAGGTATCGCCCGCCGCATCTCCGCCAGACCCTAGCCCCGTGGCCAGATTGACCGTCACGCCAGACCCCGAGGCCGCATAATTTGCCGTATCCGTTCCCGCGCCGCCAATCAGGCTGTCAGCCCCTGCCCCGCCTACCAGCGTGTCATTGCCTGCCCCACCGTCCAATATGTTTGCCCCGGCGTCGCCGGTCAGGCTGTCGTTCAGCCCCGACCCCGCAAGGTTCTCGATCCCTGAGAGCGCATCGCCCGCTGCATCCCCACCCGTGCCCAGCCCGGTGGCAAGATTGACCGTCACCCCTGCGCTGGACGCGGAATAATCCGCCGTATCTGTGCCCAACCCACCCGTCAGACTGTCGGAACCGGCTCCGCCATACAGCAGATCATTACCGCCATCCCCCGCAAGACTGTCATTCCCGGCATCCCCGTACAGCGTGTCGTTATTGTCGCCACCAAGGACAGTGTCGTTGCCGTCACCGCCATACACCATGTCAGTGCCAACGCCCCCGTCGAGGCTGTCATTTCCGCCGCCGCCTTTCAGCGTATCGCTGCCCGCATTGCCAAGCACCGTGTCGTTGCCAGACCCGCCGACGACAGAGTCCGCCTCACTGCCAGCGTACATCAGCATGTTTTCGGTCGTCCACGTCATGTAGTCGCCGTAGTTTGACCCGTGGATCTCTTCTATGCCGGAAAATGTTATGGTGCCCGACGCGGATGTGGCGCCCGAAAAATCCAGCACGTCATAGCCGAGGCCGCCATAGACGGTGACCGACCCGGCGCTGCTATCGCGGATGTAGTCGTTGCCATCGCCTGCATAGATCAGATCATTGCCCTGACCACCGTCCAGCGTGTCATTCCCCGCCCCGCCGTCCAGTACGTTGGCCCCGGTATCGCCGGTCAGGCTGTCACTATAAGCCGACCCGGTGAGATTCTCGATCCCTGACAGCGTATCCCCCGCCGCATCGCCCCCCGACCCCAGCCCCGTGGTCAGACTGACCGTCACACCCGAGGCCGACCCCGAGTAATCCGCCGTGTCCGTCCCCGCGCCACCAATCAGACCGTCCGACCCGGCCCCCCCTGCCAGGATGTCATTGTCGGCACCCGCATCCAGCGCGTCATTGCCCCCACCGCCCAGCAAAGTATCGTTGCCATCTCCGCCGAACAGCTGATCAGCCGTATTATCGTCATTTCCTGCAATTGTAGGCGTACGGTTTGCCGCTGTATAAAGGCCAATCGCGTCAAAACCTGTGATGAAATCGTCGCCCGCGCCACCAAAAACAGTATCGCTGCCGTCATGTCCTTCGATGGCATCGTTGCCGTCATCGCCATAAATTGTGTCGTTGCCCGCGTCACCGCTGAGGGAGTCATTGCCAGTTCCGCCGTATACAAGATCATCGCCCGTATCCGCAGCCCATTGGTTATCGTCGCCCGCGCCGAAATACAGCGTATCGTTGCCAGCATTCCCGCTCATGCTGTCGTTGCCCACGCCTGATGTCAGCATGTTGGCCGAGGTATCCCCGGTCAGATTGTCGCTATAATCCGACCCCGTCAGGTTCTCGATCCCGCTCAGCGTATCATTCGCCGCATCTCCACCTGAACCAAGCCCAGTCGTCAGGTTCACCGTTACACCCGAGCCAGAGGCGGAATAATCCGCCGCATCGGTGCCCGCACCGCCAATCAGACTGTCCGACCCCCCTCCGCCCGCAAGGGTATCATTCCCCGCGCCACCATCTAGAATATTTGACCCGGAATCCCCGGTCAGGCTGTCGGCAGAGGCTGACCCTGTCAGGTTCTCGATCCCTGACAGGATATCCCCCGCCGCATCCCCCCCAGACCCCAGCCCAGTCGCCAGGTTGACCGTGACGCCAGCACTGGAGGTCGAATAGGTGGCGGTGTCCGTGCCCAAGCCGCCATCCAGCAGATCGGAGCCCGCATCGCCTTGCAAAAGGTCATTTCCACTTCCGGCGTAAAGGCTGTCGTTGCCGGCACCCCCACCCAGCGTGTCATTGCCGGCCGCTGTCGTGATGATATTGGCCGAGGTGTTGCCGATGACAGAATCCGTGCCCGACCCCGTCGTCACGTTCTCAATGTTGATGAAGTACTGATCGCCGTTAATGCCATCCAGTGGCTGGGTCGTCGTGTCCGACATCGCAATGCGCAGCGTGGTGCCGCCCAGGGTCGATGGATCGTAATCGAAGACAATCGTATCGTTGCCGATGCCGCCGTCGATCGTGGCGGCACCGGCGCCGATTTCTGTGACGTGGATCTGGTCATCACCGCTGCCGCCATAGATCGAGTCAGCCGTGGCCCCCGTTACCGCACCGGAGGCGTCGCCGGTGTAGATGACATCGTTGCCGGCGCCGCCATAGACCACATCGCTGCCAAGCCCGGCCACCAGCGTGTCGTTGCCCGTGCCACCATCGAGCGTGTCGCTGCCCGCCCCGCCATAGATCAAGTCTTCAGAGATTGTCCCATTAAGGGAATCGTTACCACCAGTGCCGTTGATCGTGCCCATTTACGCAGGCCTCAACAGAACGTCGGCCAGCCGAAAGCTGCGCGCCCAAACTGGCCGCGGCTGATCGTGACGTTGACCGAATACAGGTTTCATCCAAGTCCCAAGCAAACCGCAGCTCGTGCCCATGCGGGCATTACAGACCTTTCGCCCTAATCCTTGGTTAAGTCTGGGATTTTGTTTTATGTGTTGGTTAACCGCACTTACGAAAGTGCTTTACCGTTTTCGCCGCACGGCCCGGTGTTCGGGGCCGGATTGATGTGCAACGGCGGTGTTGAAGAACACTGGATGTCGATCTGCCCCGCCGATCACTGGGCCCGCTTCCCGGCAGGCTATCCCGCATTCGGAGGGCCTCATCCCGCGCCGGGTAGGCGCGCAGGTAAAAAACCTGTCATTCCGACTTTCCGGTCCAACGGACATGGCCGTGACTTTCCCAACTACGAAGCAGAACCGCTCTTACTCGTCATTCACGTCAAGCAAGCAGATGAAAGCCGGGATTGGCCTGCCCGCAGTCGGCGTTGCCACCTGCGTCGAGGGGGCCGCAAGTGTCCCGATCTGCCACAGCAAAACCCGAAACAGCCCGCGATGACTTACGGCAACTGCGTCATCCTGTGGCCCTGCATCGGGCATATAGGCCGGAAAGGGTCCCTGAGGATTTGGCGGGAAGAAGGTGAAGATTGGGCAAGGCCACGCCGGACAGCCAGACGATTCCCCCCGTGATTAAGAAGGCGACAGGCATCAATCCGAGCGCAACAAGAGCCCACCAATTATTCGGGATGGTGCGAACATGGAACGCGCTCGCAAAAAGTCCGCGCGCGGCTTTGGAGCCATCTTGGCGCGTCACGAGGGTCAGGGCCGCAGTCATCGGCACGCAGGCCATCACAGCGCTGATGGGCAAAGCGGGCGCGAAGGGCAAGGTTCCCCCAATGCGTAAAACGGCAGCGACAGGACAAGGACCATAGCAAAGAGACGTATGGGAGTGCCGTCCTCGCGCATCATCATGCCCCAATCCTCTGGGCGAGCACGCCCGTCGTGCCGTTGAAACCGGATTTTTCGCCCTGCGGCGTGGCTGGAAACGTCTTGCCGGCCAAAAGTGGAAGCATCTTCTTTCTCGTCATGCCTCCCCGCGTGTCATTTCGAACCGGACTGCGTTGAGTTGGGCGAGCTTGCACGGCGTCTGCAAGACGACGCGATGCAAATTCCACCAACGGCGACCGTGACCGCTCCGACACCCGCCCACATCGCCGATGGTCCCTGAATGGGCGCGCAGTCGGCAAAGCAGAGAAAGGGCCTCGACCGGACGATCCCCAGCCCTTGCAGCAGCCAAAGCCCACCAAGCAAAATGGCAATGATGCCGCAAACCAAGGCCACGCTGCGCATCATCCCCGCCAACTCCTCTGCAATTTCCCCGGCCCCTGTTTCGGGGACCGGACGACGGTGACAACCAACACCGACGGATCTGCCGCAGATTGGCAGACCCGTAAGTTAACGCGATTGTCCGAACGAAGACCTGATCTGAATCAGCCATCTTCATCGCCCATCTAACCGGCAATCCTAATCGGCTCCAAACGCTCCATTCTGCCTGTGCGGAAGTACTAAGGAAGCTGCGTTGCACAGACGTGCGCAGACTATGTTTCCGGTCAGGGCCGAACACGCCGAAGGCGCGGCCACCGACGCAAGGGACGGAAAGCAGTCATTCGGTGCAGACAGAGGAAGAGCCAAAAAAGCACCGCATGTCTGTGTTCATGCGCCCGGTGCCACGGCGGTCTGTCGGCAGCATGCGGGGAGTGTTTCGCTGGCAACCAAGTCTTGATCAGACCTTTTGAAACATCGCGCGCAGGCGGTTGGTGTCAATAGCGTGGCAGGTCAAGCCTTTGGGCTTAATGGTTTGTACATCATCGCCCGCGACGATCGCATTTACGACCGACTCTTCAATCGCCTCAACCGCCGCAAGATAGAGCACGTCCAGATGTTCGCCGTTTAGTTCCTGTTTGCTTTGCTGGACAGGAGCGAATTGCGGCATGGGTCCCTCGTTGGCGGTCGAGAATGCCAGAAAGATGTCGCCCGAATTATTGCCGCCCGGCGTCCCGCCGCGCCCGATGCCGATTGCCGCACGTTTGGCCACTTGCCGCAGCGAGAGGCCCGACAGGGGCGCATCAGTCGCCACGACGACGATGATTGATCCCATTTCGGCCGAGTAAAGCGCCCCCTCTGGCATCAGCCGTCCGACCGGCTGGCCCAGAATGTTCAGCCAAGGGCGGATGCCATGGTTGGCCTGCACCAGCGCCGCAACGGTATAGCCCAGTCCGCCCACCTCGATCCGGCGTGATGACGTGCCCGTGCCGCCTTTAAATTCGTAACAGATCATGCCATTGCCACCGCCAGTTGACCCTTCGGCCACCGCGCCGGTGCTGGCGGCATTCAGGGCTTCGATGGCGTGTTCGGGCCGCACATGCATGGCGTTGATATCGTTCAGCACGCCGTCATAGGTTTCTGCAATGACTGGCATCGCCCAAGCGTGGTTGTTCTGGAAATACTCGGCATAGGTGTCAATCATCCAGCGCGTCGCTCCGCTATGCGCCGCCCCCACGCCGTGCGTGTTGGTGATGCAGATCGGGCCAACAAAATAGCCGGCATCGTTGATCCAATGCGTCCCCGTCATCTCGCCATTGCCGTTCAGCGCATATTGCCCCGCCCATACCGGCTTGGGGTCGGTGCCCGGCCTTGGCAGGATGGCCGTCACGCCGGTCCGCATTGCCCGCGCTGGATCGGTCAGGGTGCAGAACCCCACGGCCACACCCGGCACGTCGGTGATGGCGTTCAAGGGGCCCGGCGTGCCGGGAAACGGCAGGCCCAAGTCGCGTGCGCGAGGTTTGGTACCAAAGTCTTTCATATCAGTCGGTCTTTCTGGCGCGCAGCCAAAGCCCTAAGGCCGCGATCACGACCGAGAAGAGGATCATCATGGTTGCGATGGCGTTGATCTCGGGCTTTACCCCCCGGCG
>CANHLE010000062.1 GCA_947461435.1 Paracoccaceae bacterium | reverse complement strand
GATCTGTACGCCAAGACCCTTGGCAAACCCCTGTGGCAGGTCCTGTGCGACATGACCCCCGCCCAAACGGTGGCCCTTGTCGACTGGACCTATCTGTCCGATGCGCTTTCCCCGTCCGAAGCCACCGAGCGGTTGCAGGAAAAACAGGCTGGCCGTCCGCAGCGCATCGCGGATCTGCAGGCACAAGGCTATCCGGCCTATACCACTTCTGCCGGATGGCTTGGCTATTCCGACGCCAAGATGCGGGCCCTGTGCCAAGAGGCCATTGCCCAAGGATGGGGCCACTTCAAGATGAAGGTCGGCGGCAATCTGGACGATGACATGCGCCGCGCCGCGATCTTGCGCCAGGAAATCGGCCCGGATCGCAAGCTGATGATGGATGCCAATCAGGTCTGGGGGGTTGAACAAGCCATCACCCATATGAAAGTTCTGGCCGCCCACGACCCTTGGTGGATCGAAGAGCCGACCTCGCCCGATGATATCCTTGGACATGCCCGCATCGCGCGGGAAATTGCGCCGATCAAGGTGGCCACGGGCGAACATTGCCACAACGCGGTGATGTTCAAGCAATTCCTGCAAGCCAAGGGCCTGTCCTTCCTGCAACTCGATTCTGCGCGCCTTGCCGGTCCGAACGAAATTATCGGCGTGATGCTTTTGGCAGAAAAGTTTGGCGTGCCCGTCTGTCCCCACGCGGGCGGGGTGGGCCTGTGCGAATATGTTCAGCACCTGTCGATCTTCGATTATGTGGCGGTCTCGGCCAGTCTTGAAGATCGGGTTCTGGAATATGTGGATCACCTGCACGAACATTTCCTCGATCCCGTGGTCATGCGCGCGGGCCGCTATCTTCCGCCCACCGCGCCGGGCTATTCCATCACCATGAAAGCGCAAAGCCTGCTGGACCACACCTTTCCCACAGGCGCCGCTTGGGTTCGGGGCTGACCGCGTGGCGGTGACCCTGGCCATGGTGGCCGACCGCGCCGGGGTCTCGCGCTCGGCCGTGTCGCGAGCGTTCACACCCGGCGCTTCGGTCGCCGAAGCAACGCGTGCGCGCATCATGCAGGCGGCAGAGGCGCTGGGATATTCGCCCAACTTGCTGGCCCGCAGCCTGACCACCCGCCAGACAGGCATGGTGGGTCTTGTGCTGAACAACTTCCACAACCCGGTCTTTCTGGAAATCTTCGATCTGTTCACACGCGGGCTGCAAGACCGCGGCCTGCGCCCCCTTCTGGTCAATCTCAGCGATGAGACGGACCCCGCCCGCTCGGTCCAGCTTTTGCGCCAGTATTCCGCAGATGGGGTTGTCGTCGCTTCCTCAGAACTGCCCAACACCTTCGCCGAAAGCTTCAAGGCCGCCGGCATCCCCACCGTTCTGGCCTTTGGCCGGGGCAGCGCGACGCCCCGCGTCGATGTCGTCAGCATCGACAATGTCGAAGCGGGCCGAATGGCCGCGCGGGCGTTGTTGGCAAGGGGTTATGACCGGATTCGCTTCATCGGTGGGCCGCAGGCCGCAACGACCACCCAAGACCGTTGGAATGGTTTTGCCGAGGTGGCTGGCCCAAGTGCCACCGCGCGCTACGCCGGGGACTATTCCTATCAGGCCGGCCGCAGCGCCATGCGGGCGGAAATCGCCTCCGGCCCCTTGGCCAGCGCCTATTTCTGTGCGGATGACATCTTGTCGGTCGGCGCACTTGCCGCGCTGGGCGAACACGGCCTGATGGCCCCAAAGGATGTGGGTGTCATTGGCCTGAACGATATGGAAATGGCCGGCTGGTCCAATCCCAACCTGACCACCATCCGCCAACCCTTTGCCGCCATGGTCACGGCCGTTCTTGACCGTCTGGCCCAACTGATGGCTGACCCCGGCCTTGCTCCGGCGGCACTTTTGCTGCCCTGCGAGGTGATTGTGCGCGGAACCTTGGCAGAACCACCTCTCTAAGCGGGCCGTCATTTTGCCGAAGGGGCCCGTCCATCGGGGCTGATCCAAATGCTGTTGGCCTGCGGCGGTTACCACAGGCCAAGGCAGGTGCGATGCGCGGGCCAAAGCGCCAGACGGCCCATTGTCCTTACCTGAACATCGGCGGTCTTGCGTCCACCCAGGCCCCTTTGCCCGCGGCCGAGGCGACCGCCGCATGGATCGCCGCGATGGACCGCAGCCCATCCTCGGCCTTGGGATACAGTCCAGCCACCGGGTCGGGTGCGCGCCCGGCCTTCAGCGCCAGAATCGTGTCGCCCAGATCACGGTAGACGTTGGCAAAAGCCTCCGGCATCCCTTCGGCATGGCCCACCGTAACCCGGCTGGCCCGGTCCGCCTCGGGTGACAAATTGCCTTCGCCGCGTTCAATGATCGTGGCCCGCCCGCCCAGTGGCATATAATGCAACTGGTTCGGCTGTTCCTGCGCCCAGCGCAGCCCGCCGGTTTCGCCAAAGATCTGAATGGTCAAACCATGCTGACGGCCAATCGCCACCGACGATGTCCACAGCCGCCCCACAGTTCCGCTGGAAAACCGGAAGTTGACCATCGCGTCATCCTCCAGCACCCGCTGCGGCAAACAGGATGCGAAATCGGCTGACAGGGTTTCCACCTCGTCTCCGGTCACAAAACTGGCCATATGCAGCGCGTGAATCCCGCAATCGGCAAACTGCGCCGACACCCCGGCCAAGGCCGGATCATAGCGCCAGCGCACCCGCGGATTGTCCAGATCGGCGGCATTTGCATGGTGTCCGTGCGCAAACTCTGCCACAACCAACCGCACGCGGCCCAGATCGCCCCGCGCCACCATGGCCCGCATATGCCGCACCAGCGCATAGCCGGTATAGCCATAGTTGACGGCGCAAATCCGCCCGGCGGCTTTTGCCGTCCGCACCAGATCTTCGGCCTGCTCCACACTTACCGTCATGGGTTTTTCGACCAGAACGTGAAACCCGGCCTCAAGAAACGCCTTCGAAATCTCGTAATGCGTCGAATTGGGCGTGGCCACCGTGACCAGATCCACCCGGTCTGCCCGGTCCCTCTCGCCCGCCAGCATCTCTCGCCAATCGCCGTACGCCCGGTCAGCCGACACGCCCAAGCGCTGCGCAAAGTCTCGGCCCTTGGCCGGATCCACGTCCAGCGCCCCCGCTGCAAAGGTGAACAGCCCGTCCATTCCGGCCGCAATCCTGTGCGCCGGGCCGATTTGGCTGCCGTCACCGCCGCCGATCATTCCCCAGTTCAACCGCATCTTATCCCCTCAAAAGCCGATTGTTGACAAAAAGGCGCGGTTCGCCGCCGCGTCCTCGACGGGCTTTGTCGGCCCTGCCGGATCGCAATCCTGCTCCACCGTGCACCAGCCATCATAGCCATTTTCCAGCAAGACCTGCCGCACAGCGGCGAAATCCACATCACCCTTGCCCAGATTGCAAAAGATCCCCTGCGCACAGGCGTCATAAAATCCGGTCCGGTTCGCAATCGCCCGCGCCTTCACGGCCGGATCGATATCCTTGAAGTGCATATAGCTGATCCGCTGGATATGACGGCGCATAAAAGCCACCGGGTCGAACCCGGCATAGGAATGGTGCCCCGTGTCAAAGCAGATCTTCAAAAGGCTTTCGTCAACCTCTTCCAAAAGCCGTTCCAACTCGGGTTCGAAATCCATAAAGCCCGCCGCATGGGCATGAACCCCCACCGTCAGGCCATGATCTGCGCCCATCTTGGCAATCTCGCGGAATCGACCCGCAAAGGCGGTCCACTCGGCCTTGTCCATTTGCTCGGCTTCGCGCGCGCGTCCTGCCGTCGGCGCACGCCGCGGTGAAATGCTGTCGATCAGCACCAGATGCCGCGCCCCGTGGCTGACCAGCGCCCGGCACGTCCGCCGCGCCGCATCTTGCAATTCTTCCCAGGCCGCCGGGTCGTGAAACGGCCGAAACACAACCCCGCCGATCAGCGTCAGCCCATGTTCGGCCAATCCCTCGCCCAAAAGCGCCGGATCTTCGGGCATGAACCCCACGGGGCCAAGTTCGATCCCGCGGTATCCCGCCTCGGCCGCCTCGGCCAAAACCCGCCGCCAGGATGGATTGCGCGGATCATCCGCAAACTCCACACCCCAGGAACAGGGCGCATTTCCAATCTGGATCATCTGTCCACCTCTACCCATGCCTTCGTTTCATGTGATTGCCGCGCCGCCTCAATGACACGCGCCACCGCAAGACCATCGCGAAAGGTCGGCCAAACCGGCTGACCCGTCTCAACCGCGCGCAGAAAATCGCGCGCTTCAATGATGATCTGGTCCTGATATCCGGTGCCATGGCCCGGGCCCTGACAAAACGGCAGATAATCCGGATGCAGTGGCCCCGTCAGCACCTTGCGAAACCCGCGCTCCGCGGGCGGCCCCTCGGCCTTGTACAGCCAGATCGCGTTCTGGTCTTCCTGATCAAACCGGATGGCTCCGGTTGTGCCGGTGATCTCATAGGCATAGCCCATCTTGCGGCCGTGGGCGACGCGGCTGAACATCAAATGCCCCATCGCCCCCCCCGCGAAGCGGCACAAGAATTGCGCCTGATCATCATTGGTCACGGCCACCGGCCCGCTGGGCCCCGGCCGGGTGTCATGCACCGTCTGGACATCGGCCACCAGCGTGGCAATCGGCCCGATTAACGCCAGCGCCGCATTGATCATATGCGGCGACAGATCGCCCATGGTGCCATTCGCCGTGCCAAAATTCCGCCAGCGCGCCGGCTGGCTGGCATCCGCGTCAAAATCTTCGGTATGCTCGCCGCGAAACCACACAACCCGCCCGATCACCCCATCCGCCACCAAACGGCGCGCAAATTGCGATGCCGGCGTGCGAATATAGTTGAACCCCACCATATTGGCCAAACCGCTGGCCTCGGCCGCCGCCGTCATTGCTTCGGCATCGGCCAATGACGCGCCCAGCGGCTTTTCGCACAGCACCGGCTTGCCGGCGGCAAAGGCCGCCAAGGCGATCTCGCGGTGGGTTTCCTGCGGCGAGGCGATCACGATCGCCTCCACCATCGGGTCGGCCAGCAGCACACGCCAATCGGTCGTCGCCCGGGCAAATCCGTAATCCGCCCGGTACCGATCTGCGCTGGCCTGCGAGGTGGCACAGACCATCTGCAGTTTGGGCCGCAAGGCCGTGCCGAACACAGCCCCCACCGCCAACATGGCCACCGCATGGGCCTTGCCCATGTAGCCGCCACCAACAATTCCGATGCCAATGTCGCGCATGGAGGGCCTTTTGTGAAAAAGTTTGCAACCGGTTGCAAAAACGGTAACCTGCCCCGACTCTGCGGTCAATGGGCAAGGAGCGGTACGATGCAAAGGCTATGGCAAAGACTGCGCAAGAACCGCTTTGTGGTCTTGGGACGCGTTGGCATGGATCTTTACGCCGATCCGATTGGCACACCTGTCCATCAGGCCCAAACCTTTCGCGCCGCCATCGGTGGATCGGCGGGCAATATCGCGGTGGCCTTGGCACGCCAAGGGGCCAGCGCCGCCCTGTTGTCCCGCGTCTCGGCCGATGCGGTCGGCCGGTACTGCCGCGAAGAACTGGCTCGCTATGGCGTCGATTGCGCCCTGATCACCGACCAATCCGGCGAAATGCGCACGTCGCTTGCCGTGACCGAAACCACACAAACCAACACGCAGGTCGTTTTGTACCGAAACGGCGCCGCCGACTTCGCGCTGTGCGAGGATGACATCCCCCAGGCCGATTTTGATGGGGCCGCTGCCCTGATCGTGACAGGAACCGCCTTGGCCCGCGATCCCTCGCGCAGCGCCGCCTGGGCCGCCCTGCACGCGGCAAAGGCGGCAGGCGCGCTGGTCGTGTTTGACATTGATCACCGCGCCTATTCCTGGGACTCCGCCGATCAAGCCCGCAGCCTGTGCGCCGAGTTTGCCCGCGCCTGCGATATCGTCATCGGCAATGACGATGAATTCGGCCTGCTCGCCGGATCATATGAGGGCGGCGAGGCTTTTGCGCGCAGCCTTTCGGCCCGCGCTCTCTTTTCGGTGTACAAACGGGGGGCAAAGGGCTCTGTCACTTTCACCGAAAGCTTTGCCATTTCCACCGGCATCTTCCCGGTCACCGCGCTCAAACCCATGGGCGCGGGCGATGGGTTCATGGGCGGTTTGCTGGCCGGTCTTGCGCAGGGCCACGCATTGGATGCCGCCGTGCGGCGCGGCGCGGCCACCGCCGCGATGATCGTTGCAGGCTTTGGCTGCGCCCCGGCCAGCCCCACCACGCCAGAGCTTGACCGCTTTTTGGCCAACACACGGGAAACCCCATGCACATAGCGCCCTTCGACAATCAAAACCGCGCCATCGTTGGCGAAAACCACCCTGTGGTTCCCCTTTGCTACTTCAACATCGTTCATCTGCGCGCGGGGCAAACCTTCACCTCTGTCGTGGCGGGCTATGAAACCTGCATCGTCCCCGCCACGGGCACCATCGACATATCGGTGATGGGCGAAACCTTCCTCGGGCTAGGCCAGCGTCACGCCAATGTCTGGGACGGCGACCCCGAAGGCGCCTATATCCCCACCGGCGCCTCGGCCCAGATCACCGCCCAAACCGATACCGAAATTTTCGTCGCCGGGGCGGCGTTTGACACGGTACTGTCCCCCTTTGCCATTCGCGCCGCCGATATCGATCCCATCCAATATGGCAGCGACGAGACGAAGACACACCGAAAGATCAAACATATTCTGGGAACCAAATACCATGGCCGCGTCGGCCGTCTTCTGGTGTCGGAACTCTTTACCGTCGGCGCGGGTGGCTGGTCCGGTTTTCCCAGCCACAAGCATGACACAGACCGCTTGCCCCTCGAATCGCACCATGACGAGGTGTACAATTTCCGGTTCAACCCGCCCCATGGCTCTGGCCTTCAGATGCTGCAACGGGAAGACGGAAAGCCGGGCGATGCCTATCACATCGTTGACGGCTCCACGATCTGTCTGGACAAGGGCTATCATCCCGTTGCCGTCTTGCCGGGCTACCAGATGTATTACTTCACCATCCTCGCGGGCAAATCCCAACGCTCCTTGGTGCAATACTTCCAACCCTCCCATGCCGATCAGATTGAAACCATCCCCGGCATCAAGGACATGATCGCCAAGTTCAAATGACCCTCGCAACCCTGTCAGATGTGCTGGATCCCCGTTCGGGGCGCGCCGTGGCCGGCCTTGTCGTTCTGGGCTGGGAAGATGCGCGCGCCTTCGTCGACGCGGCGCAGGCCGCCCAGCGCCCCGTGATCTTGCAATGCGGCCCCGGGTGCCGCGCCTATACCCCTCTGCCAATCATGGCGGCCATGTTCCGCACCTTGGCCGAAGCGGCCTCGGTTCCCGTCGTCGCGCATCTTGACCATGGCGAAAGCGCCGCGATTTGCGCGCAGGCCCTCGATCTTGGGTTCACCTCCGTCATGTATGATGGCTCGGCCCTGCCGCTGGCGCAGAACATCGCCGAAACCGAACGCGTCGTGGCCTTGGCGCGGCGGGCTGGTGCCTCGGTCGAGGCTGAACTTGGCATGGTCGGCTATGCGGCGGGCGCCGCCTCCACCCCCACCGATCCGGCGCAGGCCGCCGCTTTGGCCGCCACAGGCATTGATGCGCTGGCCATTTCCATTGGCAATGTTCATCTGATGCAGGCCCATGACGCTGTGATCGATTGGCCCGCCCTGCGTGCGATCGAGGCCGCTGTTCCCGGCCTGCCGCTGGTTTTGCACGGGGGGTCGGGAATCGCTGCGGCCGAACGCAAACGTCTTGCCCAAAGCTCGCAGGTCTGCAAATTTAACATCGGAACGGAACTGCGCCAAACCTTTGGCGCGGCCCTGCGCGCCTCGGTGCTGCGCGATCCCACCCGGTTTGATCGCATCGCCCTTCTGTCAGAAACCATCGCCCCCCTGCGTGACGCGGCAAAAAAGCTGATCGAAGGGCTCTAATCTCCTCTTTTCCGCAGCCCGTCCGAGGGCTAGGAAAGGGCATGACCGCCGATCTTGACGCCATCTACGCCGACCTTGTCGCATCTGGCGCCCTGCGCCCGGACCCCGCGCAACGGGCCGTCTTGCCCGCTCTTCAATCGCTTAAAGATTGGCTCGAAGCCAATGCCACCCGAAAGATCGGCCTCTTTGCCGGTCTGTTCGCCAAGCCCATCCAGCCGCCCAAAGGAATTTACCTTTACGGCGGCGTCGGGCGCGGCAAGTCCATGCTGATGGATCTTTTCTGCGACAAGTTGTCGATCACGCAGAAACGCCGCGTTCATTTTCACGCCTTCATGCAAGATATCCACCGCGCCCTGCACGAGGCGCGCAAAACCGGCACAGATGACGCCCTCGTGCCGGTCGCGCAGGAATTGGCGCAATCCTTGCGGCTTTTGGCGCTGGACGAGATGCAGATCTCTGACATCACCGACGCCATGATCGTGGGGCGCCTGTTCGATTTGCTGATGTCGGCCGGTGTGGTCATCGTCACCACCTCAAACCGTCCGCCGCAAGATCTGTATCTTAACGGCCTGAATCGGGCGCTGTTTTTGCCCTTTATCGATCTGTTGAACGACCGCTTGCAGGTCCTGCATTTGGAATCCCCCACCGACTATCGTCAGCACCGCTTGCAAGGTGCCCAGCGCTATTTTCACCCCGCCGGTGCCGCCCGCGACGATCTGGCCGCCATCTGGCGCGATCTGACAGGCGGCGCGCCGGGCCAGACCTTGACCCTGTCCGTCAATGGCCGCGATCTTCACCTGCCCAACTTTGCAAATGGCATCGCCCGCGCCTCCTTTTGGGAGCTTTGTGCCAAACCCCTTGGTCCGGCCGATTTTCTGGCCATCGCCGCAGCCGTCAAAGTGCTCATCCTCGAAGATATCCCGCATCTTTCCGCGTCGAATTACAACGAGGCAAAGCGCTTTGTCACCCTGATTGACGCCCTGTACGAGGCGCGCGTCCGCCTGATCGCCTCGGCGGCAGATGTGCCCGAACGGCTGTACATCGAGGGCTCAGGCAGTTTCGAATTCGAACGCACCGCAAGCCGCCTGCGCGAAATGCAGGCCGCCGACTGGGGCGCATGACGGCTTAGCCGTAGGTCTGCCAAAGAAGCCGCACGGCCAGCGCCAGACAAACCACAACCAGCAAAGGCCGGATCAGCCCCGACCCCACCCGCATCGCCAGACGCGCGCCCAAACTCGCCCCGCCCACTTGGGCCGCCGCCATCGACAGGCCCAAGGCCCAAAGGATATGCCCGCCAAAGGCAAAGACAATCAAAGACCCAAGGTTCGACGAAAAGTTCAAAAACTTGGTATGCGCCGTCGCCTGCAACATCCCTTGCCCCGCCAAAAGCACAAAGCCCAGCATGTAAAAACTGCCCGCGCCCGGGCCAAAGAACCCATCATACAGCGCCACCACCGGCACCACCGTGGCCCCGAACACCAAAGGTCCCATACGCGCCGCGCCCGCGCCTTCGGACAGGCCGGGTTTCAGCCCGAAATACAGCGCCACCGCGATCAGAATAAACGGCATCACCCCGCGCAGCAGATCGGTCGGCAAGGCCAGCGCCAAAACCGCCCCCGCGGCCGAGGCGATGATGGCCACAACCGCCATCTTCCATTGCCCCAAAGGCCGCACATGCCCCGCCCGCGCATAGGTGACCGCCGCCGTGCCTGACCCAAAGCAGCCCTGCAATTTGTTCGTGGCCAGCGCTTGGGCGGGCGTCAACCCACACAAAAGCAGCACCGGCACCGTAATCAACCCGCCGCCGCCCGCAATGGCATCAACAAAGCCTGCCAGAAACGCCGCGCAGACAAGGATCAGCGCAAGATGAGTGGATATTTCGAACATGCGTTCACAAACCTTTCAGACTGCCCGCAGATCGCTCAAACCATCGATGGTGCGGCGCGTCAACCCGGTCCGTCCGGCGCAAGATTACAGCGCAAATTCGCCTCTGGCATAGCCTTGCATGTACAAAAGTGCCGTCAGATCGCCGTGGTTCACGCGCAAGGCGCATTGGGCCTGCACCCTGGGCTTTGCATGCAGCGCAACACCCGCCCCCGCAAGACCCAACATGCCCAGATCATTCGCCCCGTCTCCCACCGCCAGCGCCTGCGCCACCGAAACGCCCAACCGGGCCGAAATTTCTTCCAGCGCCTGCACCTTTGCAGCCTTTCCCAAAATCGGCCGCGCGACCTGACCGGTCAAAACCCCGTCTTGCATCAGCAAAGTATTCGCCCGGTGTTCATCAAACCCCAACCGATCCGCAATCGCGGCCGTAAAGGCGGTAAACCCGCCCGAAACCAGCGCCGTATACGCGCCCTGCGCTTTCATGGTGGCCAAAAGCACCGCCCCCCCCGGCATCAGGGTGATCCTGTCGCGCAGCACCTCGCCGATCGCCGCCTCAGGCAGTCCTGCCAGCAGCCCGACCCGTTCGTTCAACGCGGCCTCAAAATCCAGCGCGCCGTTCATGGCGCGGGCCGTGATCGCGGCCACATGCGCGCCCACGCCGGCCACATCGGCCAATTCGTCGATGCATTCCTGCTGGATCATCGTGCTGTCCATATCCGCGATCAGCACCTTCTTGCGCCGCCCCTCAGCGGGCTGCACCACCAGATCAATCGCCATCGATTGCAAGCCGTCCCAAACCTCCCACAGGTTCGCCGGCATCGCGCCCAAGGTAAATTCCGCCGCAATCCCCGGATCCAGCCAAATCGCATCCCCCCCGCCCCAGGCATTGCGCAAGGATTCCACCGTCACCCGGTCAAGCACCGGCCTTTTGGGATCTGTCAGAAGGGTGGCAATCAGCATGTCATGGGTCCGTTTCGTCGCTTTGGTGCAATGATGCGCCGCTTTACGACGCTTTTTTCCCTTGCACCACCCCGGACCTGCCCGTATGAGCGGCAGTGGGACACCCTTCCCCAACGAAGGGCATTTATCTGCGAGGATACCATGACGAATCTGACCGCGCCGGCATTGCGCCCGGCGAATCCGCGTTTTTCTTCTGGCCCCTGTGCCAAAATCCCCCAATACTCGCTTCAAATGCTCGCAGACGCGCCGCTTGGCAGGTCTCATCGTGCCGCAGTCGGCAAGGCCAAGCTGCGCGAGGCGATTGACCTGACGCGGTCTGTTCTGGGCGTTCCTGACGACTACCGCATCGGCATTGTCCCGGGGTCAGATACCGGCGCGGTCGAAATGGCCATGTGGACGATGCTGGGCGCGCGGCCCGTCGAAATGCTGGCTTGGGAAAGCTTTGGCGAAGGCTGGGTGACCGATGCCGTCAAACAGCTCAAGCTGGACGCAAAGGTGACGCTCGCCCCCTATGGCCAGATTGTCGATTTTTCCGCCGTCGATTTCAACAAGGACGTCGTCTTCACCTGGAATGGCACCACCTCGGGCTGCCGCCTGCCGAATGCCGATGCCATTCCCGCCACCCGTGGCGGCCTGACGATTTGCGACGCCACATCGGCTGCTTTCGCGATGGAACTGGACTGGTCCAAACTGGATGTCACCACCTTTTCATGGCAAAAGGTTCTGGGCGGCGAGGGCGCGCATGGCATGATCATCCTGTCGCCCCGCGCCGTTGAACGGCTGGAATCCTACACACCCGCCTGGCCCTTGCCGAAAATCTTCCGCCTGACGTCGAAGGGCAAGCTGATCGAGGGTATCTTCATCGGCGAAACCATCAATACCCCCTCGATGCTGGCGGTTGAAGATTACCTTGTCTCGCTTAAATGGGCGCAATCCATCGGCGGGCTGGCGGGTCTTGTGGGCCGCGCCACGGCGAATGCGCAGGTGGTCTGGGATTTTTGTGCACAAAATCCCTGGCTGCAAAATCTGGCTGCCGCGCCTGATATCGCGTCAACCACATCCGTCTGTCTGAAATTCCATGATCCGCGCATCTTGGACGCCGAAGCTTTTGCCAAAGCCGTCGCCAAACGACTGGAAAAGGCCGGTGTTGCTTATGACATCGGGGCCTACCGCGATGCGCCTGCGGGTCTGCGCATCTGGTGCGGATCCACAGTCGAAACCGCCGATGTCGCGGCTCTGATGCCGTGGATCGCCCACGCCTTCCACGCGGAAATCGCCGCGCAATCGTGATCGGGGTCGGGCGGATGCCCGACCTTCCAATGCATTCCAATTTGTTGGTCGGCCGATGGCCAGACCGCCCCCGAACTTAAAGGACATCCTCATGGCCCCCCGCGTTCTCGTCTCCGATGAACTTTCCGAAACCGCCGTTCAGATCTTCCGCGACCGCGGAGTTGAGGTGGATTACATGCCCAAACTCGGCAAGGACAAAGACAAGCTTGCCGAACTGATCAGCCAATACGACGGTCTTGCCATCCGCTCGGCCACCAAGGTCACAGAAAAACTGCTGGCCGCCGCCACGAACCTGAAGGTGGTGGGCCGCGCCGGTATTGGGGTCGACAACGTTGATATTCCCGCCGCGTCAAAAAAAGGCGTGATCGTGATGAACACGCCGTTCGGCAATTCAATCACCACGGCCGAACATGCCATCGCGATGATGTTTTCCGTGGCGCGCCAGATCCCCGAGGCGAACGCCTCAACTCAGGCCGGCAAATGGGAAAAATCCCGCTTCATGGGGGTGGAGCTGTTCAACAAGACCCTCGGCGTGATCGGCGCAGGCAACATCGGCGGCATCGTTTGCGACCGCGCCGTGGGCCTGAAAATGAAGGTGATCGCCTATGATCCCTTCCTGTCGGACGAGCGGGCCAAAACGCTGGGCGTCACCAAGGTCGACCTTGATGATCTGTTGGCCCGGGCCGATTTCATCACCCTTCACGTGCCGCTGACCGACAAGACCCGCAACATCCTGTCCGCCGAAAATCTGGCCAAAACCAAAAAAGGCGTGCGCATCATCAACTGCGCCCGCGGCGGTTTGATTGACGAAGCGGCCCTGCTGGCGGCGCTGAACAACGGTCAGGTCGCCGCCGCAGCCCTTGATGTGTTCGAGGTGGAACCGGCCACGGAAAACGCCCTGTTCGGCCATCCGAACGTCGTGTGCACCCCGCATCTGGGCGCGGCCACCACCGAAGCGCAAGAAAACGTTGCCCTGCAGGTGGCCGAACAGATGTCGGATTACCTTTTGTCGGGCGCGGTGCAAAACGCGCTGAACATGCCAAATGTCACCGCCGAAGAGGCGGCCGTCATGGGCCCATGGATCAAACTGGCCGCCCATCTGGGCAGTTTCATCGGCCAGATGACCGACGAGCCGATCCGCGCCATCAACATTCTCTACGATGGCCGCGTCTCGGAAATGAACCTTGCCGCGCTGAACCAGTCTGTCATCGCCGGCGTCATGAAAACGGCCAACCCCGATGTAAATCTGGTTTCGGCACCGATCGTGGCCAAAGAACGCGGCATTCAGGTGTCGACCACCCGACAAGACAAATCGGGCGTTTTTGATGCCTATGTCAAGGTCACCATGGTTACTGACAAACGCGAACGCTCGGTCGCGGGCACCTGCTTTTCAGATGGAAAGCCGCGCTTTATCCAGATCAAGGGCATCAACATTGATGCCGAAATCGGCGCGCACATGCTCTATACCACGAACGAGGATGTCCCCGGCATCATTGGCCTTCTGGGCATGACCATGGGCAAGAACGGCGTGAACATCGCCAACTTTACTCTGGGCCGGTCCGGCGTCGGTCAAGATGCGATTGCCCTGTTGTATCTGGATCAGGCGATTGACCCCAAGGTCGTCGAAACCTTGAACTCAACCGGCATGTTCACGGCCGTGAAAGCTCTCAAGTTCGACGTGGCATGATCGGCCACAGGCCGGGGGGTGTCACATCCCCCGGCTTGCCTGCGGCGGAATCCGAATTTTCTGCGCCCGTTTGCGGGTGCGTGTCATCCATGCGCGCCCCAGGGGCCATGCTTGCCGGGCCGTCCATCGGTCCGCTCAAACCCATGAGCGCCAAAGAAATCGCGCTGGGCCTGAATCATGTTGGCGGTGCCGCGCCCCGTGCGCATCAGGTCGAACCATGCCAAACCCGCCGACAGCGCAGGCATGGCATGACCGGCCAATGCCGCCGCCGCAACCACGCGGCGCAGCGCGCCGTGCTGGGCCTTCAAATGCGCCGAAAAGGCCGGGGCAAGGATCAGGTTGCGCGCGGGATCCTCGGTCAGGGCCGCTGACATGTGATCCAGCATATCTGACCGGATGATGCAGCCTGCCCGCCAAACCTTGGCACATTCTGGCAAGGGCACGCCCCAGCCATAGGTTTCAGAAGCCGCAGCCAGCATGGTGAACCCTTGGGCATAACACAGGATCTTGCCCGCAATCATCGCCCCCTCCAGATCCGCCAAATCCACCGACAGGCGCTGCGGCCCCGCGCCAAACGCCGCCTCTCCCGCCCGCCGCTCGTCCCGCCGCGCCGAGACGTTGCGGGCCATCACTGCCGCTTCGATCACCGGCACCGGGGCCGCCAGATGCTGCGCCTCGATCGCCGTCCAGCGCCCGGTGCCCTTTTGTCCCGCCGCGTCCACAATGACATCCAGCATGGCAGCGCCGCTGAGCGGGTCCGTGGCCCGCGCCACCGCGCCCGAGATTTCGATCAGATAACTGCGCAAGATGCCCGTGTTCCACCGCTCCAGCACCTCGGCGATTTCGGGCGCAGACAGCCCCAATCCATCGCGCATCACGCCGTACACCTCGGCGATCATTTGCATATCGGCATATTCGATCCCGTTGTGTACGGTTTTCACAAAATGCCCGGCCCCGCGCGGCCCCATCCATGTAGCGCACGGGGTATCGCCATGCCGCGCCGCGATGGATTGCAGCACCGGCGCAACCCTGTCCCAACCCGCCTTTGGCCCACCCCCCATGATGGATGGTCCGTGCCGCGCGCCCTCTTCGCCCCCTGAAACCCCGATGCCAAGAAAGGCAACACCCGCCGCCTCCGCCGCCGCTGCGCGCCGCTCCGTGTCGTGAAAATTGGCATTGCCGGCGTCGATGATCATATCCAAGGGGCCCATCAGCGGACGAAGCTGTGCAATCTGGTCATCCACCGGCTGACCGGCCGGAACCATCAAGATAATGGCGCGGGGTGGCGAGATGGCGGCCACAAGGTCTGAAAGACTGTCTGTGGGTACGATATTTCCCGCCAGATCCCCAGCGCCCGCATGAAAGGCCGTCGTGACAGAGCCAGTGCGATTCCAGACCGCAATTCGGTGCCCTTTTTCCGCAATGTTCAGCGCCAGCGCGGCCCCCATCGTGCCAAGGCCCACAAGCCCGATCGTCGCCCTTTCCATCACGTTTACCCCTTTACGTCCGGCCAATTTTACCGATGATGTTATCGATCACATTTATCCTAGCACGCGCTGCATCCCGTGAAAACCGCTCTTGTATCCCATGGTCTACACTCTTACGTCTGCGCGGGCCCAAAGACCCCAGCGGAGACGACCATGCGGACCTATGCCATCGGCGACATCCACGGCCACCTTGATAAGCTGGTCGATCTACACGAGGTGATCGCGCGGGATATGGCCAACCACGGACCGGCCCCGATTGTCCATGTCGGGGATCTGGTGGACCGCGGCCCCAATTGCCGCGGCGTGATCGATTATCTGTCGCAAGGCATCGCGGCTGGGGCAGACTGGGTTGTGCTGAAAGGCAATCATGATCGTATGTTCACGGGCTTTCTGCGCGATCCGTCGTGGCAGGATCCGGGACTGCGCGCCGATTTGTCCTATCTTCATCCAAAGATCGGCGGCGCTGCCACCTTGTCCTCTTATGGGGTGGCTAGCCCCGGCGATCGTCCCTTGGCCCCAGTCCATGCCGACGCCGTGGCAGCCATCCCCGCCGCGCACCGCGACTTTCTGGACAACCGCCCCACCTGGCATCAACGCGGTGAGGTGGTCTTTGTCCATGCGGGCATCCGCCCCGGCGTGCCCATCGCCCAACAAACCGAAGATGATCTGGTCTGGATCCGCAAACCCTTTTTGGAAGAAACCCGCGACCACGGGGCGCTGATCGTGCATGGCCATACCGCCATTGATCGGCCCACCCACTATGGCAACCGGGTCAACATCGATTCCTCGGTCGCCTATGGCGGCCCGCTGTCGGCCATCGTGATCGAAGGGCGCAAGGTCTGGGATCTTACCGCCAAAGGCCGGACCTTGCTGCAGCCCAATCCGTGATCTTTCAAACTCTGCCCAAACGCCACAAAGCCGCCGCGAAGTCTTAAGCAGTCGTTAACCGCGCCCCGGCACACTGGGCCCATCAAGTGGGGGCTTGGTGTGTACCTGTTCAAAGGGGTGTGACATGAGTGTAGAAATCATCGATGGAATTCGCGTTTTGAAACTGAAGGATGGCCCGTCCTTGGCCGTTGATGCGGCCCGCGAAAGGCGCGCGGTCGCCCAGATTTGGATGCTTCTGGGCGGCGGCCAAATGTCGCGTGACGCGGCGATTTATTCGCGCGGTCTGCTTTAGACGGCGCGTTGAATCGGGCGGTACAGGGCCAGACACAGCAGCGTCAAACCCAAGGTAAGACCGCCCGTTGCCCAAAAGAACCCACGCGGGCCAAACGGGACGATGCTTTGTGCCAAGATCAGCGGCAACAGCATCGCCCCGATCTGCGCCACAATGATCAAGAACGGTGACACGCGCGGATCATTGCCCAAAAGGGCCGTTCCCGTCACATAAAACCCCGGAAAAAACAGCCCCGCCGCAATTCCGATGGGCGCAAAGAACCAGATCGGGCTGATCAGGGCGCAACCCCAAAGCCCAAGGCTTGTCAGCGCCATCCCCACCACGAAAATTCCAAAGGCCGGCAACCGATCTGCCAGAAAGATCAGCGCCACGCGTCCGAACAGGAATGTCAGATAAAACGCCGAAAGCAGCCGCGCCGCCGTCGTTTCGTCAATTCCCGACGCGACCAGCGCCGATGGCCCAAGCCCGACAAGGCTGACTTCAAGCCCGATCCCAAAGGCCCCCAGAATTAAAATCGGCAGATGAATGCGAAATCCGGTCCCCGCTGCGGCGTGGCCGGTCTGGGTGCGGCCCGCCGGACCGGCCGCCAGAAAGATCAAAAAGGTCAGGCCGCCCATCAGCGCAAACAACCGTTCCGGATGCGAGGTGACAAGCGAAAACGCGAAAGGCGCCATGATCGCCCCCAGCGAGAACATCGCATTGATCAGCGCCAGCATGGCCGGTCCCCGGGACCCAAAAAGGGCAAGGATCTTGGGGTTGAACACAGCCGTCAACATGCCATAGCCCAGCCCCATGATCGCCGCGCCCACCAGCGTCAGCGCCCACGAAAAGCCCAGACCCAACAGCGCGCCCCCGGCCGCCAACAAGAACAATCCCGGCCTTGGCCCAATCCGGCCGGGATACAGAAACATGGCCAGAACCCCGCTCAACGATCCAACCCAATGGGCCGACAGAACCCATCCGGCATCCCCGGCCGTCAGCGAAAACAATTTCTGATAAGACAGCACAGACGGGCCATACAACGACAGCCCCGCCCCCATCATCGCGAAGGCGGCAGAGCCTGTGATCAACACCGCCAGCCGCTGAAACCGTGCTTCGTCCATGGGGCTCTCCTCAGATGCGACAGCGCCCTAACCCGCGTCGCGCGTCACGTCAACGCCCGCTGTGCGCTTGCGCCGCGCCGCGCTTCATTGCAGGGTCTGCCCAAGTCGCAAAGGTGTGCCATGTCCTTTCAATTGTCGATGTTTCTGCCCTATCAGCTTGCCGTCGCAGCCGCCCATGTCAGCCGCGAATTTTCCACGCGCTACCGCAAGGAATTTGGCCTCTCCATTCCCGAATGGCGGGTTCTGGCCCATATCGCGGCCGAAGGCGGCGTCTCGGTGCGCGAAATTCACGCGCGGGTCGATATGGACAAGACCAAGGTCAGCCGCGCCGCCGCCAAACTTGAATCGAACGGCTTGATCGAAAAACGCGCCCATTTCGATGATCGCCGATTGTTGGATATGCGGCTGACAGAAAAAGGCACGGCGCTTTACGCCCGCTTGATCCCCATCGCCGAGGCGTATCAGGCCGAACTTCTGGCATCACTGGGCCCCAATGCCGAGGCGCTTGGAAAAGCTCTGACGACCTTGCAAGGACAGACCCCATGACATCACAGCCTCCACCCATCATCTTGTATGATTATTGGCGCTCCTCTGCCTCTTACCGCGTGCGCCTTGCGCTGAACCTTCTGGGCCTGCCGTACGAACGGGTTGCTGTTAACCTTCTCACAGGTGACCAGCACGGCGCAGACAACCGCGCCCGCAACCCGCAAGGTCTGGTGCCAACACTTCAGATCGATGGATTAACCCTGACGCAATCCCTCGCGATTATTGAATATCTGAACGACAAGAAGGGCGGCCTTTTGCCCCAGGATGCGGTGGGCCGCGCCCGGGTGCGCGCGCTGTCTTATGCTATCGCGATGGAAATTGCGCCGATCTGCAACCTTTCTGTTCGCAATCACATTGGTAAATTGAGTACGCTCAATTCCGCATCAGAGGACTGGGTACGGCACTATATGATCAAGGGGTTGAACGCTGTCGAAACCATGTTGGATCACCCGGCAACCGGCCTGTACTGCCATGGCGACAGCGTCAGCATGGCAGATCTTAACCTTGTGCCGCAGATCTATAACTACGAACGCGCGGGCCTTGATCTGGCCTCGCTTCCGCGCATCGCCGCGATCATGCAGCGTCTGCGCGCCCTTCCAGAAGTGGCCGCAGCCCACCCAGACCGGGTAAAGCCCTAAATGGCCCCCAAAAACGGAAAACGGTCAGAAATCTTCGGATCGGTCCGCCAGTTCTGCATCGGCCTCCAGCGCTCCGTCACGCAGGCGCGGGAATCATTCAGCCCATGCAAGGTGCGCACGAACATCGGGCTGCCCTTGACCAGTTTGGCGTTTCCTTGGGCCGGCACTTTGCGATGACGAATGGAGAAAAGGTTTTTGCCCCCCGACGGTCCAACCATGGTCAATCCAAGATTCACGAATGGATAACGATGCGAATACAAAGAGAAATTCCCCGTCTCGCGATCCTTCAGATCCAGACCAAAACCATCGATGAAAGAGACAAACTGCGGTACGGTTTCATCTTGCGGTTCGGGCATCGCCGATAATTCTTCCCGAATTCGGGCGATCAAATTGCTCGCAAAGGCATCATCGTCGTCCAAAACCGTCTGGATCACCTGCCCAAGCCCATAGCGGCGTTTCAGGAACTTGGTCAAAAACGTATGCGAAGCCCCAAACGGACGCGGACAGATCGAATACTTTTCGTGCGCCAGCGTGCCGGCGCAGACCTGCGTCAGGCTGTCCAGGGCCGCGGCGGGCAAATCTTCGCTGCACAAGATCATCAGGTGAAAATTCTGGTCACTTTGCGCCGCAAGCGACGGGATCGCCAAGCTTTCCAGCATCGCCAACCGAAGCGCCAGACGCTGCGGCTTAAACAGCATGTCCTTGTGCTTGGAGGCATCGCCTTGCCAGCCCGATTTTCCGAAATAGGAAAATCTCATGGCAACCAATACTTCTTGGTTTGCGACAAAATCCTGCCAGCGCCGTTCCATATGTCACCAGAATCTCAATGCGCCCCCACGCATACCGACTCTGGTGCCACAAAAAAGACTCAAATCCAATCAAGATTCACACGCCCTGCGGGATATTTCTGCGAAAAGCTCTCGCGCAAAGATTTGTACCGCCCGCGTAGATCGGCAAACTTCTTTTCATGTGTTTCCGCCACAAGGCAGCGCACATGTTGGAACAGATCGTCGGCATCCATCTGTTCCAAAATCTCCAGTTCAGCCCCTTCGATGTCCATTTTCACGAAGGATATCCCGCCGCGCTGCGCCGCCATGTCCCGCACCAGCTGCGGAAAATCGACAAGGGGCACCTCGACCGCGTTTTCCGCATCGATCCGGCGTCCGCCGTCCAGAATGGTGCTGCTGACAGAGGCCCCGGCGGGATTAGTGGCAAAGTTGTTGGCCCGCATCAGCCGAACGGTACCCGATCCCACTCCGACGGCGGCATTGACCAAGGTGACATTGGCCACGCCAGAGAATTTTTCCTGCAGTTTTTCAAAGGTATAAGGATCAGGCTCATAGGCAATCACATCGGCCCCCGTTGCCGCCAGAATTGCCGTTATCACCCCCATGTTCGCGCCGCAGTCCATCACCAGATCGCCGGGGCGCAGCATGGCGCAGACGCCCGCCAAAAACCCATGCGCCCCCGCCTTTCGCATGTTTCGGCGGGCCCGGCGGATCAGGGTCTCTGCCTTTATCTCAGCGGCCGACTTTGGGGCGGCCGGATCGGACGGTTCGGCTGATTCCGGCTTTTTTTTCAAGGCTTTTGGCATGTCAGGAATCCACATAATGACTTTGGATCGGAATCTGGTAGGGCGGATCCACCAAGGGCCGCCGCGCGGCGTAAAGCATAAGATGGGGCCCCGACAGGGCCAACTCGCCCCCCCGGGGTTTGCCCGTCGGGTCGGTTATCGAGATGATCTTGTCCGGAACCTTCCGGTTCACGATCGACACTTCCAGCATCTGATATCCGCGCGCGTGGTGCCAATAGCGCCAGGGCACATCTGGGCCGGTTTGAAAAAACCCGTGCCCGAACCAGCCATCGCAAGACACAAAACTCATGACCACACCGCCCGGTTTCAAAAGCTGGTGACAGGTGTCCAAGGCGGTTCCGATATGGAAGATATGTTCACTGGTGCCCCCGTCGATGACCAG
>CANHLE010000061.1 GCA_947461435.1 Paracoccaceae bacterium | reverse complement strand
TTCGGATCCGGCACCTTGACCGACAAGACGCAGGTCAGCCCTTCCCGCGCGTCATCGCCCGTGAAATCGATCTTTTCCTTTTTCGCGATGCCGCTGGTTTGCGCATAGGCGTTGATCGTTCGCGTCAGGGCCCCGCGAAAGCCCGCCATATGGGTGCCGCCATCGCGCTGGGGGATGTTGTTGGTGAAGGGCAGCACCATTTCGTTGTAGCTGTCGTTCCACCACATCGCGACTTCAACGGTGATTCCCGCGCGCTCCCCGATCATATAGATCGGTTCGGCCATGATCGATGTCTTGGACCGATCGAGGTATTTGACGTATTCCCGCACGCCGCCTTCATAGAACAACTCGCTGCGCAGCGGTTCGGCGTGCCGGTGATCTTCGACGATGATGCGCACGCCAGAATTCAGAAAGGCCAATTCACGCAGGCGATTTTCCAGCGTCTTGAAACTGTATTCAAGGTTGGAAAACGTGCCTTCAGGGATATTCGATTTGGCGCTGGCCAAGAACCGCACTTGGGTGCCGCGCATGCCCGGCGCCGGGCCCACTTCGTGCACGTGCACAACGCAGTCGCCGTGTTCAAAGCGGGCGCGGTATTCGGTATCGTCGCGCCAGACGGTCAGTTCCAGCCATTCCGACAGCGCATTGACCACGGAAACACCCACACCATGCAAGCCGCCAGATACTTTGTATGCGTTGCCGCTGTCGTCGGTGTTGTTGAACTTTCCGCCCGCGTGCAGCTGCGTCATGATCACTTCTGCGGCCGAAACACCTTCTTCTTGGTGAATGTCCACCGGAATTCCGCGGCCGTTGTCGCGCACCGAAACAGAGTCGTCGGCATGGATGATCACCGTCACGGCGGTGGCATGTCCGGCCAAGGCTTCGTCAATGCCGTTATCGACCACTTCATACACCATGTGGTGCAAACCCGAGCCATCGTCGGTGTCGCCAATATACATGCCGGGGCGCTTGCGCACCGCCTCTAAGCCTTTGAGAACTTTGATGGAATCGGCGCCGTAGCTTTCCGGCTTCTTGGGCTCGATGGCCATAGGTGAATTATCCCTTTTACTACACGCGATTTATAGCGGTTTTGGGGGGGATTGTCACCCCTTTGACACAATATTTGGGGGTCAGAGAAAGGGAATAACCAGCCCCACGGCGATCAGCAGACTGCCCGAAATCACGTTCAAACGCCGAACACTTTGCGGACTGGACAGCAGCGCGCGGGCGCGGTCCAGGAACAGGGCCAAGGCCAGATTTCCCGCCATGGGGATCAGCGCCGAAACCCCGATGATCAGGGCGATATCCACCGGCGTCAAAGCGCCCAAGGTAAAGAACCCCGGCAGGGCCCCCATGTAGAACAAGATCGCCTTCGGGTTTCCGATCACGGCTGCCACGCCCACCGAAAACCCCGCCCAAAGGCCCGGCTTTGTCAGCCGGCTGTCGGCGCTCATCGGTCCTGTGGGCTTGCGCAGCAACATCACGCCCATGGCCAGAAATACCACCGCCGCGACCCATCGCAGCACCGACAGCACATCCCCATAAAGGCTTTCTACCCAAGACAGCCCCAAGATCGCCGCCAAGGGCCAAACAAGATCGCCCAAGGCAACGCCGACGGCCAGCGGCCAGGCTGCCGCAAAGCCCCCCGACAGGGCGCGCGCCGTTAACGCGACCCAGACCGGGCCGGGGACCACCCAAAGGCCCGCCATGCCCAGCGCATACAAGAAAAGCTGATATCCAGAGATCGTCATCGTCAGAACAGGGCCCCCAACAGATCCAGGTCGGCCGCTGAATCCCATGGCTGCGCCGTCAGGGCAAGGACTTGCAACTGTTCGGCCTGCTCGTGCCGGATCTCGCCGGTTTTGGCATCGTCCATCTGCACGTAGATCAACGGGTTGGCTGCCCGTTCAAAGCCCGCCGCGCCATAAAGCCCGGCCGTGCCAAACAGCAAAAAGAAGTCGGCCCGCGCCCTTTTGGCCTCGACTATGGCCGCGCGCAACAACTGGCCCGCCAGACCCTTGCCGCGGTGGTCGGGATGGCTGGCAACTTCGCACAGGGTGGCCACTGTCAAAAGCCGCCCACCCAGCCGTACGGCCCGCAGTTGAACGGCCAGATGGGCCACGATTTGCCCCGCGTCGCGCAAGACCAGACGCAGATGATGACGCGTGCGATAAAAGCTGCGGCCGTTAAAATCGTCGCCAAAGGCGCGCAAAAGCAGCGCG
Organism: Paracoccaceae bacterium; assembly: GCA_947461435.1. Taxonomy (GTDB): domain Bacteria; phylum Pseudomonadota; class Alphaproteobacteria; order Rhodobacterales; family Rhodobacteraceae; genus CAIYZT01. Next base: position 18,538 of record CANHLE010000061.1, on the reverse strand, counting down.
GCAATCTGCGCCTCGTCGGCGGCCGTCAGGTCTGTTTCGGCGATCTTTTCGATTTGCCGCGGAAGGACAAGCCGCCCATCAGGTTTCAGCGTCCAGAAGGGGTTCATGGCCACTTCCCAAACGTGGCCGTCTGGATCGGCCCAGTATCCGGAATACCCGCCCCAGAACACAGGTTCGGGCGCTTTCAGCGCCGTCGCCCCGGCTGCAAGCGCCGCTGCAAAGGCGGCATCCACCTCGGCGGTGGTGGCAAAGTTTTGCGCCAAGGTCACGGCCCCGGTGCCCAAATCTGCGCCGGGCCGCCCTTGATCTTTTGCCAGATCGCCGCGCCCGAACAGGCCCAGAACCTGCCCCTGCATCTGAAAGAAGGCAACGCCGGGGCTGCCATCACCCTCGGCCCATCCCAGCCGAGCATAAAAGGCGCGCGCGGCCGCCAAATCTTCAACACCCAAGGTGATCAATGTTACCCGCTGCACCTCTGTCATAGTGTCCTCGATCCTGTACCATCATCCATGACCTTGATCACTTGCGCCCGCGGCCCAAGGGCGCTGAACAGACTGCTTTCGGTCCCGGTCATCAGGGCCTGAGCGCCAAGGCCGCAAATCTCGTCGTACAAGGCGGCACGGCGATCTTCATCCAGATGGGCCGCCACCTCATCCAACAAAAGCACCGGTGCGCGGCCCAGATCAGCCAAAAGGGCCCGCGCATTCGACAAGATCAGCGAAATCAGGAGGGCCTTTTGTTCGCCCGTGGAACATTGTTCGGCCGGAACGGATTTCGCGGCATAATGGGCGCGCAAATCCGCCCGGTGCGGCCCCGCAAGGGTGCGCCCGGCGGCCATATCGCGCCTGCGCCCATCGGCCCAGACCTGCGCCAGTTGGTCGGCGGGCACCTCGTCTTCGCCCTCGGGTCCTGTGAGGGAAAGATCGGCCCGGGGAAACTCTGACGCGGACGCCATTTGCGCCGCGGCAAGCCGTGAGACGGCAGACAAACGATTGTTCATAATCTGCTGGCCCGCCTCGGCCATTGCGCCTTCCAAGGCAGAATACCAGCGCGCGTCGGTCACTTCGTCTTTCAAAAGACGGTTTCGGTCCCGCATCGCCCTGTCATAAGCCAGAACCGCCTCGGCGTGGTCGGGGTGGAAGGACAGCGTCATGCGGTCCAAAAACCGCCGCCGCCCTTCGGCAGCTTCGATCCAAAGTCGGTCCATGGCGGGGACAAGCCACAGCACCCGCGTGATCCGCGCCAGCCCGACCTGAGTGCTGACCTTTCCGTCGATCCGCACACTGCGCGCCTCGCCGGGCTGCGCGCCGGTCTCCACCTGATGTTCTGCAACCAACCCTTGGATTTGCGCTGTCACCCGCCAGCCCAGCGCCTCGGGGCGGCGCGCAAAATCCTCTGCAGCCGCCCGGCGCAAACCGCGCCCCGGCGACAACAAGGAAACCGCTTCCAGAATATTGGTCTTTCCGGCCCCGTTTGGCCCGACGATGGCCACCGGACGGCCATCAAAAGAAATCTGCGCCGCCTTGTGGCTGCGAAAATGACTTAGAACCAGCGATGTAATGGCAAGCCCACTCACCGCGAACCCTCTTTATTTGTCACATGGCGGCGCGGGACGCATCGCAACCGGGGTGCACGATTGCCCCTGCGGCCGATCAAACGCGCATCGGCATCACAACGTAGACCGCGCTCATGTCATTGCCTTCGCGCATCAGTGTTGGATCGCCAGACGAGTTGAACAGAAACACCGCGTTTTCCCGATCAACCTGAGAGGCGATTTCCAAAAGATACTTGGCGTTGAACCCAATCTCCAAACGCTCGTCGCCATAGGCGACGGCAAGCTCTTCCTCGGCCGCGCCGGAATCGGGGGCATTGACCGACAGCACAAGACGATCTTCGTCCAGCGACAGCTTGACCGCCCGGCTGCGTTCGGAGGACACGGTTGCAACCCGGTCAACCGCCTTGGCAAATTCGGTGGCGTCCACTTCCAGCCGCCGGGTGTTTCCGGTCGGGATCACACGGGTGTAATCGGGGAAGGTTCCATCGATCACCTTTGAGGTGAGCTGAATGGCGGGCGTGGCAAATCGCACCTTGGTCTCTGACACCGAAACCGCAATCGTGGCATCGTCATCATCCAGCAACTTGCGCAACTCTCCGACCGTTTTGCGCGGCACAATCACCCCAGGCATCCCCTGCGCGCCCTCGGGCAGCGGTGCATCGATGCGGGCCAAACGGTGGCCATCTGTCGCCACACAGCGCAGAACGGGTCCGTCCTCGCCGGTCGATACATGCATGTACACGCCGTTCAGATAGTACCGCGTCTCTTCGGTCGAAATGGCAAATTTTGCCTTGTCGAATAGCCGCCGTAGTACATTCGCCTTGGCGCTGAAATTCGATGAATATTCCGAACTTGCCATCACAGGAAAATCTTCACGCGGCAGCGTGGCCAAGCTGAAGGTTGACCGGCCCGCCATGATCGTCAGCCGCCCACTGGCCGCATCCTCGATCAGGCTGACAAGGGCGCCGTCCGGCAATTTGCGGACAATCTCGTGCAACATCACCGCCGAAACCGTGGTTGCCCCGGCCCGTTCCACCATGGCAGGGGCGCGGTCGACCACTTCGATATCCAGATCGGTGGCCCGAAAGGACACCTGAGCGCCGTCTGCTTCGATCAGCACATTGGCCAAAATCGGAATCGTATTGCGCCGTTCCACCACCGATTGGGCCTGAGCCAGCGCCTTTAGCAGCGTTGCACGTTCGATCGAAAGCTTCATCGTTCCATTCCTTTGACGGCACCGAAAAGCCCTGTATCAGGCCAATGTCGGGACGTCGAAACTAGCGGTTTTCCGCTGTAAGCCAAGCGTTTTTTGTAGAATTCAGGCCTGAAGCAGCCGCCGAAGCAGCAAAAGATCGTCACTGAGCTGGCTGTCGGTCGCCATCAGCTCTTCAATCTTGCGCACGCCGTGCATGATGGTCGTATGATCGCGCCCGCCGAAACGACGGCCGATTTCCGGCAACGATCGCGGCGTCAGCTGTTTGGCCAGATACATCGCCACCTGCCGGGGCCGGGCGATGTTGCGCAGCCGCTTTGGTCCGATCATATCGGACAGGCGAATATTGTAATGCTCGGCCACCTTGCGCTGAATTTCCTCGATCGTCAGCTTGCGGTCCGAGGCGCGCAGAATATCGGCCAAACAGTCCTGCGTCAGTTCCAACGAAATCTCGCGGCCCACTAACGAGGCAAAGGCGAACAGACGCGTCAGGGCCCCTTCCAGTACGCGCACATTTGTGGTGATCCGCAGCGCCAAAAACTCCAGTACGCCGGCCGCGATTTCCAGCCCCTTGTACTGCTGGCGATAAAATTCGGCCTTCTTTTGCAAGATCCCAAGACGCAGTTCATAGTCTGTGGGATGCAGATCCACGACCAATCCGCATTGCAAACGCGATTGAATCCGGTCCTCAAGTCCCTTGATCTCTCCGGGGGCGCGGTCAGCCGAAATCACGATCTGCTTGTTTTGATCCACAAGCGCGTTGAAGGTGTGAAAGAATTCCTCTTGGGTGCTGTCTTTTCCCGCGATGAATTGCACATCGTCCACCATAAGGACATCCACCGATCGGAAGATTTCCTTGAAATCCATGATCTGCTGTTCCCGCAGGGCCTGCACAAAGCGGTACATGAACTGTTCCGCCGACAGATACAGCACCCGAAGCTGCGGTTGGCGGGCCTGCAGTTCATGCGCAATGGCGTGCATCAGGTGTGTCTTACCAAGACCGACACCGCCGTAAAGAAACAACGGGTTGAACGACACCGGGCCGCCTTCGGCCACGCGGCGCGCGGCGGCGTAAGCCAACTCGTTCGGTTTGCCGACCACGAAACTGTCAAAGGTAAAGCGACTATCCAAGGCCGCGCCGGGCAAAGGCTCGTCCGCTGACGCCGGGCGTATGCGCCCCGTGCGTGGCACGGACCGGGTAGCTGTCGATTGGGTCCGCGCGGCGGCGGATACAGGGTGGGCCGGGGTCAGAACGGAAAATTCGACCCGAGACACCTCATGACCCTTGCCGTTCAAATGCCCCATGATCTGTTCGGAAAAGTTGCGCTGGACCCAATTGGCAAAAAAGCTGGTCGGCACTTCGAAATGCGCGACGCCTTTTTCCAGACCGCGCATGCGCAGGGGCTCAATCCAAGTCACGTAGTTATTCTTGCCCACACGTCCGGCAAGTTCTTCCTTGGTCTGTCCCCAAACGTCGTTTGTCATTATCTATGCCATTTATATATCTTGCCGCGCCGAACGGCGATTTACTTTTGAAACTGGTACATTTGCACAAGTGTCGGCCAAGAAGGCATCAGACAAACGTATGACCCGGCAAAAGCCGAATCGCACTTGGATATATGCGAACAATCACGACTGTCTGATGGCCTTTGCCGTCACACAGTTTCTGATGATCACACACCCTGGCCAACCCACAGATCCATTTTCTTTGCCCATCACCGCTGGCAGCAGATGCGATGGCCTTTTGGTTCTGCAGATTCGCCCCTGTCCCCCTGGTCGACATGAATCGTCTGGCTAAGTTAGCAAGGGTTAGGAAGGCCGCGCAACTGAACAACGCGCTTGACATGAAATTGGTGCCGCGAATCTTTTGGCCCGTGCAAAAGCGCAACGCCATCCCGTTTGGCAGGTAGATCAAAGAACAAAAAAGGGCCTATACCTTGGTATAGACCCTTAAATTCAACAGCTTAGGAAGACTATGCCTTAACGACGCCTTTGACGCGCGACGCCAGACGCGAAATTTTCCGAGACACAGTGTTCTTGTGCATGATGCCTTTGGTCACACCGCGCGCCAGTTCTGGCTGGGCGTTTTTCAGGGCCAGCGCAGCAGCAGCAGCGTCACCCGAAGCAATGGCTTCTTCGACTTTGCGCAGGAAGGTGCGGATGCGCGAACGACGGGCTTTGTTGACGGCATAGCGCGCTTCGGACTGGCGTGCGCGCTTTTTGGACTGTTCAGTATTTGCCATGGGCTTCTTTTCCTTGGGTCTTTTTCAGTTGCATACAGGTTGCACGAAAGACCAAAGGCCCCCGCCCTTGTGGAGGGGAATGATTCTTGCCTTAAGCGGGCCCACGCGCATGTAATCGGGGCGTATAGGGGATATGTTCCGCAAAGGGAACCCAGAATCAGCGGTCTTTGAACGCGGCCGGGCGCTTGGCCAAAAAGGCTCGCATGCCTTCTTTCTGGTCTTGGGTTGAAAACAGCGCGTGAAACAAGCGCCGTTCAAACAAAAGGCCCTCGCGCAGTGTGGTTTCGGCGGCCCGGTTCACCGATTCCTTCACCGCCCGCACGGTTATGGCCGACTTGGCGGCAATGGCTTGGGCCGATTTGATCGCTTCGGGCAGAAGCTGATCATTCGGCACAACCCGGGCCACAAGACCGGACCGCTCGGCTTCGGCCGCGTCCATCAATCGGCCTGTCAGGTTCATCTCCATCGCTTTGGCTTTGCCGATGGCGCGGGTCAGCCGCTGCGTGCCGCCCATTCCCGCGACGATTCCAAGGTTCACCTCGGGCTGGCCAAAACGGGCCGATTCGGCGGCAAGAATGAAATCGCACATCATGGCAAGCTCGCACCCGCCGCCAAGGGCATAGCCGGCAACGGCCGCAATGATCGGCTTGCGGACCCGCGCAATCGCCTCGGCCTCGGGGCCGAAACTGTCAGACAGGAAGGCGTCGGCAAAATCTTGGCCAGCCATCTCGGCGATATCGGCCCCGGCCGCAAAGGCCTTTTCCGACCCCGTCAGGATGATCGCGCGCACAGCCGGATCGGCATCAGCCGACTGCAGGGCCGCTGCCACATCGCGCATCACCTGCCCGTTCAGCGCATTCAAGACGGCCGGACGGTTCAGCCGGATCAGCAAAACGCCCGATGCGGGGGTTTCGGTCAAGATGGTGTCATAGGTCATGGTGCGCGCCCCTGCTTTTCACCGCCTTCTTATCAAGGCTTTGGTGCTTGGCCTAGGCTTGGCATTGGGGGCAGAAGAAACTTGACCGCCCGGATTGAACGATGCGTTCAATGCTGGTTCCGCATCCGGGGGTGGTGCAGATTTCCCCCTCGCGGCCATAGACGCGAAAGGTATGTTGAAAATAACCCAACTCTCCATCGGCCTGCCGATAGTCCCTTAAAGAAGATCCGCCTGCAGCAATCGCTTCGGACAGAACCTCGCGGATCAGGGGCACCAAGGCGGCAATTTGTGCCCGGGTCAGATCGCCCGCCAGCCGCGCAGGGTGCAGCCCGGCCCGAAACAACACTTCGCAGACATAAATATTCCCAAGACCTGCAAGGTTGCGCTGATCCAGCAGGGCCGATTTGATGGGCGTTTTGCGCCCGTTCAGACGCGCCGCCAGATAGGATTCGCCAAACCCATTTCCCAATGGTTCAGGGCCAAGGTCCGCCAGCAGGGGATGCGCGTCGGCCCTGGCCGTTGCCATCAGGTCCATTGCGCCAAAACGGCGGGCGTCGTTGAAGGTGATCCGTGCGCCATCTTCCATGGTCATCACCACATGGTCATGCTTTTGCGGCGCGGGATGGTCGTGCACAAAGGTGCCGATCATCTGGCCAGAAATCAGCATGCGCCCCGACATGCCAAGATGAATCAACAATGTCTCATCACTCGACAGATCGACCAGAATGTATTTCGACCGCCGCCGCAGCCCCAGAACCCGCACATTCGACAGCCGTTCGGCCATGCGCGGCGGGAAGGGCCAGCGCAACCCGGAAAAATTGACATCGGTCACGGCGATGACCTTGCCCTCCATCACGGGCAAAAGGCCCCGGCGTACCGTCTCAACTTCGGGCAGTTCTGGCATGTGACCTTTCCACAGGTTGAGGCCGCAGGGCCTTATGCCTATAAGGTGACGTCACAGCAAGAACGGCAAGCCAAAATGACCGACCAGAACACAACGCATTTCGGCTTTCAAACCGTTCCAGAAGCGGACAAGGCCGGCATGGTGCACGGGGTCTTTACCCGCGTTGCCAGCAAATACGACATCATGAACGATCTGATGTCGATGGGCATCCACCGGGTCTGGAAAGACGCGATGATGGATTGGCTGGCGCCGCGCCCCGGCCAAAGGCTGCTGGATGTGGCTGGCGGCACCGGCGATGTCGCCTTTCGGTTTCTGAAACGGGCAAAGACGGCCGAGGCCGTGGTCTGCGACATGACCCAATCGATGTTGATCGAGGGCCGAAAACGCGCCGACGCCGAACGCCTTTCAGCCTCGCTTGACTGGGTGGTGGGCGATGCGATGGCCCTGCCCTTCGCCGATAATTCCTTTGACGTCTATACAATCAGCTTTGGCATTCGCAACGTCACGCGCATCGCCGATGCCCTGACCGAAGCTTACCGCGTTCTGCGCCCCGGCGGGCGATTGATGGTTCTGGAATTCAGTCAGATCCCGAACGACATGATGCAGAAAGCCTATGACCTGTATTCGTTCAACGTGATCCCGGCGCTGGGGCAACTCGTGGCGGGGGACAGGGACAGCTATCAGTATCTTGTGGAATCGATCCGCAAGTTTCCCGATCAAGACAGCTTTGCCGCGATGATCCGCCGGGCCGGCTTTGGGCAGGTCAAATATCGGAACCTGACGATGGGCATTGCCGCGCTTCATTCCGGCTGGAAGGTCTGATGCGCGGACCACACAACATCTGGCGGCTTATCCGCACCGGGGCGACCTTTGTGCGCACGGGGGCGATGACGGTGGTGCTTGAGGCGATGGATGCGCCGCCGCGGATGCGTCTTGCGCTGTGGGCTGTCAGTTGGCCTTTCACCTTTTTGGGGCTGCGCGGCGATCCGGCCTTGCCGCCCTTGACGCGCGCGCTGACAGCGCTAGGTCCGGCCTATATCAAATTCGGCCAGATCCTTTCGACAAGATCCGACATCGTTGGGGAGGTGCTGGCAGAACAGCTGAAGTATCTGCAAGACAAACTGCCACCCTTTCCCATGGCCGAAGCCAAGGCGATGATCGCCGCTGAAATCGGCGCGCCGGTGGAATCGCTGTTCAGTGCATTTTCCGAACCTGTTGCGGCGGCCTCGATCGCGCAGGTGCACCGTGCCCGCGTGCTGGAGACCGGCCGCGATGTTGCTGTCAAAGTGCTGCGCCCGGGGATCGAACGGGCGTTTCGCCGCGACATCGACGCCTTCTATCTGGCGGCCGAGGTCATCGCCTATCTTGCCCCTTTTTCCCGCCGCTTGCGCCCGGTCGAAGTGATCGCGCATTTCGAAGGCGTGGTGATGGGCGAATTGGATCTGCGGCTTGAAAGCTCTGCTGCCAGCGAATTTGCCGACAACACCAAGGGCGATGCGGGTTTCCAGATTCCAAAACCGGTTTGGGCCCTGTCGGGCCGCAGTGTGATGACGCTGGACTGGGCCGAAGGCCTGTCTTTGGCCGATAACGCCGCCTTGGATGCGGCCGGGCATGACCGCCCCGCCTTGGCCAAACGTGTGCTTGGTCTTTTTCTGTCACACGCGCTGCGCGACGGGCTGTTTCACGGCGATATGCATCAGGGCAACCTGAAAGTGGCCGCAAATGGCGACATCATCGCCTATGATTTCGGAATCATGGGCCGGATCGATGAATATACCCGCCGCGTCTATGCCGAAATTCTGATGGGCTTTATCAGCCGCGATTATCGCCGGGTGGCCGAGGTGCATTTTGAAGCGGGCTATGTGCCCGCCGACCGGGATATCGACGAATTCAGCCGCGCCTTGCGCGCTGTCGGAGAGCCGATTTTCGGCATGGATGCCACGCGCATGTCCATGGCCCGCCTTTTGGCGTTCCTGTTTGAAGTGACTGAAAAGTTTGGCATGGAAACGCGGACCGAACTTATCTTGCTGCAGCGCACCATGGTGGTGGTGGAAGGCGTCGCGCGGGAACTGGACCCGCAGATCAACATCTGGTCTACCGCACGGCCTGTCGTGGAATCCTATATCGCCCACAGCATCGGCCCCTTGGCGACGCTGCGGGATCTGGCCCGTGCCGCCCGGGTTTTGACGCGCTTTGGCCCCCGCCTGCCCCAACTGGTCGAGGCCGCGCTGATCCGTCAGGCCGCCCCCCCGCCCGAAACAAAGCTGCGCACACGCCCGCGCCGCCGCTGGCTTGTCTTTGCCCTTGTGGGCGCTGCGGCACTAGGCTTTGCCTTGGGGCAAGTTCTGTAGACTTATTGCGCCGTCGTTGCGGTGGGTGCGCGCAGGGCCGTGACATACAGCGATGGCACCTCGACTCCGCCTTCAAACAGCAAGGTTGCGCCGCTGGGGCTTGCCCGTACCTCTTGCACGATGCCGTAATGTTCAATTTCAGTTTCGCCCAAAAGCGTCTCTTCACTATAGCTTTCAAGACTGAGGGTGTAGATTCCGTCGGGCAAAGGCACCCCTTCGGAATCCACCGGTGTCCATTCGTAATCGGCGGTTGAGACGGGAATTTCCTGCCGCGCCACTTCTGTGCCATCGGCATTTGTAACCACCAGAACGGCCTTGTCCGCCGCTGAGGCGGGGTTGGGCGACAGCGTGATCGGCTCTGCCCCCTCAATGGAAACGGGGGCCGCAAACCGGGCCTCGTTTCCGATCCAGCCCACCATGTCGGCCATGCTGGACATGTTCAATGAGGTGGTCATATCGCCCAACAATTCATTGGTCTTGACCTGCTGTTCCACGCTGGAGAAGGTGGCCAACTGCACCGCGAATTCATTGGCGTCCATCGGATCCAAGGGATCTTGATTCTGGATCTGGGTGGTCATCATGACCAAGAACGTCTCGTAGTCAGAGGTGACAGTCTGACCGGAAGAGCTTTGCTTGACTGTTCCGGGTGGGGCGCCCGTTGGCGTGTAAACTTCCATGATTTGACCCTTTCAAAGTCGAAGATCGAGCCCGCCCGCACGGCTGCGCGGCACCGGGGTTTGTTGAAATACCGGAAGGATGGGTTGGGGCGCCGCCCCGTCAGATGCGGGGTCTTCAACCATCATGGCCGATGGGCGGGCCTGACCTTGGCCTTGCCCCCATGCGCCAAAGGACAGTTCAGACCCTGAAAATCCGGCCGTTCGCAAATCGCCCAAAAGCTGATCCACGTTGCGACGCAAAAGATCCATTGTTTCGGGTCGTTCTGCCATGATCGTGACTTGAACGGCATCGCCCCGATGGGTGAATTCAAACCGCAGGCGGCCCAATTCGGCCGGTTGCAGTAAAAGTTCGGCCCTGTCTTCGGCGTGGCTGACCACAACATGAACCACCTGTTGGCTGATCGCCTCGGGCGTGATGCGAAGGGGCTGGATACCTTCCTTTGCCGCGATGGAACCTGGCCCCTGCACGGGATCGCTGAACGCCGCGGCCACCCCAAGACCCGCCGATTCGCCAGCGGCCACACCTTGGGCTGGTTGGATCTGATCATCACCAGCGGGCGACATCTTTTGACCGTCGTCCGCCGCAGGGGTTGGATCTGGACGCTGATAGGTGGTCGAAAGCCCCGAGGTTTTGTCGATTGGATCGTCTTTGGCGCGATCAACATCGTCATCCGCGCCCTTGGCCGGGGCAGGTTCTGAGGCAAAGGCAGGCCCGTCGACCCCTGTCTTTTCCGCTGCCTTGTTGATGGTTGCCTTCATCGCGAGCGCGGGCGGTGAAGGGGGTACAACAGCGGCTAGCGGCAAAGTTTCCGCCATGCGCATGTCATAAGCGGCCTGTTGCGACGTTGGGTAACTGGCGGGCGCAGCAGGCAAGACGGGCATCAAACCGAGGTCATCCAGCGCAATGTCTGCAGGGCCGACTGTGGGCGAGGGCAGGTGCCGCCCCGAAAGAATCGCCTGCGGCTGAACGGACAAATCCGTTACCGCTTTTTCAGCGATGGGCACATCACGGATCACTGCGGTCGATATCCCAGACAGGTCCGCGATATCGTGGGCGCCTCTTGGGATTGGCGTGGCCGTGGCGTCAGCCTGAGGCGGCAAAATAAGGACTGGGGCCACCCCCTTAGAGAGAGCTGCGGCCAGCATTGTTGCAGGCGCGGGTTGTGGGGCAGGCGTGGGTTTCGCGGCAGACGTGGGTGGTCCGTTGGATTCGGGTTCCATGACCAGTACTGCGGCCGCTGACGATACGCGGCGCAAAATGCCATCGCCTTCGGATACCTGACGTTGTTCCATCGTTGCGGTCACGACTTTTGGCGAGGGCTGAACCGCACCTGCTTTACCCCAAAGATCAGACAGGCCGGGCGCAGGCGCGGCGGGCTTTGGCTGATTTGCTGCAACCTGATCCAGCGGATTCGCCATTGTGCCGCCAATATCCGCTGTTTTTTGATTAGGCGTGGATCGAAGCGTCGGCGAAGCTTGCTGCATTGCGGGCGGGATTTGGGGCAAAGTTGGGCTATGTTCAGGGCGCGGCGCTGCACCAGCTCTTGCATTTGGAACGTCAGGGGCCTGCGTGCTTGGGTCGGCGGCGCGGTTGCCTTGGGTGGCCCGTTCGGCCGTCTTAACCGATTGGGGCGAATCGGACACCGCAAGGTCGACTTTCGTGTTTGGCCGACCCATCGACGCCGGGCTCTTTTCTTGGGAAATCGCGGGAACCTTTGCGGAAATCAAGGCCGCCGCCCCTGCCACGATCTGCGGCGCGGGAACCTGAACCGACGCTGTATTCATCTGCCCAGTCACAAAAGGCGGGGCGGTCGTCTCGGCCATTGCAGCGGGAACGATCCCGGCTGCGGCACCCAGCGAAAGGTCGACGGAGGGTGCGCCCTCTTCGGTCTTTTCGGAAAGATCAGCTGCTTTCGCAAAGGGCGGATCGGACACCGCAAGGTTTGGGTTTTGTTGGATCAAACCGGCCGGCTCAGCAGACGGGGGCGTGGCATCCATTTCGGGGAGGGCGGCGTTCTTTTGAAGGGCGGGCCGACCACCAAGATCCACCGCTTCAGGTGTGGCGGGCAATGGCACCGGGACAGTAAGGAACGCCGTCAAAACCTCTGGCTGAAGCGGAGCAAGCAGGGCATCCAATTGAACCATCTGAACATCTGCATTCGGTACGTCGTCGGTTGGCACCGGCAGATCCTCCTCCAGAACGGCGGAAAAATCACCCGGCAGCGGGTCTTGCCCTTCTGTCACGGTTGGTTTGGCCCCCATGGGGCGTATTGGTAAGATCTGCGATAGGTCCATCATAATCCCGACTTCTGCCGTTCCATGTCGGACCTACGCCGTCAGTGGTTACCACCTGTTTACCGGGGCATGGCATAAATGAGAAAATCCTATGTTTTTTCGGAGCACGCAGATGCCGCCCGTCACCCCGCTTCCATTGACCGGTCCCAAGATGGGCCTTGGCCCCGATCGCACGGCCGTTCTGAAACAGAAATCGCAAGAGCTTGAGGCGGCATTTTTGGCGGAAATGCTGTCTTTTGCTGGGCTTGGGGAAACCGAGAGCAGCTTCTCTGGCGGTATCGGGGAAGAGCAGTTTTCATCCTTTCTGCGGCAGGAACAGGCCAAGTTGATGGTTCAGCATGGGGGAATCGGGTTGGCGGAACAGATTTTCCAATCCTTGGTTAGGTCGCAAAATGGCTGATTCGGGCGCAGATCTTTTGGGCTGCCTGAAGGCGATCAATTCGGCCTTGTTGGCGGGCGATTTCGCCGGAATCTCGGCCCTGACAGACCAGATGGAAAGCCGACTGGCCGCCGGGATTGGCGGTCTTGACGCGGAAAGTCTGAAACGCCTGCGCGGCCAAGCGTCGGCCAATGCCGTTTTGCTGCAATCCAGCCAACGCGGGCTGCGCGCCGCCCAGCGCCGTGTTGCCGAAATTCGCGGCGTCGCCTCGGGACTGTCCACCTATACGGCGGCGGGGCGGCGCAATCATTCGGCGCTGCGGCCCGGACAAGACCATCGGTCGTGACGGCCCAATGTCGGCAGGTTCGTTTAAAATTCAACGAATCTTGTCCCGACATTCGATCCGGAAATTAGCACTCCGTTAGATTTTCAAGGGCTTGATAAGGGGGCATCCCAGGTGGGGTGGCGCGATTTGGGCGGGGGCCTAGACGCAAGGACAGAACGCCGCCTTTGCCATCGGGTAAGATGGTGCAACAGCCGGGTCGAACGCCCGACCCTCCGAAAGGAACACGAAATGACGTCCATTCTGACGAACACCAGCGCGATGGTTGCGCTGCAAACCATGAAGTCGATCAACAAGAACATGGCGATGACCCAATCGGAAATCGCCACCGGCAAGACCGTGAACTCTGCCAAGGACAATGCTGCCGTTTGGGCCATTTAGAAAGTGATGGAATCGGACGTGAAGGCGTTCAAGGGAATTTCGGACAGCCTTGCCTTAGGCAATTCGACCATTTCGGTGGCCCGTCAGGCCGCGGAAACGGTGACAGATCTGTTGACCGAGATGAAGGGCAAGATCGTTGCCGCACAGGAAGACAACGTGGATCGCGACAAGATCCAGACAGATGTCGTGGCCCTGCGCGACCAGATCAACTCGGTGATTTCTGCCGCGCAGTTCAACGGCCTCAACCTTGTGGACGGATCGCAAAGCACGGTCGATGTTCTGGCCTCGCTGGATCGCAGCGATACCACTGTGGTTGCCTCCTCGATCAGCGTCACGGCGCAGAACCTGTCAACGGGCGATTACACGGCCAATGACGTGTTTGACGTTGGCGGCGGGGCCGCAGTCGTCTCGGGCGATGCCGATACCTTCGTCTTGTCGCTCGACAATGGCGGCGGTACCGATGAAATCACCATTCAGGACGGCGCCACAGCTTGGGCTGCGGGTGACAATGTCACGATGCGGATCGGTGACAAATCGGCCTCTTATACCATCACGGAATCTGACGTCGCTTCGGGCAACAACACCGTGGCAGATATCGTGGCTGTGGGTCTTAAGAATGCCGTTGACGCCTTGGGCATTACCGACCTGACGGTTGACTATGACAGTGCCAGCCCGGGTGTCTTGACCTTTACCAACGATGGCACCACGGACATTGCCGTCAGCGGTCAGTTCAAGAACGCAACATCGGGTGGTCTGGGCGCGCTCGCTGCAATTGACGTGTCGACGGCCACAGGGGCGGAAACCGCGCTTGGCAGCATTGAAACGCTGTTGCAAACGTCGATCGACGCCTCGGCCTCGTTTGGTTCGGTCCAATCCCGGATCGAGATTCAGTCGGAATTTGTGGGCAAGCTGACAGACGCATTGCGCGCCGGAATCGGGTCCATGGTTGATGCCGATCTGGAAGAAACCTCGGCCCGCCTTCAGGCCCTGCAAGTGCAGCAGCAGCTGTCCACCCAAGCCCTGTCGATTGCCAACCAGCAGCCGCAAAGCGTTTTGGCGCTGTTCCGTTAAGTCCTTCGGGCCGGGGGCAAAGCCCCTGGCCCGCTTTCCCGATCTCACACCCCAAAGGATAAAACGTGTCCGCAGCATTCTCCGCCCAGCGCGCTTACGCCCGCAAGGAAGCCCCGACGCGCACGCCTCGCAGCCTGGAATATGACCTTCTGGCGCAAGCCACGCAGCGTCTGGCCAAGGCCTGGCCCGACCGCAAATTCAATTTCTCGGCCCTTGCGACAGCGCTTAATGAAAACCTTACGATCTGGTCAACCTTGGCCGCCGATGTGGCTGATCCTGAAAACGGCTTGCCACCGGCCCTGCGCGCCCGGTTGTTCTATATCTATCAATTCACCGAAAAGCACAGCCGCGACGTCTTGACGAAGGATGCCAGCGTCGAAGTGCTGACCGATATCAACACGGCCGTGATGCGCGGCCTGAGAGGCGAGGCCAACGCAGCATGAGTGGGCTTGTCCTTAAACTTGGCCCGCATGAACGGGTGTTGATCAACGGCGCGGTGATTGAAAACGGCGAAAAGCGTTCACGCCTTGCCGTCATGACGCCGAATGCCAATATCCTTCGGCTGCGCGACGCGATCAATCCTGAAGAGGTGACAACGCCGGTGCGCCGCGTGTGCTATATCGCGCAGCTTGTCTTGTCAGGCGATGCCGATGCCGGCGAAGCGCGGTTACAATTGCTGCGCGGGATCGAGCAGTTGTCACAGGTTCTGACCGACTTTGACAGCCGCCAACAGTTGACAGCGGCATCGCGCGCGGTTCTGGACGATCAGCATTATCAAGCGCTTAAAGCGCTGCGCACCTTGTTGCCGCGCGAAGAGCGGTTGATGGCTGCGCACGCATCATGACCTTTTCCCCGGCGATTGTTGGAACGGGCTATGCCGGCTGGGTTGCGCTTAAGCGCACCCAGACCCTTCAAACGAAGGCCATGGTCAATTCCGCCGAAATTCGCCGGGACGAAGATTATTTTCGCGCCAAGATCGGCAGCGTCAAAACCGCCGATGATCTGATGAACGATCGGCGCTTGTTGAAAGTCGCCCTGACAGCCTTCGGGCTGGAGGGGGACATCAACTCCAAGGCGTTCATCAAGAAAGTGCTGACCGACGGCACGTTGAAAGCGGGGGCTTTGGCCAACAAGCTGACGGACAAGCAGTATCAAAAATTCTCTGCCGCTTTCGGCTTTGGGGATTTTTCGACGCCGCGCACCCAGTTGTCGGACTTTGCCGACAAGACCCTGGCATTGTACCGTGCGCGCAGCCTTGAAACCGCCGTCGGAGAGACGAATGGCGATTATCGGCTTGCGCTGAACGCCGAGCGGGAACTGGTCACGCTGGCAGGCAAGACCAGCAGCGAGACCACGAAATGGTACACGATCTTGGGCAACACGCCCCTGCGCACGGTCATGCAGACGGCGCTTGGCCTGCCATCAAGCATGGGTTCGATGGACCTTGATCGGCAACTGACCGCGCTGCAAGACCGCGCCGAAGCCGTTTTTGGCGAGCGCAGCGTGTCGCAATTTGCCAGCGGCGACAAAATGGAAAAACTGCTGAAAACCTATTTGCTGCGCAGCGAGATCGCCACTTATGACAGCCAATCCTCCAGCGCGAGCGCCGTGTTGGGCATGTTGCAGCAAACAGCCGCCCTTGCCCGCAACCGAGGGCTTTAGCGCCTATCCCCGCGCCTTGGCCAAAACCTCTGCCAGGCGGGCAAAACTTCCCGCCACGCCAGTATCTGGGGCATCTTCGGCCAAAAACCCATCCAGCCCGGCCCAAACCCGCATTGCCGCGTCGATCACCGGGTCAGAGCCTTTGGAATAAAGCCCGGCTTGAATCATCATCTCGGCCCGGTCATAGGCCCCCAGATAGCGGCGGGCGGCTGCGATCAAGATGTTTTCATCTTCACTCGCGGCGTCGGGCAAGCTGCGGCTGACTGATCGCAGCAGATCTATGGCCGGATAGCGGCCGCGTTCCGCGATCTTTCGGTCCATCACCACATGGCCATCAAGAACGCCGCGCAAGATGTCGGCCACCGGCTCATCCATATCCGAACCCGCCACAAGAACCGAAAACACTGCGGTGATATCACCCGATCCTTCGGGGCCGGGGCCGGCACGCTCGGCCCAGCCCATGATCGCCGGGCTCAGCGAGGGGGGATAGCCGCGCAGGCTGGCCTCTTCGCCAACCGACAGCGCAACTTCGCGGTGCGCTTCGGCAAATCGGGTCACGCTGTCGGCCAGCAAAAGCACATGCAAACCCTGATCGCGAAAATGTTCGGCCACGGCCATCGCCGCCCAGGCACAGCGGCGGCGCATCAGGGCCGATTGATCCGATGTCGCCGTGACAACGATCGCCCGTGCCAGGCCTTCAGCACCCAGCACCCTTTCGGTAAACTCGCGCAGTTCGCGGCCCCGCTCGCCGATCAGCGCGATGACCACAAGGTCTGCATCTACCCCCTTGGCGAATTTGGCCAAAAGGGTGGATTTGCCGACGCCGGACCCGGCAAAAAGCCCAATCCGTTGCCCGCGCACCAAGGGCAGCAGCGTGTCGAACGCCGCCGTGCCCGTTTTCACGCGCGCGCCAAGGCGGCGGCGGGTGGCGGCCGCGGGGGCCGGGCTGCGCAGGGGGCGAGGCACAGGGCCGGGAAACAAGGGGCGCCCATCCAAGGGTTGGCCGAACGGATCGATCACGCGGCCAATCCAGCTGATATCAGGACAGATCGCCCCCTGACCATCCAGACGCACGGGTGTTCCGATACCCAGTCCTTCGGTCATTCCGTCGGGCAAGACAATCATCCCGTCCGGATCCAGACCCAAAACCTCACCGGCCATCGAATTGCCAATACGCACGCGATCGCCCAGCCCAGCAAGCCGTTCCAGCCCGGTCACGCGCAGCGTGCCGCGGCCGATCTGCGCCACCTTTCCGACTGGGAAAATGGCCCCAACTTTATCGATCTCGGCCGTCAGGGCCGCGAAAACATCCGACATGGGCTTCTCCCTTGGAACGCTGAAACCCTTTCTAAAGGAATCAGTCTTAAGCCTTGGTGAAGTTGGTCGAGGGAGAAGCCCCGATGTTTGAATCCTTGGAAGTCTCGAAAATGGCGCGCGCTTTGGCGGCCCATTCCGGCGCACGCCTGGGCGTGATTGCTGAAAATATTGCCAATGCCGACACGCCGGGGTTCAAGGCAAAAGATCTGACAGATTTTGAATCCGTTTGGCGCGATGCCGGTGGGGCAGGCATGAAGGCCACCCGCGCGGGCCATTTGCATGGCAACGCCCCGTCCGAGGCGCCCGTTTTGGTACGCCGGGATGGGCCAGCCTCGCCCAATGGCAATACGGTGTCTTTACAAGGCGAAATGATGCGCGCCGCGCAGGTGCGCCAAGACCACGACACGGCGCTTGCCATCATCAAGAACGCCGGTGACGTGATTCGCGCCGCTTTGGGACGGAAATAAACCATGGCCGACCTTCTTTCCGCCCTCAGCTTTTCCGCCTCTGGAATGGAGGCGCAGGCCATGCGTCTGCGCCATGTGTCTGAAAACATATCCAATGCCGATACCCCGGGCTATCACCGCAAACTGATCACCTTCGAGCAGTCGATGGACGACGGCACGGTTCAGGCAGGTCCCGTCACTTTGGATTCCTCGCAACTGGAACGAGTCTATGATCCGGGCAACCCTTTGGCCGATGAAACCGGCCATTATGACGGATCGAACGTCGATCTGGTTATCGAGATGGCTGACGCGCGCGAAGCGCAGCGCAGCTATGAGGCGAATCTCAAACTTTTTGATCAGGCGCGGCAAATGACGCAGGGCCTGTTCGATCTTTTGCGACGTTGAAACCAAAAGGGAATGATCCAGAATGGATGTCAGAACCTCTATCGCTGCCCAAACCTATGCCAAGGCGCGTACGGCCGCCGCCCCCAACCCCGCACAGGGGGGGGACGGGTTCGCGCAATTGGCGGGCACCTTTGCCGATACGCTGAAGCAAAGCGAAGCCGTGTCGCGCGCGGCCATGACGGGCGGGGCAGACCCGCACGCCTTGGTTCAGGCCTTGGCGCAATCGCAGCTGGCGGTCGAAACCGTCACTGCGGTGCGCGACAAGGTGGTCGAAGCCTATCAGGAAATCCTGAGGATGCCGGTATGAGGGCGCCCTCATGCTGAGCGAGGCCGTAATCGACGATGCGCTGCGCGAAAGC
>CANHLE010000060.1 GCA_947461435.1 Paracoccaceae bacterium | reverse complement strand
TTTAACTTCAATGCGCTACCCTGCGATCCTGCGGTCCGTTCGGGATTGGCATCAGTCAAGGACCAGGTTTTCGCCTCCGACAGTTCCCACACGCCCAAGCCAAGTCTGACGTCGGGGCTGAATATCCGCCTCACAAGGCGCCCGGCCGCGTCATATTGCAGAAACGTAACCTGAAAAAGTTCCGTTCCATCGAAGTTCGCGCGTTCGGCTTGGATCACTGTTTGCCCCTCGGCCGTGCCTTGACGCAGCCACAGGCCCGTCTCATTCACCGACAGTACCGAACTTTTTCGGGCCTGCCCCGTCGACAATTCATCATAGGCGCGCGATGTCGTGGCCACGATTGGGTTCAAGACCGAAACCCCCAAAATGCCGATGGCGCAGGCCGTCAGAACCGGAGACCACAAGAACCGCAAACCCGATCTGCCGCTGGCCCTGACAACCACCAGTTCCGATGATTTTGCCAATCCCATGAACAAAGCGATGGCGGCCAAGATCATGATCAGGGGCAGGATCTGATAAACGCTGGCCGGCGCATTATACAGCGCCAAAGTAACCGCCGTTCCTATGGTGATTCCGTTGTCGGAAAATCTGCGCAATTCCTCCAGAACGCCGATGGCCAGCATTACCGCGAAAAACCCGAAAAAAACCCGCGAAAACATACGCAGGAACCGCCCGGCAATGTAAAGATCAAGGATCATGGCGCCAAGGCAATCTGTCGCAGTCGCCGCGGACGCTGCGACCAAACCAGCAACAAGACCCCGGTCACGCAGGCCAAGGCGGGGGCGAAATAGGCCAAGATCCAGCCGTTTCTTGATTCCAAGCCGAACTTGACGGAAGCGGTTGAAATGCCTTGAACCAAGACCATCAAAACGATGGCCAAGGCAATTTGCCGCCACAGCCCAAAGCGGCTGTAACTGCCCTGCAAAAGGGCCCCGAAGGCAATCAAAGATACCCCGATGCCCAGCAAGGGATCGGCAAAGCGGGAATGCCCCTCAAAGATAAGCGAGGACCGGCTGGATTGCGTCTCTGTCAGCACTTGCGGCGTGGGCGACAGCAGTTCCGCTGTCGATAACTCATCGGGCGATCGTCCTTTTGGGGGCCGGCCCGACAACAAACTGCCCAGATCATAGGTGAAATCATCAAAACTTGTCACCGAAAGCGTATTGGTCTTCTTGGTCAAAACCTGCGCCATGCCGTTGATCATGATCAATTTTGGGCCATTGGCGCCGCGGATGAACAGGGCCCGGCTGGCGGTAAACGTGGTCGATCTGTTTTCGGTTCGGGAATCAGACAAAAGCAAGTCCTCGAGCGCACCATTGTCAGAAATTCTTCCAATATACAGCGTCACACCATTCGACGGATGCATGAACTGCCCTTGTTTCAAGAAGCGCGCCGTCACATTCTCGGCAATCTCATCGCGGCGCTCGATCATCATGGATCGGCTTTGCGGAACTAGGAAATGGGTCAGAACCATCATCATGAAGGCCACAGCAACGCCGAACAAAAAAACGGGCCGTGCCATACGAAGGCTGGAAAACCCTGTCGCTTGCATCACAACCAATTCGCTATCCGACATCAACCGATTGGTGACGTAGACCGTCGATGCAAAGGCCGCAATCGGCAGTACCAGCTTGATCACGTTCGGCAAGCTCAGCGCCGAAACCTCCAAAAAAACCAATGCGGACTGGCCGTCACCGATCAATTGATCAAACAGCACCACGGCGCGATTGACCCAATAAACCGCCACAAGCACCAAGGCAAAAAAGCCAAAGAGTGCAAGCAGTTGAAAAAAGATATATCTGTCGAATCTTGGCAAGTCTTGGTTCCGTGTGATGCAAGGACCTTGTACCTCATATTGGGGGTCAGGGAAAACTCCCATCTAGCGCTTGGGCAATTCTCGCCCTAGCTTTGCGCCAAAGCCTGCCAATGATCCCGCCGCCAAAATGGAGTACCCGATGAAACCCCTGCCGATCACACTGACTGCCCAGGACCTGGTCAGTCTTGCAAACTTTCCCGGCCGCATTGCCCTGATCGTTGAAGATGCCGGCAAGATCGGGCCAACAGGGACGCGGCTTGACCGTTTGATGCGTGGGGGACTGAAACGTTTCATCTCCAGCGAGGCTTTTTCGTCCTTGGCGGCGGGGGAGGTTCGTGAATTGGCCTTTCCCACGGGTCTGGCTACGGAAAGTCTTCTGGTCTGCAGTTTGCCGCGGAAGGCGGATCGTCTGACCGCCCGCAAATGTGGCGGCGCTATCGCCAAATCTCATGGAAAAGCAGACACGCTTATTCTGGCAGCGAACCATCCGCAGGCGGCGGAAATCGCCCTTGGAGCTGGGCTGCGCTGCTATGACTTTTCGGATCACAAAACAGCCGAGGCACGAAAGTTTGGGGCGATCTCTGTTATGGTCAACGACCCCGACCGTCTTCAGCCCGACGTAGCGCAAGGGGCGGCCTTGGCTGAGGGCGTGTTCTTTACCCGCGATCTGGTGAACGAGCCGGCGAATATCCTGACCACGACTGAATTTGCCAATCGTCTGGCAGATTTGTCGAAACTGGGAATCGAGGTGGAGGTTCTGGACGAAGCCGCGCTGACAAAACTTGGAATGGGCGCGCTTTTGGGGGTGGGTCTGGGCTCTGAAACCCCATCGCACGTGGTGGTTATGCAGTGGCGGGGTGGGGCCAAAGACGACGCGCCGCTGGCTTTGGTCGGCAAGGGCGTTGTTTTTGACACGGGCGGAATCTCGATCAAGCCGGCGGGCGGCATGGAAGAGATGACGATGGATATGGGCGGCGCGGGTGTGGTTGCGGGGGTGATGAAGACTTTGGCCCTTCGCAAGGCAAAGGCCAACGTGGTGGGGCTTGTTGGACTGGTCGAAAACATGCCGGACGGCAAGGCGCAGCGGCCCGGCGATGTGGTTCGGTCCATGAAGGGCGATACGATCGAAGTGATCAACACGGATGCCGAAGGGCGGCTGGTTCTGGCAGATGTGCTTTGGTACGCGCAGGAGCGGTTCAAACCGGCAGGTGTGATCAATCTGGCGACGCTGACAGGCGCGATCATTGTGGCGTTGGGGTCAGAAAATGCGGGCGTGTTTTCAAATGATGACGCCCTGTGCGACGCGTTCTTGAAATCGGCGACGACCGAAGGAGAGGGGGCGTGGCGGATGCCGATGGGGAAGGCTTATGATGATAAATTGAAGTCGCGCATCGCGGATATGATGAACGTCGGGGGGCGGGAGGGCGGATCGATCACGGCGGCGCAGTTTTTGAAGCGGTTCATCAAGGAGGGTCAACCATGGATCCATCTGGATATCGCGGGCGTAACGCTGGCCAAGGGAGAGACTGACACGGCACCGAAAGGGGCCACGGGTTGGGGTGTGCTGTCTTTGAACCGGTTGATCGCCGAGAGATTCGAGACGAAATGAGCGGCACGGGTCGCGCGGTTTTTTATCATTTGACCCGGTCCAGCCTGGAGGAGACGCTGCTGATGATCCTGTCGCGCGCTGGCGAGGCGGGATGGTCGGTGATGGTGCGGGGGCGTGACAGGGCGGTGATGGAAACCTTGGATGCGCGGCTGTGGGTGGCGGCGGGGGACGATGGATTTCTGCCGCATGGGCTGGAAGGCGGGCCGCAGGATGCCGACCAGCCGATCTTGCTGGGAACGGGGGCTTTGCCTGCGGCGGCGCGGGGACTGGTTCTGATAGATGGGGCCGAGGCCAGCCCGCAGGAGGCCCGCCCATTGGAGCGGGTCTGGGTTCTGTTCAATGGCGGCGATGAGGGCGAGGTTGTGGCGGCGCGGGGGCTTTGGACCCGGCTGACGGCGGGCGGTCTGGCGGCGCAATATTGGACGGAGGAGAGCGGCCGATGGGCCATGAAAGTGGAGAAGGCTGGCAGCCCGGCCTGAGATGTCCCGAGTCGGGACAATTCATATCCATTTTAAAATCAATGCCTTAATTTCACAAATTTACCAAGACGTAACGATTTGACTAGCGCGACAACGACATCTCGTCACCGGCAAGGGTCATGCGGTAAAGGGACAGATAGGACATTCCCAAAAGCGATGTATCCAGATCGCCGTCATTCACATCTGCGGGTACATCCGTATCGACATGGGGGCCAAGGGCGATTTGGTGCAGGTTGACCTGCGCCGTTCGCACCGTGCCATTCGCGGTCATTGCCTGACCGGAAAAGGCCAGAGCATTGGTGTCGATCCCCAGTTTTCGCGCGTCAAATTTGGACAGAACGATGCTGGACGCACCAGTGTCGATCAGAAAATGGATCGTCTCGCCTTCGATCTGAAGGTCGGCATAAAAATGACCGTCGGCGTCGCGGGGCAGGGTGACCATACCGGTTTCAGAGGTGCTTTGACCGCCAACCAGCCCGCGCTGCACATCGCGCCACAGGCCATATCCGGCAATTAGACCCACGGCGATGAAGGCCCAGATCAGCAAATATCGCAGCGACTGGCCAAGTCGGCCGCGCATTTCCATCAGGGCCCATCCGCCCACGGCTGCCGCCAGAAGGCTTAGGTAGATCAGGCGTGAAACCGTATCCCCATCCATCAGATAAGCCCCGTTCCGCGTATCCCATCAATGACAAATTGAACCGCCAGCGCCGCCAGAAGCATGCCCAAAAGCCGCGTGATCACGATGGTGCCGGTGCGGCCCAGCAACCGTTCCATGGGGGGCGAGGCCAAAAGGAAGGCATAGGTCACGGCCATCATCCCAAGCATCAATGCCAAGACGGCCAGAGTGCCGGACCAACCCGGCCCCGATTGCCCCACCAACAGGATCATGGAGGCAATTGCGCCCGGCCCGGCGATCAGCGGGGTCGCCAGCGGAAAGACAGATGGGTCATGATCGGGTTCGGCTTGTTGGCCTTCGCGGCGCTGGGTACGCCGTTCAAACAGCATGTCCAGCGCTGTCAGGAACAGCAAAATGCCGCCTGCAATGCGAAAGGCGGGCATGGAAATGCCGATGAAGCCAAGGATCGATTCGCCTGCAAGGCCGAACAACAGCAGCAAGATGGCGGCAATGATGCAGGCCCGCAGCGCCATGGCGCGTCGCCGCTCCGGCCCCATTCCCCGCGTCAACGCGATGAACAAGGGCACCAGACCGGGCGGATCAATAACCACAAAAAGCGTGGCAAAGGCGGTGATCAGAAAATGCGTATCCAACATGGGGCCAAGGTAATGATCTTGGCAGGATTTGGAAACCGGCCTTGCAAGATTATTTCGGCCGGACCTGACCCACGGCTGAAGGGGGCAAGGCGGCCCGTTGGGCGCAGATCAATCTGCGGCAGATTCCAGTTTGCCTTGCGCGGTCAGCCACATGGCTTCGGCCCGATCAAGACCGTCCATGATCTCGGCGTATTTCTTGTTCCATGTTTCAAGCTCTGACTTGCGGCTGTCTTCGTAAAGCTCCGGGTCGGCGAGTTTTTTTGCCAGCTTGTCGCGCATCTCGTTCAACTTGGTCAGGCGATCTTCGCATTTGCGAACCTCTGCCTTGAAGGCCAGAATTTCGTCGCGGCTGGCTTTCTTTTTCTTTTCAACGGGCTTGGGGCTGTCTTTCGGTTCGTCATCGCCGGCCAGCAATTGGCGGCGATAAGCCTCCAGATCATCGGTATAGGGGGTGACAACCCCGCCCTTGACCAGCCAAAGCCGATCGGCGACCAGCGACAGAAGGTGCATGTCATGGCTGACCAGAATGACCGCGCCGGAATATTCTGTCAGCGCGGTGACCAAAGCCTCGCGCGATTCGATATCAAGGTGGTTGGTTGGTTCGTCGAGGATCAACAGATGCGGGGCGTCGATCGTGGCCAAAAGCAGCGACAGGCGCGCTTTTTGGCCGCCCGACAGTTTACCCACAAGCGTTTCGGCCTGATCTGCCATCAATCCGAACCCGGCAAGGCGGGCGCGCAATTTGGCCTGCATTTCGCCGGGGCGCAGGCGTTGAATATGTTGCAGCGGCGTTTCATCGACGTGCAGTTCGTCCACTTGATGCTGGGCGAAATAGCCGATGCGCAGCTTGTTGGAGCGGTGATATTTGCCTTCGGCGGGGGCCAGTTTGCCTGCCAGAAGTTTGGACAGGGTGGATTTGCCTTCGCCGTTGCGCCCCAAAAGCGCGATGCGGTCATCTTGATCGATCCGCAGGTTCAGTTTGCGCAAGATGTGCGGGCCGCCATAGCCAACAGCCGCGCCATCAAGGTTGATGATGGGCGGAGCAAGCTCTTCTGGTTCGGGGAAGGTGAAGACCACCTTCTTGGCATCCTCGGGCGCAAGGATGGGGGTCATCTTTTCCAGCATCTTCACGCGCGACTGCGCCTGCACGGCCTTGGAGGCCTTGGCCTTGAACCGGTCCACAAAGCTTTGCAAATGGGCGCGGCGGGCGTCTTGCTTTTTCGCTTCGGCGGTTTGCAGGGCGCGCCGTTCGGCCGACTGGCGGGCAAACTGGTCATAGGGGCCGTTCCACAGCGTCAGCTTGCGATTGTCGAGATGCAAGATCGCGCCGACCGCCCGGTTCAGCAGGCCGCGGTCGTGGCTGATGATCAAGACGGTGTGGGGGTATTTCTGCAGATAGGATTCAAGCCAAAGCGCGCCTTCCAGATCCAGATAGTTCGTCGGCTCGTCCAAAAGCAGGTAATCGGGTTGGGCGAACAGAACGCCGGCCAAGGCGACGCGCATGCGCCAACCGCCCGAGAAATCCGAACAGGGGCGCAGTTGCTGGTCCGGTTCAAAGCCAAGGCCGCGCAGGATGGCCGAGGCGCGTCCTTCGGCCGACCAGGCATCGATATCGGCGAGCCGGGTCTGGATGTCGGCGATGCGGTTGGGGTCTGTGGCGGTTTCCGCCTCGGTCATCAAAGCGGTGCGTTCGGTGTCGGCTTGCAGCACGGTATCCAGCAAAGAGGTCGAGGACGACGGCACCTCTTGCGCCACGCCGCCAATGCGGGCGCGGTTGGGGATGCTGATCTCGCCGCTTTCAAGCGCCAGTTCCTTGCGGATCAGGCGGAACAGCGTGGTCTTGCCCGCGCCGTTGCGGCCCACCAGGCCCACCTTGTGACCGGTCGGAATCGTGGCAGAGGCGCCTTCAAACAGGGGGCGGCCTTCGACGGAATAGGTGATGTCTTCGATTTTAAGCATGGGGGCGGATTGCCCTATGGGGAGGGCGGCGTCAACTGTTTGCGTTACGCACGGGCGCGCCCATCGGCATATTCTGCGGGTCCCTTGATCTCAAGCTTGTTGCCGAAGGGATCGAGAATGTAAAACGAATGGCCCATGCCGCGCGCGCCGCCATGGGTGGCTTCGTGCACGATGGGCACGCCGTGGGCGGCCAGATGTGCGCGCATCGCCGCAGGGTCAATGGGGCTGGTGGCGATGCACAGATGATCCACATTGCGCCCGCCGGGCACCGGTGGCACGGCCGAGGCAGCGCCGGGGTGCGTTATGTCCCACAAAACAATCAGGCAAGACCCGCACCACAGCTGTTCCATCCCCAAAGCAGGATAGGAATACCCCGGCACGCAGCCCAGAACAGAGGCGTAAAATTCGATCGCTTTGGCCATGTCATCAACCAGATACACAACATGGTCAAAACCGGTCAGGGTGAAGGGGGGCAGGGACATGGAACCTTCCTTTCAAAGCCTGACTGAACCCCACTGCATTGTGCTTTTCAAGCCATGGCGCGCATGATAGCAGGCGGCCACATCCATTCTGGGCACAACGCCCCCCAAAACCGGAGAGCCAAATGGCCATCGAACGTACCTTGTCCATCATCAAGCCCGACGCCACCAAGCGCAACCTGACCGGCAGGATCGTTGCCAAATTCGAAGAGGCGGGGCTGCGCGTTGTCGCTTCCAAGCGCATTCACCTGACCATGGCGCAGGCTGGCGAATTTTACGGCGAGCACAAAGAGCGCGGCTTTTTCGGCGAGCTGTGCACGTTCATGGCCTCTGAGCCGGTTGTGGTTCAGGTTCTGGAAGGCGAAGGCGCAATTGCCAAGAACCGCGAAGTGATGGGCGCAACCGATCCGGCGGCTGCTGCCGCTGGCACGATCCGCAAGGAATTTGCCCTGTCGAAGGGCGAAAATTCGGCCCACGGGTCCGACAGCGAAGCCGCTGCGGCGCGCGAGATTGCCTTCTTCTTCTCGGGTCTTGAACTGGTCGGCTGATCGCGCTGCGCCTGACATGCCAAGGCCGTCCCGGTTGGGGCGGCCTTTTCAATTTGGGACCGGCGCGCCATAAACTTCGGTCACAGCCTTGTGCCATCTACTGAGGACATCTTTGCCATGCTTCCCTCCTCTCTTCGCGCCATGACCGCCCGGGTTGCCGCGGCTTTCCCCCAATACCCGCGGCTGCCCGGCATGTTTGAAAGCACGTACAGCAACACGTTTTCAACAACCCTGAGACCGCAGCCGGATGGCAGCGTCTTTGTGATCACGGGCGATATTCCCGCCATGTGGCTGCGCGATTCTGCGGCGCAGGTGCGGCCCTATCTGCACCTTGCCGGCCATGATCCGCAATTTGCGGCACTGATTGCCGGGGTGATCCAGCGGCAGATGCGCTATGTTCTGATCGATCCTTATGCCAATGCCTTTAACGAATTTCCCAACGGTCATTGCCACAACAAGGACAAGACCGACATGGGCGACTGGATCTGGGAGCGCAAATACGAGGTGGATTCGCTGTGCGCGCCCCTGAAGCTGGCCTATGATCTTTGGCAGACCACGGGCCAAAGCGACCATCTGACCGAGGAGTTTGAAAGGGCCGCCCGTCTGATCGTGGCGACGATCACCTGCGAGCAGGCGCATGGCCAGTCGCCCTATCTTTTTGAACGGTTTGACTGTGTGGCAATGGACACATTGACCCATGAGGGCCGGGGCAATCCTGTGGGCGCCACGGGAATGAGCTGGTCGGGGTTTCGGCCCAGCGATGACGCCTGCACCTACAATTATCTGATACCTTCCAACATGTTCGCGGTTGTGGCCTTGGACTGTCTGTCAAAGCTGCCGCTGAAAGACCCGGAACTGATGTCGGCGGCCAAGGCGCTGTCAGCCGCCATCAAAACCGGGGTCGAGAGCCATGGGCGTGTGGTTCATCCAGATTTTGGCGAAATCTATGCCTTTGAAGTGGACGGCCTGGGCGGCGTCAATCTGATGGATGATGCCAATGTGCCCAGCCTGCTGGCCCTGCCGCTGTTGGGCTATTGTACGGCCGGTGACCCGGTTTATCTGGCGACACGGGCCTTTGTTCTTAGCCCGAAAAACCCCTATTATTTTGCCGGGCGCGCTGCGCGCGGGATTGGCAGCCCGCACACGCCGGACCAGTATATCTGGCCGATCTCATTGTGCGTGCAGGGCCTTACCGCGGCGTCGCAGCCCGAAAAGATCGGGATTTTGGAGATGCTGATGGCAACCGATGCGGGCACGGGTTTGATGCACGAAGGGTTTCACGCGGATGATCCGGCCAAGTTCACCCGGCCGTGGTTTGCCTGGGCCAATTCGATGTTTGCCGAGTTTGTCCTGCATCTGCTGGCGATTGCCGAAGCGCCGCAGGGGGAAGGGGCGCAGGGTACTGCGTGATCCCTGCCCCGGGGGGCAAGGGCCGTCAGCAGATCAGAACAGCGCAATATCCGACGCGACGAGCGTGACAGGATCGCGGAAGACGCACATCAAGATTGGGGCCAAGCCGCCCTTGCCATCGACATCGAACCAAAGGCTTTGATCCGAGGTTCGGAAGATGAACCGATCATTGGCGTCTGATGCCTGCGTGTCGGAGGCGCGCACCACGAACTGATCGGCTTGAAGGGTGCCCGTTTGCAGGCCACCCCCAAAATGCGAGGCATCAAACAAGACCTTGTCCTGTCCGTCGGGCGTTTTGGTGAACTGCAAGATCGTGTCGGATCCATGATCGGGCCAATCGAAAACGAAACTGTCATTTCCGGTGCCGCCGACCAAGGTATCATGCCCTTCGCCGCCGTTGAGCACGGCATTTCCTTTGCCGCCTTGCAGCTTGTCGCGCCCCTCGCCGCCGTTCAATTCATCATTGCCGCCGCCGCCGATCAGGTTGTCATCGCCCGCTTCGCCGTACAAGCTGTCGTTGCCGCCCAAGCCTTGAAGCGAGTCCATACCCGCGCCGCCCTTCAGGTGGTTGGCCCCGTTGGAGCCGGTCAAACTGTCAGAACCGCCGCCACCGGATATGTTTTCAATGCCAGAAATCGTCATTTTGAGGGAATTTGATCCATCGAGCAGGGAGGCCACAACCTTGTCTGTCAGCGTGTCGAAAACCAGCGTATCGCTGCCGTCACCGCCCATCACCGTGTCAGATTTGAACGCAAAGATCATGTCGTTGCCGTCGCCGCCATCAAGGATGTCCTTGCCCGAGTCGCCGCCATCCAACGTGTCGTAGCCGGACAGGCCGACCAAGGTATCATCCCCCAAACCGCCCAGCAGCAGATCGTTCTTCTTGCCCGAGGATTCCTGAGAGTTTCCCATCAGATACAGATCGCCCGCGCCGGGGGTGGTGTCGGCCACCACGATGCGCACTATCTGATAGTCTGACGTCAGCGTGAAGGTGACCTTTGTGCCCGAATAGACAAAATCGGGAACCGCGCCGGCCGTGTTTGCCGGGGTGGTGCCTGTTGAGGGGTTCCAGATCGCGGCCTCGCCATCGTTGCCCTTTTCGGTGTCGCTGGCCGAGGTGGCGTTCATCACAATGGATTCAGCCCAAGCATAGCCGATGGTGCCAAAATCAGCGAGATCGAGGGTGACGGTTTCGCCTTTGGACGCAATGTCGTTGGCCGACACAAAGATCACAAGTTTGGAATCGTCGGCGAAGACCTGCATATTGATCGCGCCCGTCGCATCCATGTCGGTGTATTTGGTACTGACAACATAAGTGCCCGCCAGCGTTTCAGACATCTGGCGCTGCACCTCGCCCAGGGGGGTGTAGATGGTGCGGTTCAAGCTGTTGCTGTAGTAACTGGCCTGAACCTCTTGGCTATAGCCCAAGGAGACGCCCCATTCGGCGGCGTAATCGGTCCCCAGTTCCGCCATCGACGCGACATGGGCCACGGAGGCGGCGGCGGCCTGAAGCGAGTTTTGCGGCTGGTCTTCCGTGCCGGGCCGCTCACCGTTCGAACTCCACGCGGAGACGGCGATTTCGACATCTTGCGGACGGCCAACCTCGGCTTGGGCCAATTCTATGGCAGAGGTTACCCCCTGAATATCATCGGTGAACCAGTTTTCCAGCTCTGCGCCGGTTTGAAGGTCTTGATCGAGCGAATGGACTTGGACAACATCGATTTGCGCCGCGAGTTCGGGGGGCAGGTTGTTCAGTTCAGATAGAAAGACGCTGTAAGGATCCGTCGTTCCGTCCTTGTCTGCCATCCAAGGCATCATGATCGAAACCTTGAAATCCACACCGGGGTTTTCAGTGCGAAATTCAAGGACCGCTTCAAGACATTCTTTTATGGCATCAAAATAAAGCCCGATATCTTTTGCAACATAGGCTGGATCCCAATCAACCCCGGGCGCGTAGGTTTTTGATGGATCAAGGACGGCCCAAGCCAGATTTTCATTTCCAAGGTCAAAAATAATTGTAGACGGTGGTGGGCCGTAAATTTTATCCACCAGAATATTATTCAATGTTGTTGTGACATCTGTCTGCAATTGATCAAGTAATAGGCCCGCCGTATTTTTGGGCAAATCGCCCGATGCAATGCCAGATGCGATCAGGCCCTGATAATCGGTGTAGCGTTCGACGGGGATTATCATTTCGAACACCGCACCTGTTTCATTCGCCAAAGTTATCATTTCGGACAAAGAGGCGCGGGTAGTGCCATCATCAAGGTCAAGGTTGTACATGACTTGCGGATATCCAAGGTCATAGGCGTAAGTTGCGACGCTTGGATCATTTCCGTAGTCAGAGGTTCGATCGCTTAGGATCCAGTCGATCCAGGCCATCTGATCGGCACCGCCCACTTCCACATAGGCGCTGGGAAGGCCTGAATCGACGATGGAGCCTTCCTCACTCAATGATCCGCCGGGCCATCTGATGACGTTGAGACCCATATGATCAACCGAGTCTGAGAACCCGATTTCACAGCCCGGTTTTATGTTGACCATAATGCCGCCAAACAAATATTCACTTACAATGGCGAATTCGTTTGTTTGGCCAGAAATTTTGGAATAATTGTCTGAATCAATCGTAACTTGAGTGGTCATTCTGAACCTCCAATTACCAATATGGTTAATTGGATATGGTTAATGACACGTTATTTACGATACGATCACATGGCTATCTTGGGGTTTACTAAGTATAATATAGTATCTAAAGTAGATAATAAATATCCTTTAGGTTATCATAAAATCTGATTGAGAAAGAATTTTAGTTCGCACCCGGTGTTTTGGACCTGAAGCGATCTGGGCAGCGGGATAGGCATTAAGGATTATTGTCTAGGAGTTTTGAAGCCGGCGGATTCCCTGCCGCAGTCAAACCCGCGTAACGACGCCCAGAAACTGAAGCTGACGTTCCCTGTCTTGTGCCGTGGGGCCAAGGTCGGCAGTCAAGCTTGACTTCAGGGCGTCAAATCTTTTGCGAAGCTGTTGTTTTTCGTCGCCATGGCAATCGTTCCAAGGACGCCCCTGCAGCCCCATGACCAAGGCATAATAGCCGATGAAATGGGCCGGTTGGCCCGAGACGAGCCAAAGGCGATAAGCCTCGTCTGCGCCCAAGGTCCGCAGCTGTTCGGCGGTTGCGATACCGGCCTTGACAAAGCCGGCCTCAGTTGCCGGACCAAGATTGGGGATGGTTGAGATTGCCGTCATGTCATTCCAAACAAAAGGGCCAGCCCGCAGGCTGGCCCGGGAACGCTGCTGCGTCAATCGTTGTTCAGATCGAGGCCCAATCGCGAATGATCGGTTTTTCGCCCTGTTGTTGAACGGGGCTATCGGATTGGCCTTGCTGTTGCGGTTTGGGTGATTGTGTGCCGCCCTGCTGGGCCGGCGTGGGGTTTGACATTTTGACTGCTCCGGTCATGTCCCGACTTGATGTCGTGTTGGTCTTATCCGACCAAGAATGGGCATTTGCATGACCAAAGCAAGGAAGGACTGCGCCCCAGATACAAAGGCTTGCGCGCTGTGGCAAGGCAGACCCAGCCCAAACGGCCGCAAATTTGCGTGATTTTGGGGGCGCGCGCGGGGAAGCGATTTGGCGGATCCGGGGTGTTTTTGGCGGCAAGGCCGGGCACAAAGGCGGTGGCGGTGCCGGGGGCGGGGATCGGCGTAACGCCTTAATTTTAAGCGAAAACCAAAAGGGCCATGCGCAATTGTTTGCGGTAACATTTTGGGGATGGCCCCCCGGCGCGTTCAATGCTTACTGTTGGGCCATGTATGGGGTAGTGTGACCCCAGTCCTATACGCATCAGGAAGTTGATTTGAACGATCTCAGCCTTACTCCGAGCCTTCTTAAGTCCGACGTATTGCGTCATTTAACCTTTACTTTGGGCAAAGATGCGCCAAACGCCAGCGTTTATGATTGGCGCATGGCCCTGTCTTTTGCCATCCGCGACCGCATCGTGGGCCCTTGGTTCACCTCCACGCGGCGGACCTGGGCTGAGGACCGCAAGCGGGTGTATTACCTGTCGATGGAGTTCTTGATCGGCCGTATTCTGGAGGATGCCACCGTCAATCTGGGCCTGCGCGAGCAGTGCGAAGAGGTGATGGCGAGCTTTGGGCAGGATTTCCGCAGCATCGTCGAGGACGAGCCGGATGCGGCGCTTGGCAATGGCGGCCTTGGGCGACTGGCGGCCTGCTTTATCGAAAGCATGTCGACCGTGGGCTGCCCGGCCTATGGTTACGGCATCCGCTATGAACACGGGCTGTTTCGCCAACGATTCGAAGGCGGTCAGCAGGCTGAGGCGCCCGAAGATTGGCTGAATCAGGCCCATCCGTGGGAATTTGCGCGCCCCGAAAGCGCCTATACGATCCCCTTCAAAGGCCAGATTGAAAATCGCGGCGGGCAGGATGTTTGGGTGCCTGCCGAAACCGTGATTGCCAGTGCCTTTGATACCCCGGTGATCGGATGGCAAGGCAAATGGGCCAACACCTTGCGCCTTTGGGCGGCAAAGCCGACGACGCAGTTCGATCTGGCCCGGTTCAATCGGGGGGATTATGCGGCCGCGGCCGAGCCGGAGGCGCTGGCCCGAACGCTAAGCCGGGTGCTTTACCCGGATGATACAACCTATCAAGGGAAGGAATTGCGCCTGAAGCAGGAGTTTTTCCTGACCTCGGCCGCGCTGCAAGATATCTTGCGCCGGTTCAAGGCCACGCACACCGACCTGCGCGATTTGCCAAAATTCGTCGCCATCCAGATGAATGACACCCATCCGGCGATTGCCGGGCCGGAATTGATTCGATTGTTGGTCGATGAGAATGGCTTGCGGTTTGATGAGGCGCTGGAAACGGCACAGGGCTGTTTGGGCTATACCAACCACACGCTTTTGCCCGAGGCGCTGGAGCGGTGGGCAACCTTTACCTTTGGCACCACCTTGCCGCGTCATATGCAGATCGTGGAACAGATCGACAGCTGGCACCGCCGCACCTTCAGCCCGCCGCATTACATCGGCATCGTGAAGCATCACGAGGTGCGGATGGGCGAGTTGGCCTTTATCATGTCCCACAAGGTCAATGGCGTGTCGGCTTTGCATTCTGACCTGATCAAGCAAAACCTGTTTCCGGAATTGAACAAGCTGCATCCGGGCAGAATTATCAATGAAACCAATGGTGTCACGCCGCGTCGGTGGCTGCGAATGGCCAATCGGCCGCTGTCGAGGTTGATTGATGAGACGATCGGCCCGGTTTGGGAAGATGACTTGGACCAGCTGAAGGGATTGGAGGCCCATGCCGACGATTCCGGGTTTCTGGCGGCGTTTGATGCGGCCAAACGCAGCAACAAGGCGGTTCTGGCCCAGTGGATCGAGGGGCAGTGCGGGGTGAAAGTGTCTGCTGATGCGATGTTCGACGTGCAGATCAAGCGCATCCACGAATACAAGCGGCAGTTGATGAACATCTTGCAGACCGTTGCCCATTATCAGGCGATCAAGGCAAATCCGGGCGCGGATTGGGTTCCGCGGGTCAAGATCTTTGGCGGAAAATCAGCGCCGGGGTATGCGGTGGCAAAGGAAATAATTCATCTTATCAACGATATATCAGTCGTTATTAATGCTGACACTGAAGTGGGTGATCGCCTGAAGGTGATCTATCCGACCAACTATAACGTCTCAATGGCCGAGCGGTTGATCCCGGCGGCCGACCTGTCTGAGCAGATTTCGACGGCTGGAAAAGAAGCCTCGGGAACGGGCAACATGAAATTCATGATCAATGGCGCACCCACGATCGGAACACTTGACGGGGCCAATGTGGAAATTCTGCAAGAGGTTGGCGCGGACAACTTTTTCCTGTTTGGCATGACAGCCGCCGAAGCCGACAAGCGCCGCGAAGACCCTGAACAATCCCGCAAGGCGATTGAGGCAAGCCAGCCTTTGCAGGAGGTTTTGCAATCCATCGCCGAAGGCTATTTCAGCCCGGATCAGAAAGACCGGTATCATGGGTTGGTCCACCGCGTCTGGCACCATGATTATTTCCTCGTCGCCGCAGATTTTGACGCGTACCATGCCAAGCAATCGGATGTGGATCGTGTCTATGCCGACAGAAAGCGCTGGCTTAAGATGGCGGCGTTGAACACAGCGCGATCGGGGTACTTTTCATCGGACCGTACAATCCGCAATTACATGGCGGATGTTTGGAATATTCCTTCGGCTCTGTGAGGTGACATGGACGACAACGCGTTTTTCCTTGACGAAAGCACGGCACGGGCGATCGTTGAAGGGCGGCACGGCGATCCTTTCGCTGTTTTGGGCCCTCATAAATGGGGGAAAATGCATGTTGTGACGGTATTTGCACCCGGGGCGGAATCTGTGTCGGTGATTGCGGGGCGATCCGAGATTGCGGCGCGGCCCTATCCGGGATGTGAGGGGCTGTTTGAGGCCGTTATGCCCAAAAAATCCAGCTATCGGCTGAAGGCCAAGGGGCATGGCGCAGAGTGGGTTTGGGAAGATGCCTTTCGGTTCGGGCCGGTTATGGGCGAACTGGACGAGTATCTTCTGGGGGAAGGCACGCATCAACGGATTTGGCAGGTTCTGGGCGCGCATGTTCTGACCCACGAAGGGATGGAGGGCACGCATTTCGCGGTTTGGGCCCCCAATGCCAGCCGCGTTTCCGTCGTCGGAGATTTCAACATCTGGGACGGGCGGCGCCATCCCATGCGCCGGCGCGGGGCCACAGGGGTGTGGGAAACCTTCATTCCGGCGGTGGGCGAAGGTCTGGCGTACAAATACGAAATTCGCGCGGCCGATGGAACGGTTTTGCCGCTGAAGGCAGATCCTGTTGGCTTTGGCAGCGAACATGCGCCAGCCAACGCCTCGGTCGTGCGCGATATCCGGGGCGCGCGGTGGCACGATTCTGAATGGATGGCCACGCGGGGCAGCGTGCAAAATGTCGATGCGCCGATGTCGATCTATGAGGTGCATCTGGGGTCTTGGGCCCGCGAAGAAGGCAATCGCATGCTGTCGTACAGCGAGCTTGCTGATCGGCTGGTCAGCTATGTTGCGGATATGGGATTTACCCATATCGAAATGATGCCGATTTCCGAATTTCCCTTTGATGGATCTTGGGGCTACCAGCCTGTGGGCCTGTTCGCCCCCACCATTCGCCACGGACGGCCCGAAGAGTTTCGCGCCTTGGTTGACGCCGCGCATGCGGCGGGATTGGGCGTGATCCTTGACTGGGTCCCCGGGCATTTTCCAACCGATGCCCATGGGCTGGGCCGATTTGATGGCACGCCCTTGTATGAACATGCCGATCCCAAGGAAGGGTTTCATCAAGACTGGAATACGCTGATCTACAACTATGGCCGGGTTGAGGTGTCAAACTATTTGACCTCTAACGCGCTGTATTGGTTGGAGGAATATCATCTGGATGGCCTGCGTGTCGATGCTGTGGCCTCGATGCTGTACCGCGATTATTCACGCGCGGCCGGGCAATGGGTGCCCAACAAGGATGGCGGGCGCGAGAATTACGAAGCGATTGCCCTGCTGAAGCGGGTCAACGTGGCCGCCTATGGTGCCTGCCCGGGGATCATCACCGCAGCCGAGGAAAGCACGGCCTTTCCGGGCGTGTCGCGCCCGGTGGATGTGGGCGGTTTGGGATTTGGGTTCAAATGGAACATGGGGTGGATGAACGATACGCTGTCCTACATGCAAAAGGACCCGATCTATCGCAAACATCACCATCATCAAATGACCTTTGCGCTGCATTATGCGTGGTCTGAAAACTATATTCTGCCGCTGAGCCATGATGAAGTTGTGCATGGCAAAGGGTCGATGATTGAAAAGATGCCGGGGACTTGGCCCGAAAAGTTTGCGAATTTGCGGGCCTATTATGCCTTCATGTGGGCGCATCCGGGCAAGAAGTTGTTGTTCATGGGGCTGGAGTTTGGGCAGGCCACCGAGTGGAACCACGCCAAATCGCTGGATTGGCATCTGCTGGACCAACCCTTGCACCGCGGTGTCAAGGTTTTGGTGCGCGATCTGAACCGGCTGTATCGCAGCACGCCCGCCCTTTACCTGCACGACAGCCGCCCTGAGGGGTTTGAATGGCTGGACTCGAACGATGCCGATGCCTCGGTTTACAGCTGGATACGGCGGGGGGGGCCGCACGATCCGATGGTTGTGGTGGCGGTCAACATGACGCCGGTTGAACGGCGGTACAGAATTGGCCTGCCGGGCGCGGGGCAATGGGATGAAGTGTTGAACAGTGATGCGGAATCTTATGGGGGAGGGAACCGGGGGAATATGGGGGGCGCCGTGGCTGAAGCGGTGCCGCATCAAGGCCAGGCTTTTTCGGCCATGATCACCCTGCCGCCCTTGGCCGCCGTCTGGTTTCGTCAGGGAAAGTAACGGCGGGCAATCCGCGTGAGGGAGGGACCATGCAACCAAGACCCAATCAACGGCTATCATCGCAGGCAATGGCCTTTGTGCTTGCCGGCGGGCGGGGAAGCCGCCTGAAGGAATTGACCAACACCCGGGCCAAGCCTGCGGTGTATTTTGGGGGCAAGACCCGGATCATCGACTTTGCCCTGTCAAACGCCCTGAATTCTGGCATTCGCAAGATGGCGATTGCCACCCAGTACAAGGCCCACAGCTTGATCCGCCACATGCAGCGCGGGTGGGGGTTCTTCCGGGCGGAGCGGAACGAATACCTTGATATCCTGCCGGCAAGCCAGCGCGTGGATGAAAACAAGTGGTATCTTGGAACGGCCGATGCTGTGACCCAAAACATTGATATCGTTGATTCTTATGGTGTGAAATACATCATCGTTCTGGCCGGTGACCATATTTACAAGATGGATTACGAGATCATGCTGCAACAGCATGTGCAATCGGGCGCGGATGTGACCATCGGTTGTCTGACGGTGCCCCGCGCCGAGGCCAGCGCCTTTGGCGTGATGGATGTGGATGCCCAAGGGCGCATCATATCCTTTATGGAAAAGCCCAAGAATCCCCCTGGCATGCCCGGGGATCCCGATCATACACTCGCCTCGATGGGGATTTATGTGTTCGATTGGACCTTCCTGCGCGAATTGTTGATCGCCGATATGGACGACCCCAATTCCAGCCATGATTTCGGCAATGATCTGATTCCGGATATCGTGAAGAACGGCAAGGCAGTTGCCCATCAATTCGCCAAAAGCTGCGTGAAAAGCGGGCTGGAGGATGAACCCTATTGGCGCGACGTTGGAACCATCGATGCGTTTTGGCAGGCCAATATCGACCTGACGGATTTTGTGCCGAAGCTGGATATCTATGACAATACATGGCCCATCTGGACCTACGCCGAGATTTTGCCGCCGGCCAAGTTCATCCATAACGAAGAGGGGCGGCGCGGGACCGCTGTGTCATCTTTGGTTTCGGGTGATTGCATCGTCTCCGGCTCTGAGGTCAGCAATTCGCTGCTGTTTACCGGGGTACGCACGCACAGCTATTCCAAGTTGGAATATGCCGTTGTGCTGCCGCAGGTCGTGGTCAACCGCCGCGCCGAACTGAAGAATTGTGTGATCGACCGCGGGGTGATTATTCCCGAGGGTCTTGTGGTTGGGCAGGATCCGGACGAAGATTCCAAGTGGTTCCGCCGCACGGACTCTGGCATTGTTCTGGTGACGCAAGACATGATCGACATATGGTCGCGCGCAAAATCATAGCAGATTTCGGCCGTGGCCAAAGGCTGCGGCCGATCCGCCCAAGCGCGCGGATGACGCCAAGACAAGGGCCAATGTGACGGCCGGGACAAAGGGAAATGTCGCATGGGCAAAGTGCTTTCGGTTGCTTCGGAATGTGTGCCGCTGGTGAAAACCGGCGGCTTGGCGGATGTGGTGGGGGCCTTGCCGGCGGCGCTTGCGGCTGTGGGTTGGGAGATGCGTGTGATCCTTCCGGCCTATCGGGCGCTGCGCGGGCATTTGGCGCAGATGGCCGAAGTTTGGGACGAGCCGGACCTGTTTGGCGGCACCGGCCGGGTGTTTTTTGGCAAGGTTCAAGGACTGGACCTGTACCTTCTGGACGCCCCGTATCTTTACGACCGCGAGGGCGGGCCTTATTCGGCGCAGGGGCGCGACTTTGCCGACAATGCCCAAAGGTTTGCGGCCCTTTCCTGGGTTGCGGCGCGGATGGCGCGGCAGGGATGCGAAGGGTGGAAGCCTGATATCTTGCACGCGCATGATTGGCAGGCCGGTTTTGCGCCGGCCTATTTGGCCTATGGCGGGTCGGGGGGCGTTGGATCGGTTCTGACGGTGCATAATATTGCATTTCAAGGCTGGGCCCCGGCGGCGCAAATGGGCGAATTGCGATTGCCGGTCAGCGAGTTTCATCCGGGCGCTTTGGAATATTTCGGGGGCCTGTCCAGCCTGAAGGCGGGACTGGTCACGGCAGAGAAAATAACAACTGTATCAGAGACTTATGCGCTAGAGCTGATGCGGCCGGAATTTGGCATGGGCCTGCAGGGCGTGATTGCGGCGCGCGGCAGTGACGTGAGCGGAATTTTGAATGGTGTCGATGCAGATGTCTGGTCGCCCGAGGCCGAACCCACGCCCTATTCGGTAAAATCCATGAAGGGCAAGGCGGCCGCTCGCGCCGCGCTGACCGCAGATCTGGGTTTGGTCGTGCCCGGCCCCTTGGCCATTCTGGTCAGCCGTCTGACCGAACAAAAGGGCATCGATCTGGTGGCGCAGGTGCTGCCGGATTTCATCGCAGCCGGGGGCGGATTGGCGGTGCTTGGCACGGGGGATCCCGCCTTGGAAGAGGCGATGCGGGCCATGGCTGCGCGCTTTCCGGAACGTGTGTCGGTGCAGATCGGATATGATGAGGTCTATTCGCACCGCTTGTTTGCGGGCGGCGATGCTGTGCTGGTGCCCAGCCGATTTGAACCCTGCGGACTGACGCAAATGTATGGTTTGCGCTATGGCACAGTGCCTGTTGTCTCGGCCGTGGGGGGGCTGGCGGATACGGTGATCAATGCCTCTGCGGCGGCTTTGGCGGTTGGGGTGGCGACCGGGATCGTCTTTCATCCGGTGGATGCGCTGTCGTTCCGGCTGGCCCTGCGCAAGTTGACGGATCTGTATTCGGATGGCACAAACTGGACAAGCGTACAAAAGAACGCCATGCGTCAGCCCGTAGGATGG
>CANHLE010000059.1 GCA_947461435.1 Paracoccaceae bacterium | reverse complement strand
GCAAAGCTGATCTTCCACCAGCTGTAGGGCCGCTCGCCCTGAACCTCGCCCGTCTGGCCATTGACCAAGAACTGATAGCTTTTGCCAGAGTATTTATAGGCTGCGGTCCAGACCGGAAGCAGGATGTGTTTGAACGTTTCGTCGCGCCAATCGGTATCAACCGACGAGACGCGCTGTTCGTCCCCGCCGATGTCGCGGCGAACATCCTGTTCGATGATCTGTTCCATGCGGCTACGCGCCTCTTCGTGGCCTTCTGGCAGCAGCACGGTATAGCCTTCGGCCTGAAATCCGGCCAGATAATCAGGCGAATAGGGTTCCAGCTTGGCCAGATCCCACGGCGTCAAATCATTGCCAAGCCTTTTGGGAAGGCTTTTTGACGCCATCACCAACATGTCATCAAAGAACCGCGCGACCCGGCCAGAGGCGGGGTACCAACGGGTTTTTTGCACCCGCTCTTCGCGGTTTTGACGCTTGCCATCCACCACCACCGAAACGGTGCGCGTTTCGTAATAATGCTCTCCGCGCTGTCCTGTGTACCGGCTGGTCGTGTCGGAATCAAAGCTCCAGAATGGCACATAGATGCCGGCCATGCTGCGGCCTTTGCGGGTGTATTCCAACAGGCCATTCGGCGCAAACCACAGGGATCCCAGCCATTTGGACAGGCCATCGCGCGCCTGATCTTCGGTGATGGCAAAGGGAACAAGCGCCTGCGGTTTCAGCCGCCGGTGCGTGCCGGTGTCAACAACAACGGGCGTGGCGCAGAACGGGCATTCGGCGGCATGGCCTGCGCCCGAAAACTCCACCACCGCGCCGCAGGACGGGCAGGACGACGTTCGCACTTCGTCCGAAATCGCCGTGTCTTCGGCGTCGGCCAATCCGCGCGCCAAAGGAATCTCGCCCAAGGCGCGCTCTTTTGTGCTGGGCTTGGCCGCGGTTATTGCCTGCGCATGGCCGCAATGCTGGCAGACCAATTCCGTTTGGCCGGGCGCATAGGTCAGATCAGCCCCGCAGGATGTGCAAGGCCAACGATGTTCTTCGGCGATTTTGGCCAAGGTTTAGACTCCGGGCGGTGGGGGCGGAACTTGGGCAAACAGCCGCGACAACTCAGTATCACTTGCGGCTTTCCAGCCGTCTTGCCCCGCCGTCCAAACCTGCGTTGTACGGGTCAGTTTGCCCGACATCGCCAAGGCGGCAAGATCCCCTTCGCCAAACGGGCCCGTGGTCACCCCGTTTTCGGCCAGATGCCAGGCTTTGGTTGCAGGCGGCGGCGGGGGCGGCGGTGCCATCGGGGCGGCCGCAGCAGGCTGTGCCCCCCAAGGGCCCGCCCCGCCGGCCATGTTCATGCCCATGCCGGCCGCCATGCCTGCGCCCACCATGGCCCCCACACCCGAATTGGGGTTGGCCATGCCTTCTGCGGCATTGAATTGCATGTATTTGTTCAAATCCCCCGCAATCCCCATCGAGGTGCGTTTGTCCATAACCTTCTCGACCTCTTCAGGAAGCGAGACGTTTTCGATGTAAAACTCGGGGATCGAAAGGCCGTATTCGGCAATCTTGGGCGAAATCGCCGTGGTCACGATCTTGCCAAGATCGGCCGTATTGGCGGCCATGTCCAAAACCGGAATGCCCGATTTGGCCAAAACGGTTGATACCTCTTGCAAGATCACATTGCGGATCTGAAAGCTGATCTCGTCTGCGGTGAACTCACCATCGGTGCCGACGATCTCTGTCAGGAACTTGCCGGGATCGGACACGCGCATCGAATAGGTCCCAAAAGCGCGCAGGCGCACCGGGCCGAATTCGGGATCGCGCGCCATGATCGGGTTTTTCGTTCCCCATTTCTGGTCATTGAACCGGGTCGTATTGACGAAATACACTTCGGATTTGAAGGGGCTGTCAAAGCCGTGATCCCAATGCTGAAGGGTCGTCATGATGGGCATGTTGTTGGTTTCCAGCATGTAAAGCCCGGGGCCGAACACATCGGCCAATTGCCCTTCATGGATGAAAACGGCGGCCTGACCTTCGCGAACCGTCAGCTTGGCACCGTATTTGATGGCATTTCCACGGCGTTCAAAACGCCAGACCATCGTGTCGCGGGTGTCATCCAGATACGAGATGACATCAATGAACTCGCCTTTGAGAAACCCAAAAACCATGGCCTTACTCCTTCGCTCCGCGTCGTTCGCGCGGGGTCAAGTTTCGCCGCCAAGCAGGCGGCTTGCAAGAGATTCCACAATAGGCCGCGCTTCGGCCTCTGTCATGCCGGGCCGCAGTTCGGGCGAATACAGCATTTTCAGCATCAATTCGTCCTGAGCGGTCAAGGTGGCAAATTCATTGTCATCGTTAAAGATCGATGGGCGGGCCGTGCGGCTGTCATTCCCCAGACCAAGGCCCTGCGCCAATTCTTCGTGCAGGCACATCAATCCCATCAGATCCGGCAATTCCGAAGGGATTACCGCCAGCGCCTGATCTTTTACCGCGCCGGTATCATCGGAATTGACGTAGACCAGACAAAAATTGGCATGGCCCATGTTTGTGATCCCCTGAACCAGATCGCCCGACAGCCCGGGCAAGATCTGCGCGATCCGCGGGCCAAGGGCGCGCCGTTCGTCCACGCTGCCGATGAACACAACGAAATTGCCGCGCCCCCCAGACAGCCCGATCGGGTGACCCGTGATGGTTGCCAGACGCGCCAGATAGGATCCGATCCGGGCCCGCTCCGTCGCTTGCTT
Source organism: Paracoccaceae bacterium (assembly GCA_947461435.1). Classification (GTDB taxonomy): domain Bacteria; phylum Pseudomonadota; class Alphaproteobacteria; order Rhodobacterales; family Rhodobacteraceae; genus CAIYZT01. The sequence goes on along the minus strand of CANHLE010000059.1, from coordinate 18,286 downwards.
GAGGGGCGGCACCGAGGGTCCAAACTCCACCGATACCTGCACGGGTTTGGCCCATCTGCCCAGCCGCGAGGCCGCCTCTTTCTGAACAAGCCCATTCAGCGCAGGATCATATTCGTCATAAAGGGCGATCTTCAGAAAGTTTCTTGTCAGTTTGTCGGCATTAACCCGCGCCTCGGCGCCCCCGCCATCGGTGCGAAGTAGCCCCGAGGACAACAAGGTTTCCTGTGTCTGCGCGTAGTACACGCGTTCTGCCGCGCTGGCCGCCGTTTCAGGCACCACGATGGTCGGAAGCGACGGGGCGGGCAGGGCGCGCGGGGCTGGCGCCGTGCTTTGCGTGCTGGCGCAGGCCAATAGCCCCAAGAGCCCCGCCAAGGCGAGACCAAAGGGAAGCCTGCGCGCACAAGAGGTGTTCATGCTGATGGTCAGTTGCCCAAGGCTTCGCCAACATTGGCACCGCTGGCCGTTCCGCGCGCCTTGGCAGACGACAGGGTATCGCGCAGATCATGTTCCATTTTCACCAGTTCAATTTCTGCCGCAGCCCGCTTTGCCTTGCCCTCATCGGCAATGGCCAGGCTTTCTTCGATCGTCGCGATCAAGCTGGCATTGGCGGATTTGACCGCTTCGATATCAAACACGCCGCGCTCCATTTCGGTGCGCACCACGCGGTTGGCCTCTTGCAGGTTTTCCGCGTTCTTCGTCAACAATTCGTTGGTCAAGTCATTGGCGTCCCTGATCGATTCTGCAGCCTCTTTGGACCGTTGGATCGTCACCGCCTGGGCCAGTTGGGTTTCCCACAAGGGCACCGTGTTCACCAAGGTCGAGTTGATCTTGCCCACCAGCGACTTGTCGTTTTCCTGCACCAAGCGGATTGACGGCAAGGATTGCATGGTCACCTGACGGGTCAGCTTCAAATCGTAGACGCGCCGTTCCAGATCATCCCGCGCCGCGCGCAGATCGCGCAGCTCTTGCGCCAGTTTCACCTGATCCGCCTCGGGGGCCGCTTTCACGGCCGCATCCTTGGCCGGAATATCGGTGGCATCCAGTTGGGCAATCTTCGCCTCGCCTGCCGCGATGTACAGCGCCAGCTCATCGTAGAAATTCAGTGTTTTTTCGTAAAGGACATCAAGGCTTTTGATGTCTTTCAGCAATACTTGTTCGTGCGTCAGAAGGTTCGTCGTGATCTTGTCGATCTGGGTTTGAACCTCTTCATATCGTGCCAGAAACTGCGCAATCGGGGTGGCGGCCCCGGTCAGTTTTTCCCACCACGATTGCCCGCGCGACAGATCCATCTCGTCGCCCGAAAACCCCCGGATGGTAGAGACGATTTCGCGCAAGCTGTCGCCTGCCGGACCGACGTCCTTGTTCTTTACCCCGTCCAGCATCTGTTGGCTGATCACCTGCAACTCGCCCTGCGCGCGCGCGCCGAACGAGATGATCGATTGCGTATTGGCCATGTCGATTTCGGCCATCCGCTTGGTGATTTCATCGGCTTGTGCCGGGCTTGCCTCGGCCAGTGTGATCAAAGACGTGCCCGGTTCGGGCAAAAGTGTTGCCGTGACTTTTGCAACTTCGTCCAGCGTGGCTTGGGCTTGGGCTTGAATTTCGGTGGCCATAATGATCCTCGGTCCTATGGGTCAGGCTTCCAGCTTAAGCCGGTCACGTAACACTGCGATTTCAACATCAAGATCGGTGTGATTATTGGCCAGAAAGGCCTTGGATTTTTCCGCAAAGGTGGTTTCCAGATCGACAAGCAGCGCTTCGTAATCGGCGCGGGCCTTGGCATCCTGGTTCTGTCGGTACAGATCGACAAATTTCACCGTCGCATCGCGCGCGCCCATCAAATAGACAGACATGTACTTGCGCGCGGCCGTCAGATCGCCCGGGTCCGCCTCGATGGCGCGAAACAGCGCGCGGGCCGAGGACGCGAACCGGCTGACCCGCTCTTCGATTTGGCGGTCTTTGACGCGCAACACCGCGTCGGCCATGGCGGCAAGATAGGCCTCCCCTTCGGTCACCGCCTTGGCGACGCGGTCAGTCTGGAACAGATCAATACCCTCTGCTCCCTTGTCGCGCAGCGGGTCGGGGCCAAAAGCGCCCAGATGCAGACCTGCCCCGACAAGACCAAAGAGCACCGGATAGATCATCCCCTCGGCCCAAACTGTGGCCCCGGCCACGATGGCGGCGCCCGCCAAGACAGAACCGAAGATCTTGCGCGGAATCGCCGGGCGGCGGGCCGCCTTGCGCGCGTCATACGCCTGTTGCGCCTTAATCCCTTCGCGGGTGAAAAGGGCCGCGGCCAACATCAACCCTGCGGCAAGGAAGGATTTTATCAGGCTGTCCGGGCTGCCGCCCAGAAGCGGGCCCAAAAACAGCAAGGGCAAAAGAAACATCAGGCCCGAACGCACCCCGGTCTTGACCGCAACATCGGCGGGCACGGGGCTGGGGGGTTGGGCACCCTGCGCCGCAGGGCCCGCTGGTGGGCGCTGGCCGTTCGGGCTGTATTGGCCACCAAATCGCTGTGCCATCACACGCCCCCACCAAACGCAACATAGGCCGTCAGACCCACCAACAACACAAAAAACACGGTTTGAAGCGTCCTGCCGGACATGACTACCCCACGTACCCCACTCGGGACACTTGACTATAAGCCCGCAGCGCTTCGATTGCCAATGGCGGTTTGGGGAAATTCAGCAACATTTTCCCCCCCTTTACCCAGCGTCTTAACCGCGTGGTTTGGGGCCGGCAGGTTTGCGGGGGGCCGCCGGTCTTGGCCCACTTGGCTTGCGCGGTGCGGCCGCGGCGGGTTTTGCGCCAGCCTTGACGTTGGCCTTGCGATAGGTCTCACCGTCTGGTGCGCGGCCCGCGGCCGGTTTTTCCGGACGTGTCCGCCGAACTGCACCGCCGCGGTTGTCAGGCTCGTCGTCCGAATAGGGCTTGGCGGTTGACCGCTTGATCACCGGGCGCGTCCTTGTGTCGGCGTCGGGCTTCAAGGCCCTTTGGAAGGTGTCAGAGATCCGGCGTAAGCCCTCGCCTGCGGGCAATTTGCGAGACGTTCCTGCGCGCTCGGCCCCCGCGCGGGGGCGGGGACGTTCCTCTTCAGGTTCGATCGGGGCATCATCGCCCAACTGATCGCGCAGCACCTTCTGGCGCACTTCTTCAACTTGACCCGGCTCCAGATCGCCCAGACGGAACGGACCATAAGACACCCGGATCAGACGATTGACATAAAGATCGATTGCGTTCATCGCGCGGCGGATTTCGCGGTTCTTGCCTTCGCGCAGACCCACGGTAACCCAAGCATTGGCCCCTTGAATGCGGTCCAGCGAAACGATCATGGGTTGAAACTTCTCTCCATCAACCGTGATCCCATTGCGCAAGGGTTCCAGATCGACATCGGTAGGATTGCCGTTCACCCGCACACGGTATTTGCGCAGCCACCCGGTCGAGGGCAGTTCCAACTTGCGCTTCAGTTCGCCGTCGTTGGTCAGCAGCAGCAATCCTTCGGAATTAAGGTCCAGCCGCCCAATCGACATCACGCGCGGCATGTCTTCGGGCAGGTTGGCAAACACCGTATCGCGGCCCTTTTCATCGGCCTCGGACGTGACCAATCCTTCGGGTTTGTAATATAGCCACAGCCGTGCAGGTTCTTCGGCGGGCAGGGGGTGGCCCGAAATCGTGATCCGGTCACGCCCGGTGACATTCAGCGCGGCCGAGGTGATGACCTTGCCATTGACCGTGACTTCGCCCGCTTCGATCATCCGTTCCGCCTCGCGCCGCGAGGCGACTCCGCGCCGCGACAGGACCTTTGCGATCCGCTCACCCTCTGGCGTGTCCTTGTCCGGGGCGCGCTGCGGGGCAGTGACGGGTTTGACATGGGCTTTGGCTGTGGGCCGGGTCGGGCGCTTTGGGGCGCTTGGGTTTTCTTTTCCGGCCATAGATGTCATCCTGCGGCACGGGGCGGCCAACCCCGGAGGCCATTGCCCCCGGACGCCTTAGGATATTTGGGTTCAGATGAAAGAGCAACGCGGGTTCCGGAGTTTCATGGAAGATGCGCTGGAACAGGCGCGAGCGGCGGGCGCACGGGGCGAAGTACCTGTTGGCGCGGTCGTGGTGCGGGACGGGGCCGTCGTGGCGCGGGCGGGCAACCGAACCCGCGAGTTGCGCGACCCGACTGCGCATGCCGAAGTTTTGGCGATCCGCGGGGCCTGCGCTGCTCTGGGAAGCGAACGGCTGGGCGGACATGACCTTTATGTGACCTTGGAACCCTGTCCGATGTGCGCGGCCGTGATTTCGGCGGCCCGGATCGAGCGGCTGTATTTCGGCGCGACCGATCCCAAATCCGGCGGCGTTACCGTGGGGCCGCGGATTTTCTCGCATCCGCAATGTCATCACGTTCCCGAAGTTTACGACGGAATCGGCGCGGCCCCCGCCGAGGCCTTGCTGCGCGATTTCTTTGCCGCCCGGCGCGACTGAGCCAAGACATGGCGTATCTGTTCGCCAGACGAGCATAGGAAGATGAATATTTTCAAGGACTTGGTTTTTTATTTTTGATCATTCGATCAATCTTTTGGCTGCCTGTGTTGCCAATCTGGCACGCCCTTGCGCCCATTCCCGCAGGCCGGAATTTTCCCTTGGCTTTTGCAACCTGTGCGATATTGTTGCAGCAAGCTTCACTTTAGCGCAGGGAGGTCATCATGTTTAACGCAATCATTATCCTCTCTGGCGGCTGGGTTCGAACCTGTGATCTGTCGGCGCGCCGAGTTTCGTAAACTCTGACGGCCGCGCTCTGGTCGGGCCCAGCCTGACCACTCCCCCAAACCTCTGACGCCATCGCCATCCTTGCGCGCGCTTCCGCCGTGTCTGTTTGGCCCCTTACCCGCAATAACCATCGGTCCCGGGCCTTGCCCTGCCGACGTGGAGCCTGAAATGAACGCCCTGAAACATGATTTGAATTTGTTTGATGCCTTGGATGATATGGTGGCCCGTTACGGGGCATTTGCCATTTTGCGGGCCCTTGTCGCCCATCGGATCGGCCGCAAAAGGCGCAAACACGCCCTGAGGCCCGTCGATATTCCGCCCTATCTGCACCGAGATCTTGGTCTGACCGAGGGGTGGACCGATCGGCAAAGGTCGATGGACGTGGTCAATTATCGCTGAAAACGTTGGGGAAAGGGCGGCCGTTCAAGGCCGCCCTTTCCATCAAAACGCGATGGCTTGCATCACCTGCGGTTCAATCACTTCGACCCCCGGCAACCCTGCGACCAAGACGGCGGCGTCCTGCGCCAATGCGCCGAACGTGCGGTAGTGGCAGGGAATCACGGTCTTGAAGTTGAAGTAGCGCCGCGCCGCATAGGCCGCGCGGGCCATATCCATGGTAAAGTGTCCGCCCGCGGCCAAAATGCCGATATCGGGCTTATGCAGATCGCCCATCCATTCCATATCGGCCATGATGTCGGTGTCGCCTGACACATAGATCACGTGGCCTTCACCCTCGATCATATAGCCCGCTTCGGATCCTGCCACCACCGCGCCCGCTTCGGTGCTGTAGCTGGAAGAATGACACGCATTGACCATGGTCACCTTCGCCCCGCCCAGCGTGACCGTGCCACCTTTGTTAAAGCCCACGATATCAACGCCGTGTGCCTTTTGCAGATAGCCGACAAGATCATAGATTCCCACGACAGGTACCTTCAACTCGCCCGCCAGCGCCCCGGCATCCGCGGCATGATCGCCGTGGGCATGCGTCAGCACGATATGGGTGGCACCCGCGATCGCGGCCGCGCGCTGATCGGATGGAAACATCGGATTTCCGTTGATCCATGGATCAATCAGCAAGACGGCTTGTTCGATTTCAATGCGAAAGCTGGAATGCCCCAACCAGATAATGTTCATGATGTCGCCCCGATGATGATCTTTGCCGTCAATCTACCCCGCTTCCCTGCGCCGAACAGGGGGCGGCGGCCAAAGATATGCAGGTCGGCAGTTTTGTGCCCCAAACGGCTAAACCTTGCACGCCTGCGCTGGCCCCGCTAAACGAAGCGCAGCTATATCGGAGTTCCCCATGTCCATCGACATCGACACCGCCCGCAAGGTGGCCAAACTTGCCCGAATTCGGGTGGAAGACAGCGATCTGCCGAAATTGGCAGGCCAATTGTCAGGTATCCTTGGGTTCATGGAGCAGTTGAACGAAGTGAATGTCGACGGGATTGATCCGATGGTCTCGGTGACCCCGATGCGATTGAAACGGCGCGCCGATGTGGTCACCGATGGCAATATTCAAGACCAGATCCTACAGAACGCGCCCGATGCCCGCGAAGGGTTCTTTGCCGTGCCGAAGGTGGTCGAATGAGCGCGAATTCCTGGACCATTGCTGCCGCCCGCGATGCCCTGCGCAAGGGCGAGATCACTGCAGTTGATCTGACCATGTCCTGTCTGACGGCCATCGATGCCGGCGACGGGTTGAATGCCTTTGTGCACAAAACGCCCGACTTGGCCTTGGATCAGGCGCGCGCCGCCGATGTGCGCCTTGCCACGGGGGCTGCGCCGTCGATGTGCGGTATTCCCTTGGGAATAAAGGATGTTTTTTGTACAAAAGGCGTTCCCTCGCAGGCAGGATCGAACATTCTGAAGGGCTTCAAACCCGAATACGAATCGACCGTGACCCGCAAGCTGTTTGGCGACGGGGCGGTCATGCTGGGCAAGTTGAACATGGACGAATTTGCCATGGGCTCGTCCAACGAAAGCTCGTGCTATGGGCCGGCGGTGAACCCTTGGAAGGTCGATGACATCTTGCGCACGCCGGGCGGATCGTCGGGCGGATCAGCCGCGGCCGTGGCGGCCGATTTGTGCCTGGGGGCGACGGGCACCGATACGGGCGGATCCATTCGCCAACCCGCGGCCTTTACCGGGATCACGGGGATCAAGCCCACCTATGGCCGCGTCAGCCGCTGGGGCGTGATTGCCTATGCCTCCAGCCTCGATCAGGCCGGGCCCATGACAAAATCCGTCCGCGACGCCGCGATCTTCTTGCAGTCCATGGCGGGCCATGACCCGATGGATTCCACCTCTGCCGATTTGCCCGTTCCCGATTTTGAGGCGGCCTTGACCGGGGATATTCGCGGCAAGAAAATCGGCATTCCGCGCGAATACCGCATCGATGGGCTTCCGGCCGAACTTGACGCGCTTTGGTCGCAGGGCGTTGCGATGATGAAAGATGCCGGGGCCGAGATTGTGGACATCTCGTTGCCGCATACCAAATACGCCTTGCCGACCTATTACGTCATCGCCCCAGCCGAAGCGTCGTCGAACCTCGCGCGCTATGACGGGGTGCGCTATGGGCACCGCGCCGCGCTCGCCTCGGGCGATGGCATCACCGAGATGTACGAAAAGACCCGTGCTTCGGGCTTTGGCCCAGAGGTGCAGCGGCGCATCATGGTGGGCACTTACGTGCTGTCCGCCGGCTTTTATGACGCCTATTACAACCGCGCCCGCAAGGTGCGCGCCCTGATCAAACGTGATTTCGAACAGGCCTTTGCCGCCGGGATCGATGCGATCTTGGCCCCGATCGCGCCGTCCAGCGCCTTTGGCCTTGGCGAGGTGGGCACCACGGACCCGGTTGAAATGTATTTGAACGACGTCTTTACGGTCACCTTGAACCTTGCCGGACTGCCCGGTGTTGCCGTTCCGGTGGGGCTGGACAAGAAAGGTCTGCCGGTTGGTTTGCAACTGATTGGCCGCCCATGGGAAGAGGGCGCGCTGCTCAATCATGCATATGTGCTTGAACGGGCCGCAGGATTTGTTTCCAAACCGCAAAAATGGTGGTAAGCGGCAGAATTATAAAAATTCAAGGCAGTCTGGCAGATGCGCGTTCCTGTGGTTCTTTTTGCGGTTTTGGGCCTAGTCGCCTGCGGATCTTCGGCGCCGCAGGGGTCTTCGGGTCCCGGATTTACGGATTACAACAGCTATCTCGACCAGCGGGCCGCAGAAGCCGCCGCAGCCAGCAGGGTGCCGACCGTGCCCGTGGCCCCCAGTACCGGGTTCTCGACCGATGCGATTGCGGGTGCCATTGATGCCGCCGACGGCATCACCACCGGGGCGCCGCTGGACCCGATGCAAACCGGGATGATCGCGCCGGATCCCTATCCTGTGCAACAACCGGGGGCCGTTGTGACCGACGGCGTGCGCCCGCGCGGCGATGCGCCCACCACCATCCAACCGCAATCGGGCGAAATGCAGAATTATGTGACCGCCGGCGTTTCGGACGAGCAGGATTTCGAGGCCGTTAAATCGCGCGAATCCATCGAATCCGACAAGGCCCGGATCGAAGCGAACCGGGCGCAATATGTCGTCATCCAGCCCGGCAGTTTGCCAACGCGTCCCGGAGACACCGGGCCAAACATCGTTGAATTTGCGCTGGCCACAACCAATCCGGTTGGCGTGGCGCTGTATGGCCGGGGCGGCATCGCCTTTACCAGCAATGACAGGGCCTGCCTGAAATACACCTCTTCCGATTTGGCCCAACAGGCCTTTTTGGCCAGCGGTGGTCCAGAAAGTGACCGCAAGAATCTGGATCCGGACGGCGACGGATTCGCCTGTGACTGGGATCCAACGCCGTTCCGCGCCGCCCTTCAGTGATCGGCTTTCCCTCGCCCAATTTTGGCGAAAGGCGGCGGTGGGCAACGCCCAGATTGATTGTGCTGCATTACACGGCCATGCCGACCTGCGCAGAGGCGCGCGCGCGGCTGTGTGCGCTGCAGCATGAAGTGTCAGCCCATTGGCTGATTGCCGAAAACGGCCAGACCGAACAATTGGTGGACGAAACGATGCGGGCCTGGCACGCGGGGGCTGGATCCTGGGCCGGGATGGATGACATCAACAGCCACTCGCTGGGCATAGAACTGGCCAATACCGGCTTTCATCCCTTCCCTGAGCCGCAGATGGTGGCACTGGAATCCCTTCTGCGCGCCATGATGCAGCGCTGGTCGATTGCGCCGCGCGGTGTGATTGCCCATTCCGATATGGCCCCTGACCGCAAGGGCGATCCGGGCGCGCGGTTTGATTGGCGCCGCCTTGCCCGGGCAGGTCTGTCGGTCTGGCCGCAAAGCGATGGCGATGAAAACCGCCCCCTTGCCAGCAGCCTTGCGCAAATCGGGTATCCCGCCGTCGATGCCAACAGCCTGCTTGCCGCCTTTCGGCTGCGGTTTCGCCCCTATGCCACGGGCCCCGAAACAGCGTCAGACCGCGCGATGGCCGATGCGGTGGCCTCTCTTTTTGCCCGATAGGCCCCGCGCGGTACGAGACAGGCTTGCATGCCGCGATCCCGTGGCCTAAGTGCGACCTCGCGCGGAGGGTTGGATGACCGCGGGACCAAGGCTCGAAAGGGCGGCCCCGAGGAAAGTCCGGACTCCATGAAGGAAGGGTGCCGGGTAACCCCCGGCGGGGGTAACCCCAGGGAAAGCGCCACAGAGAAAAGTCTGCCTTGGTGCCCGGGGTTTACCACGGGCGGATCCAAGGTGAGGGTGAAACGGTGGGGTAAGAGCCCACCACGGACCTGGCAACAGGGACGGTATGGCAAGCCCCACCCGGAGCAATGCCGAATAGGGGCCTTGCCGTGGAAAGGTCCGGCGGACGTGTCTGGCAACAGACAGCCGGAGACCTCCGCGAGGGAACTTCAGCCCGAAGGCCCGGGTTGGCAGCTTGACCGCGTCGGTAACGGCGTTGGCAGAGGAATGGTCATCCAAGGGGGGCAACCCCCGGGACAGAATCCGGCTTATAGACCCTCCGCGCAATTACTCTAACCCAAGGCCGTGTCCCCGAAGTGGGGAAGGCCCCCGTGCCCGATTGGCACAGATCGCGGCTTTGGCAGGTCGCAGGGCGGCGCTTTTGGCCGCTAAAGCCAACCCAACCCGCGCGCTTGCGTTTCAAGTCTTTGGCGTTGATAGGCGACAAAATCGGACGGCGGTTGCTGTTCGATCAGCATGGGCAGGAAAGGATCCTGAACCGGGGTCTGGTACCCCGCGAAGGTTTCCAGCACCGCCAATCCGCAAAACGGCACATAGGCCTCGGAATATCCCCCCTCATGGGCGGCCAGAAGACGGCCCTCGCACAGCGTCTGGGCCAAGGCCTTGATCCGCCCCGCCAACGCCCGGAAGGTTTCGGAATGGGCTTGCATCCGGGCCAAGGGATCGAAGGCATTGGAATCCAGTCCGGACGCCACGACAATCATCTGCGGCTGAAATGTGTGCAACGCCGGGGCCACCAGCAGATCAAAGGCATCAAGATACGCCTGATGCCCGCCGCCCGGCAGAAGCGGGATGTTCAGATTGAACCCCTCACCTTGCCCGCGCCCCCGGTTTTCGGCGCCGCCTTGATCGGTTGGAAAGCAGTTTTCCTGATGAATCGAGATGGTCAGCGTATCATCGCGGTCATAAAAGCATGCCTCGGTCCCATTGCCGTGATGAACATCCCAGTCCACCACCGCAATGCGGAGGGGGCCGCACTCTGCCCGCAACGCCTCCAGCGCAAGGGGGATATTGGCCAAAAGACAAAACCCCATCGACGCCTCTGGCAAACAATGGTGGCCCGGCGGGCGGGACAAGACATAGGCATTGTCGACGCGCCGGTGATACACATCCGCCGCCGCCTGTGTGACCAGCCCGGCCGACAGCGCGGCAATCTCGAAACTGCCCTGACCAAAGGGGGAATAGTGCCCTGCATTGCCGCCCCCGGTATCCGAAAGGGCCTTGAACCTGTCCAGATAGTCGGGCGTATGGATGCGTTCCATCTGCGCGCGCGTCAGGGGGGCCGCACTGCGCCAATCCAGATGCCGACCAAGGCCTGACACCTCGACCAAATTCTTCAGCCGCCGTTTGGTTTCGGGATTTTCCGCGTGGCCAGAACCAGAAGGGGGCTGCAAATACCCCCCCACCGGCGCGATCAGCACATGTTCGCCCGTGGTGTGCCACAGGCAAAGCTCGTCGAAATACAAAGCGGTTGGCATGGTGGGCCTTTGGCGTTTGGGGCAAGTGGTGCCAAGCTTGGCTGAAAAACACGCGCTCGGCTATGGTGCAATTGCCCGCCCGGCGCAAAGGGCCACGCCAAAGGGGGGGATGTGGGAACACGGTTGAACCGCCGGGCCATTGGCCCTTAGACTTCGGTCCGACAGATCCCCAAAAAAAAGGCATCCCATGGTACAGCTTTTCGGACGCGAGATGAGCCGCGCACAGATCGCCGCCAGCGCGGGCGCCCTAAGCCAGTTCGCCGGCGTGCGCCTGATGACCTTGGGGGATGGTCTGGAACGCGGCATCCGGCTTTTGGAATTTCGCTCTGGCTCTGGTCTGCGCTTTACGGTCCTGGTGGACCGCGCGATGGACATCGCCGATCTTGATCACAAGGGCCGCTCGGTCGGTTGGCATTCGCCCACCGGGTTCCGCTCTGCCGCACTTCATTCCCCCGAGGCCGAAGACGGCTTTTCCTGGACGCGCAGCTTTTCGGGTTTTTTGGCAACCTGTGGGCTTGATCATATCTTGGGCCCGCAGCGCGTCTCGACGCAAAGCTACAATTACCCCGGTCATCAAAGCACGCAGCACGGTCTGCACGGCCGGATCAGCACGATCCCCGCGCGCCTGACAGGGTACGGAGAGACATGGCAGGACGAGCGCTGTGTGCTTTGGGCGGAAGGGATTGTCGTGCAATCCAAACTGTTTGGCGAAAATCTGCATCTTCACCGCCGGATCGAGGTGGACCTGGGCGGAGACGAGATTCGCCTGACCGACCGCGTGGTCAACGCTGGTTTCCTGACCACCCCGCACATGATGTTTTACCACGTCAACATCGGCCATCCCGTGCTGGACGACGGCGCGCGTTATCTGGCGCCGATCCGCGATGTGCTTTGGGCGGCCCATTCGGGTGCCCGGTACCGTGCCCAAGGGGTGGGTTATCAAACCGCGCCCGCGCCCAGCAACGGCTTTGTCGAACAGGTCTGGCAGCATGACATGGCCGCCGATGCCGATGGGCAGGTCCCGGTCGCGCTGGTCAATGACCGCTTGGGATTGGGCATCGAAATTCGCACCCGCAAAGACCAGATGCCCTGTGCCTATCAGTGGCAATACTTCCAATCCGGGGCCTATGTCATGGGCATTGAACCGTCGACCCATCACGTGTTGGGCAATCAGGCCGCACGTGATCGGGGCGAGATGATCTGGCTGGGGCCGCAAGACAGCCGCAGCTATGAGACGCGGTTTCGCATTCTGGATGGGGCAGGGGCCATCGCGGCCAGCGAATCTGCCATTCGCGCCATCGCCGGGCAGCCGACGGATGATTTCCCCGAACCCAGCGGCCAGTTTCCCGCCCTGACCGGGCGCTAGAAGGCAACCCATCCGCCTGCGGCCGCATCAAAGAGGCGCGGAAATATCCCGTTGCTCTCTTGAACTTTGCGAGGACAAGCTTATCCTTAGCGCCAGTTCTCAGGGCGGGGTGCAATTCCCCACCGGCGGTGATGGCAGCAATGCACAAGCCCGCGAGCGCTTGTTCGGCACGTCGTTGCCGAACAAGGTCAGCAGATTTCGGTGTGATTCCGAAGCCGACGGTATAGTCCGGATGAAAGAGAACGAACAAAAGACGTGGCGGGTCCTCTCGCCATGACGCGGTGATTTGTGCGCCTTGGCACAGATCAGCGCTTGTTCGTGCATCCCCGCCCCGGGACAGGTTGAACGCGGCGGGACGGATATGGACAAGAAGGATCACATCGCATTTGCACAGATTGCCGCCGCATTCACGGCGGCGCTTGCCGTGGCCCGTCCAACCGAAGGCGCCACCGCGCCCAATCCGGTTGTGGGCTGCGCGGTTCTGAACGCCGCAGGTGACATCCTGACCGTTGCCGCCCATCCCGGCGCCGGCGCGCCCCACGCCGAGGCTTTGGCGCTGGCGCAGTTGGCCCAGATGGATGTGTCAGATCAGGCCCATACCCTTGTCGTCACGCTGGAGCCGTGCAACCACCACGGCCGTACCGGGCCGTGCAGCGCGGCCATCCTTGCGGCGGGCATCCGCTGCGTCTGGTATGGCCTGCCAGACCCAAATCCCTTGGCCCAAGGCGGCGCGGCGCATCTGCGCGCCTCTGGGGTGCGCGTCTTTGGCCTGACTGAATCGCCGGGCGGCGGGCCGCTGTTGGCGCAGGTGCGCCGCCAACTGGCCCCCTTCTTGACCCGCGTTCAATCCGCCCGCCCCTTCGTGACCGTCAAACAGGCGCTGGACCCGTCGGGCAGCATGATCCCGCCACCGGGGCAAAAAACCTTTACCGGCCCGCGCGCCTTGGCCTTTGCCCATGGCCTGCGCCGCCGCGCTGATGCGATTATCACAGGCTCTGGCACTGTTTTGGCAGATCGGCCCGAATTTACCATTCGCCATGTCCCTGATTTCGCAGGAAAGTCCCGTCCACTGGTCATTCTGGATCGGCGGGGCCGCGTGGATGCTGAATATCTTGCGGCGGCCCATGCGCGCGGCTTTCGTCCGCGCCTTGTACAAGACCTTGAACAGGCGCTGCGCGATCTGGCCCAAGAGGGGTGTAACGAGGTGCTGGTCGAAGCGGGCCCGCTTTTGACCGAATCCCTGCGCCGATCCGGCCTTTGGGACGACTGGGCACTGATCCAAAAGGGCGCAGGCCCGCAGGGCGACGATCTTATTACCGTGACGGCCCGCGATGGCCAGAAAGAGACGATCTGACATGTTTTCAGGCATCATCGAACGACTGGGCCATGTGGCGCGCGCCCAGCACGACAACGGCGCGCTGACGCTGGATTTGGCCACGCAGATGACTGACCTCAGCTTGGGCGAAAGTATTGCCGTCAATGGCGTTTGCCTGACGGTCGTCTCGTTTGATGCGGCCGGTTTGGCGCAATTCTATGCCAGCCCCGAAACACTCGCGCGCACCAATCTTGGGGCTTTGCGGTCAGCGGACATCATCAATCTGGAACGCGCGGTGGCCCTGTCGACCCGCCTGTCAGGCCATATCGTCCAAGGGCACGTCGATGGTCAGGCGCTTTTGAACAGCGTCACCCCGCTGTCTGGCGCGCATCTGATCGATCTGACCTTGCCCCCCGCTTTGGCCCGCTATGTGGTTGAAAAGGGCTCGATCGCGCTGGATGGCATCAGCTTGACCATCAACACCCTGTCCGATGCGCCAGACGGGTCGGCCCGCATCGGGTTGACCATCATTCCGCACACTTGGACCCATACAAACCTGCAATCCCGCAAGGCCGGGGATTTCTTGAACGTCGAGGCCGACATTCTAGCAAAATATGTGGAGCGCCTATGCAAAACGTCCATACAGCAATAGCCCGTCTGCGCGCCGGGGGCATGATCGTGCTTCTGGATGATGAAGACCGCGAGAATGAAGGCGACATCATTCTTGCCGCCGAATTCGCCACCACGGAAACGGTGAACTTCATGGCGCGTTACGGCCGGGGTCTGATCTGTCTGGCCATGGCCGGATCTGAAATCGACCGTCTGGGCCTGTCCCCGATGGTGGCGCGCAATCAGGCCCGCCGATCCACCGCTTTCACCGTCTCGATCGAGGCGCGCGATGGCATCACCACGGGGATCTCGGCCGCGGATCGCGCCCAGACCATCCGTGTCGCCACAGATCCGGCCTCGGGCCCGGGGCAGATTGCCTCGCCGGGGCATGTCTTTCCGCTGCGCGCGGCCCCCGGCGGTGTTCTGGAGCGGAATGGCCACACCGAAGGCGCGGTGTATCTGATGCAGATCGCGGGTCTGCGCCCATCGGCCGTGATTTGCGAAGTCATGCGCGACGACGGCGAGATGATGCGCCGCACTGACATGACGGATTTCGTCGCGCGCCACGACCTGCCGGTACTGACAATGGCCCAATTGGTCGATTACCGCCTGCGCGAAGAAACGCTTGTCCAAAAGGTGTCCGAAGCAAGCTTGCCCACGGCTCATACCCGCACCCCGCTGCGCGTGCATGCCTTTCGCAGCATGATCGACAGCAGCGAAGATCTGGCCCTGACCTCGGTCGGAACGCCGGCCGGGGTGCCGCTGGTGCGCCTTCATTCGGAATGTCTGACGGGCGATGCCTTCGGCTCTTTGCGCTGTGATTGCGGCGCGCAACTGCAAGAAAGCCTGCGCCGGATTGATGCCGCGCCGGGCAACATCTTGCTGTACCTGCGCGGTCAGGAAGGGCGCGGCATTGGTCTGGCCAACAAGATCTGCGCCTATCACCTGCAAGATCAGGGTCTTGATACGGTCGAGGCCAACCGGGCCCTTGGCCTGCCAGATGATTCCCGCAACTACGCCAAGGCGGCCCAGATTCTGCGCGCCATGGGTCATACCGAAGTGCGGCTTTTGTCGAACAACCCCGCCAAAGCGGCGGGCCTGGAACATTACGGGGTGCGCGTCGTTGCCACCGAACCCCTGATTATCCCCTCCAACCCCTTCAACGCCCGTTACCTTGAAACCAAAGCTGTGCGGTTTGGCCACAGCCTTCCCCTGCCGGAGACCGTGCTCGCATGACCCTTCAACCCGCCTTGCGTCTGGCCATTGTGGTCAGCCGTTTCAACGAAACCGTCACCGGCGGTCTGCGCCGCGGTGCCGAAACCTGGCTGGCGCAGCAGGGGATTTCCCTGACGCCGCAAGATGTCTACGAGGCCCCCGGTGCCTTTGAAATTCCCCTGATTGCCCAGACCCTTGCCCGCAGTGGGCGCTATGATGGCGTCATCTGTCTGGGCTGCGTGATCAAAGGCGACACCGCGCATTTCGAGTTTATCTCGCTCGGTGCCGCCACGGGTCTGATGCAGGCAACGCTCGCCACCGAGGTGCCGATCACCTTCGGCATCTTGACCACCTACACCGATGAACAGGCGCTGGCCCGCAGCCGCGAAGATGCCCACAACAAGGGTATCGAAGCTGCCGCTGCCTGCGTGCAGGCACTGGCCTTGTTGCACCGCATCCGCGCCATTGCGGTCTAGCCCGGTCATCCCGGGGCCCCGGGGCGCGTTTGCCCCCGTGGCCCCGTTTTCTACGGGGATTTTGGGTGCAAAAAACCTCCTGCAAATTTGATACAAAGCCCCCGTTTAAGCGCGCATTATGAAAGTCTTGGCATAGTCAGCATCAATCTCCCCGATCCTGATGGACCGCCATGCCCAGCCCTGAACCTTCGCCTTCGCAGGCCGCTGCCGGTGTTGGCCATGGACGCCGCGGGTAAGTCATGCCGCCAACACTCTCAGGCACGTCCGGGGCCGATACCCTTACCGCAGGCAGCACGGATGACAGCATCCTTGGCTATGGCGGCGCCGATTCCATCACGGCAGGGGCGGGCAATGATACGGTCTATGCCGGGGCGGGCGCAGACCGGGTGGATGGCGGCATTGGCGATGATCTTCTTTACGGCGAAGAGGATGCCGACAGCCTGACGGCCGGCGATGGCAATGATCTGGCCTATGGCGGTTTGGCCGCAGATTCCCTTTTTGGCGGCGCGGGGGCCGACACGCTTTATGGCGGGGACGGCAACGATTCACTCGATGGGGGCACCGAAAACGACTACCTGCTGGGCGAGGCCGGTAACGATTCAATTTATAGCGGTCATAACAATGATACGATCAGCGGCGGGACGGGCAACGATTACATCGAAGCGAGCTCCGGTCTGGACGTCATCCTTGTCTCCGCCGGAGACGGCGTCGATACGATCAATGGCGGCAACGATGATGACACCGTAAGCTTCACCTCCGCCACCTCGGGCGCGGGGGTCAGTGTCACCTTCAGCAGTTACGCTTCGGGAAGTTACAGCTTTGCGG
The DNA here is from genome assembly GCA_947461435.1 of Paracoccaceae bacterium. GTDB lineage: Bacteria > Pseudomonadota > Alphaproteobacteria > Rhodobacterales > Rhodobacteraceae > CAIYZT01. The sequence continues at coordinate 1,481 of CANHLE010000059.1, read as the reverse complement.
CTGGGGGCAGCGGAACTTTCCTTGGGATCGATACGATCCAAGGCACCGAAGGCAACGATACGGTCAACGCAACCGCCTCGGGCGGCAACCAAGCCTATTGGGGAAATGGCGGCGACGATACGATTCAGGGCGGCACCCTGCAGGATACGATGTACGGCGGGGCGGGCAATGACAGCCTGTCGGGGGGACCTTACTACGACAGCCTGTATGGTGATGCGGGCAATGACACGCTGGTGGGCGGCACATGGGATGACCAATTGTTCGGCGGGGCCGATGCCGATACCTTTCAGTTGGGCGGCAACGACAACACCGACAGTATCTTCGGCGGCAGCACCGGCCTTGATCAGGACACGGTGCAGTTCACCGCCACGTCTTCGGGCGCGGGCGTTAACGTCACCCTCAGCGCCTCTGAAACCGGCACCTATTCGCAAAGCTTTGGCAGCTCCGGCGCGTTTTCTGACATCGAAATTCTGATCGGCACCACGGCCAGTGATACGATGTCCGGCGCCGCTGGCAGCGCGCCAATCTCCCTTTACGGCGGCAGCGGCAATGACAGCCTGACGGGGGGCACTGGCAATGACTTTCTGTCGGGCGACGGCGGGGCAGATACGCTTTTTGGCGGTGATGGGGATGATACGCTGGCTGGCGGGTTGGGGGCCGATACGTTCTATGGCGGCACCGGAATGGATTATGTGGATTATTCCGCATCATCAGCCGCAGTGTCGGTCAATCTTTCCACGGGCAGCTTTAGCGGTGGCGATGCCGCCGGCGATATCAATGGCGCGGGGATGGACGGCATCATCGGATCCGCCTTTGATGACACGCTGACGGGCGACAATGGGCAAGGAACCACTGGGGATGTCTTCACAACCGTCATCTACGGCGCGGCGGGCAACGACACGATCTCCGGTCTGGGCGGCAACGACTCTCTTTATGGCGGCGCGGGCAACGACAGCCTGTATGGCGGCACCGACAGCGATATGCTGTACGGCGGCAACGATCAGGATGGGCTGTACGGCGGCGACGGTGCCGACACGCTGTTTGGCGAATATGGCAACGACACCTTGGATGGCGGCATCGGGGCCGATTACCTGTCGGGTGGGGCGGGCAATGACCAGATGGGCGGCGGCGATGACGCCGATACCTTCAGTCTTTGGGACGGCTTTGGCACCGATACCCTCGCAGGCGGCGAAGGCGGCTCAGATACGGATGGCATCAACGCCAGCACCATCAGCACCAACATAACGCTGGTCTTTTCCGGGGCCGAGGCCGGAACTTTCAGCGCTGCCGGATCGACTGCCAGCTTCACCCAGATCGAATCCGTCACTTTGGGGACCGGCAACGATACCGCGCAAGGCGGAACAGGCGCAGAATCCATCGACGGCGGCGCGGGCAATGACAGTCTTGCCGGCGGGTCGGGCAATGACAGCCTTCTGGGCGGCGAGGGCAACGACACTCTGCAAGGCGGGGCAGGGGCCGAT
>CANHLE010000058.1 GCA_947461435.1 Paracoccaceae bacterium | reverse complement strand
TGCCGTGTCGCTGCCATTCTTGCAAAACGCTGTCATCGATTTCACCGAAGAGCTGATCGGCGCGCGCTTTGTGGTCGAAAATCCCAATGCCACCGCCTCTTGTGGCTGCGGCACGTCTTTTTCCATTTAAGACTGTCCTTCCCGGCAATTCGGTCTAAACCCCTGATTAAGGGGGATAGTCATGACAGTCGTTCTGATCTTGGGCTCTGGTCCCAACGCCGTCGACGCCCGCAACTGGCCGCGCACGTCTTTTGACCGCATCGTTGCCATCAACAACGCCCATTTGGTGCGCCCCGATTGGGATGATCATATCTTTCCATGGGATTTCCCGGCCGACCGTGTGCCGCGTCCGGGGCCCGGTCAGCGGTTGATCGAGCAGGATCAATTTGTTCCGGCCCAGAATGATTTTGGCGGATTTGTCTATGCCGGGGGCACCATGGCCTTTACGGCGGGTTACTGGGCGCTGCAGGCCCTTCGTCCCCGCGTTTTGGCCTTTATGGGCTGCGACATGCATTACCCAGCCACAGGGGCCACACATTTCTACGGCACGGGCACCGCCGATCCGCTGCGCGACGATATCACGCTGCGCTCGCTTGAGGCGAAATCGGCCCGCCTGATGATCCTTGCCGCGCAGGCCGGATGCGCCGCCGTCAACCTATCGACGGGACCTTCGCGTTTGGTTCTGCCGCGCGCGGATTTGGCGCAGCTGGGGGCTTTGGTCCCCGCCCCCTACAACATCGCAGGCGCCGCCAAAGCGACAGAGCGAGAGCGCAGCCTGAATTACATCAGCCCCTCGGGCCGCTATTGGGAAGAGTTGGGCCGCTACGATGTCCGCGAAATCGACGCGCTGGACGCCCTTTGGTTGGCTGCCGCACAGCCCTAAAGTCAGCCCGCTTCCCAAGTCTGTGCATCTGCCCTAAACAAGGATCAAATCTGCAAGGGGCCGCCGATGAAAATCGCCACGTTCAACATCAATGGAATCAAGGCCCGCCAAGACGCCTTGACCGAGTGGTTGGTCGAATCGGCCCCAGATGTCGCCTGCTTGCAGGAAATCAAATCGCTGGATGAAAACTTTCCGCGCGCCCATTTCGAAGCCATGGGGTACCAGGTCGAAACGCACGGTCAGAAAAGCTTCAACGGTGTGGCCATCCTGTCCAAACTCCCGCTCGAAGATGTGCGGCGCGGCTTGCCTGGGGATGAGACGGACGAACAGGCCCGTTGGATTGAAGCGACCGTCGTCGGCCAAAAGCGGGTGCGCGTCGCCGGCTTGTATCTGCCCAATGGTAACCCCGTGCCGGGCCCGAAATACGACTACAAGTTGGCTTGGATGGCGCGCATGCAGGCCCATGTGACGCAGCTCCTTGCCCAGGAAATTCCTTTGGTGTTGTGCGGCGATTACAACGTCATACCCCAGCCCGAAGACGCCGCCAAACCCGAAGCTTGGATCAACGATGCGCTGTTCTTGCCGCAATCACGCGCCGCTTTTCAGCGTCTGATCGCCCTTGGCCTGACCGAAGCGTTCCGTGCCCGCACCGAAAAACCCGGCCAATACACCTTTTGGGATTTTCAGGCCGGCGCGTGGGAGCGTAACAATGGAATCCGCATCGACCACCATCTTTTGTCCCCACAGGCGGCCGATCTGCTGACCGACTGTCAGATCGATAAATCCGTCCGAGGCCGCGAGCGGCCTTCAGATCATGTGCCAATCTGGATCACCTTGGACGCATAGGCCTTTCTGCCGGCCCGTCGGGCCTGACAAATAGGGCCTCATTCACCCGCCAGCCAACGCCTTTTCCAGTTCCGGCCGGAACCGCTGTTCATAATCCGATCCCACCAAGGGGCCGATGAATTTGAACAAAACGGTGCCATCAGCGCCCAGAATAAAGGTTTCAGGCGGTGCCGTAACGCCCCAATCGATCCGCATCTTGCCCTTGGGATCGGCCGCCACCGCCGCAAAGGGATTTCCCGCTTCGGCCAGAAAAGCGGTTGCATCCTCGGGGCGGTCCATCATGTTGACGCCGTAAACCACCACCCCCTCGGCAGCGAGCGCCTTCAACGTCGGATGTTCTGCGCGGCACGGTGGGCACCAGGATGCCCAGAAATTGACAACCTTCACGCCCCCGCCTTGCAACATCTCGCCGGTCAATTGCGGCACGTCCGGCAAGGCCAGTTCCAGAACTGCAGGCGCAGGCTTGCCGATAAAGACCGATGGAAGACCTTGATCCTGCGTTTCAAGCCCGACGTAAAACACCACCGCCAAGGCCGCAAAGGCCAGCGGGGGTAACAGCATCAAAGGCTTAACCATTTTCCGTCCCTTTTCGCGCTTCCAATTCGGCAAGCCGCGCCTTCGCCCGGCGCGATTGCACCCAGCTCAGCCCAACAATCCCCGCCAACAACACAATCGTGGCCCCATATGCCGACAGAACCGTGACCGCATATTTTCCAAGTTCCGGTATCATGCCACTCTCCTTTCCCGCGCCATCAACGCCGAAGCGCGGCGCAGCCGGATTTCGGTCCGCGTGCGGGCCAATACCAGCGCCACGAACAACAGGCCAAAGCCCCCGATTGAAATCACCAAGGGTTGCCAGAAGACATCACTGACATGCTCTTTCTTGTCCAAAGACAGGCTGGCACCCTGATGCAGCCCTTGGTTCCAAAAATTCACCGCATAGCGCGACAAAAAGGCAAAAACCGATCCCACGATACACAAAACAGCCGTCAAATCGGCCGCCATGTCTGAATCCTCAATCGCTTCCCACAGGGCCATATATCCCAGATAGAACAAGAACAGGATCAAAAACGAGGTCAGACGCGGATCCCAGGCCCACCACGTGCCCCACATGGGTTGGCCCCAGATCGCCCCCGTGATCAACCCGATCAACGTAAAGACCATGCCCACCGGCGCTGCGGCCTTTGCCGACAAGGCCGAAACATGGTGCCGCCGCACCAGCCAGATCAAGGATGTGACAAGCATCATGAACCACGCAGACACCGCCATCGTCGCCGCAGGAACGTGGATATACAGGATCTTGACCGTCGATCCCTGCTTGTAATCGTCAGGGGTAAAGAAAAACCCCCAGACAAGGCCAAGCGCCAAGGCCAAGGCCGCCAGGCCCGCCACAATCGGCAGAACGCGGTCCGTCAGGCGCATGAAGCGCACAGGATTTGCATATTCCCAGATCGACATAGGGCTTCCTTACGGCTTGCAGCGGCCCTGTAAAGCCGCAAGATCTTGTATCACGACATCTTCAACGCAGGGAGATCCGAATTGCCGCAGCCGCCGCAAAGGGCAAGGTGGCCAACGACCCCAAGGTAACCGCTGCCAGCAACACCATCGGCGTAGCAACCGACATGCCCAAGGCACCCCGCCGCACCACTTCGGCCCCAAATATCAAGGTTGGCACATAAAGCGGCAAGACCAACAAGGACAGCAAAAGCCCGCCCCGTTTGATGCCCACCACCAAGGCCGCCCCAAAGGCCCCGATAATCGACAGCGCCGGCGTGCCCACCAACAACGTCGCGAGCAGCCACAGAAATCCACCCGGCGGCAGGTTCAACATCAGCGCCAGCAGCGGCGAAAGCGCTGTCAGCGGCAACCCGGTCACCAGCCAATGCGCCAGCGCCTTTACGGCCACCACGCCCTCCATCGGCATCGGAGAGGCGGCAAGTAAATCCAGACTGCCGTCTTCATAATCCAAGGCGAACACCCGGTCGAGCGACAGCAAGCACGATAAAAGCGCCCCGACCCACAAGATGCCCGGCGCAATGCGGCCCAAAGTGGCCCCGTCCGGCCCGACCCCCAAAGGCACCAGCACCGCCACCAGCAAGAAAAACGCCAGCGCCAGGCCAAATCCCCCCCCAGAACGAAAGGCCAATCGCAAATCACGCAGCAAAAGGGCCATCATGAAAAGGCCTCGTCAAAACCGCCCTGTACCGGTTGATTGCCCGTGGCCCGATAGGACGTCAGATCCATCACCTGGGCCTCGGGCAGGCCCAGATCGATATGGGTGGCCATGATGGCCCCGCCGCCTCGCGCCAGATGGGTCCGCAACACCCCGGCGAAAAGCGCAACCGACGCCGCATCAAGGCTGACGGTCGGTTCATCCAAAAGCCACATCCAACGCCCGGTCACCAACAACCGCGCCAGGCCAAGCCGCCGTTTTTGCCCGGCCGATAACTCGGCCGCCCGGCGCGCTTGCAGATGCGTCAGATTCATCGCCGCCATCGCGGCACCCGCACCGCCCTGTCCATGGACCGACGCCCAAAAGGCCAAATTTTCCTGAACGGTCAGAACAGACTTCAATCCATCGGCATGCGCGGCATAGGTCACATTCTCGGCCGGCACGCTCAGGCTGCCGGTCAAGGGCGCTTGAATTCCAGCCAGACACCGCAAAAGCGTGGTCTTGCCCAACCCATTCGCCCCTCGCAAAACCAAGGCCTGCCCTGCCTTTACCGACAGCGTCACACCCTCCAGAACCGCCACACCGCCGCGCGCCACGGCCAAAGTTTCGGCGGTCAGGGCAAGATCGCTCCAATCCGCCCGCGGGGTCATCCTGCAACCTCTGACAAGGGAAAAGCCACCAGCGCGACGCGCCGACCTTCGCCAATCAGCAAATTATACTGCCGCGCTGCCGTGGCTGTGGCCATCGGTTCCACACCGATACCGGCCGCCTCCATCGCATCGCGAAACGCCCGTGGCGCCAGCGCGATTGTCTTTCCGCCCCCCAACAAAAGCACATCAATGCGGCCCACCAGCGTCAAGGGCCCGGCCGTATCCGCGAACCCGCCCCAAGGCTGGGCCCCCCAAGGCGACAGCAGAAGCGGGCCGCGCAAAACCACAGATCCCAGCCGCATGTAGCCCGGACCCACCGCATCAATCATCGGGGCCGTGCCGAACTCCAAAGGTTCGAACGCCATGTCAGGCGTCGATATTGGCGAATTCATGGTCCGCCCCCTTTTTGGGTTTCGGCTTGTCGCTGCGATCAAGACCGATGATCAAGACGATGTTCTTGGCGACATAAACCGACGAATAGGTGCCCAGAATGATCCCCACGAAGATCGCAAAGGTGAATCCGCGGATCACATCGCCGCCAAAAATCAACATGGCCCCGACCGCGATCAAGGTGGTCACCGACGTCATCAACGTGCGCGACAACGTTTCATTGACCGACAGGTTCATCACCTCGCGCAGCGGCATGGTTTTATACTTCACCAAATTCTCGCGAAGCCGGTCGAACACCACCACCGTGTCGTTGATCGAATAGCCCAAGATGGTCAACAAAGCAGCGATGATGGACAGGTCAAACTTGATCTGGAACAGCGCAAAGATCCCGACGGTGATGAACACATCATGCAGCAGCGCCAAGACACCGCCCAGTGCAAACTGCCATTCAAACCGCAGCCAGATATAGGCCATGATGGCCAAACTTGTGACCCCGACGGCAAGGATCGACGACCAGATCAACTCCCCTGAAACTTTCGGCCCCACCGATTCAACCGAGGTCACCGTCAGGTTCGCATCCACCGCCGTCAATGCCGCCTTGACGCTGTCCAGCGTTTCAGGCGTCACGGCCTCGGCCCCATCCTGCGCCGCGATGCGGATCGAAGCGACATGCTGATCATCGCGGAACGAAGGGTCAAAAACCTCGGTGACGGCCACATCCCCGACATTCAAAGCGTTCAAGGCCTCCCGATAAGCGCCGACATCCACCGATGTCGTGCTTTGGGTGCGAATGGTCGTGCCGCCCTGAAAATCGATCCCGAAGTTCAGGCCCATGACGCCCCAAACCACAAAGGCCATGATCATCAACGCGATGGAGCCGCCAAAGGTACCCCATTGCCAACGAAAGAAGTCGATATTGGTTTTTTCCGGAGCAAGCCGCAGACGAAATGCCATGGGGGATCTCCTAAACGATGATGGTTTTCGGCTGGGTCCGATTGAACCAAACCGTAATGATGATGCGGGTCACATAGATGGCCGTGAAAACCGAGGTTACCACCCCAATTCCCAGAACCACGCCAAACCCCTTGACCGGACCCGAACCCAGGATGAACAGGATGATCGCGGTGATCAATGTTGTCAGGTTGGCATCCACGATGGCCGACAGCGCCCGCTCAAAGCCCAGTTCTATAGCCCGCGCCGGTGACTTGGCGATGCGAATTTCTTCCCGGATCCGCTCAAAGATCAAAACATTTGCATCCACCGCCATCCCGATTGTCAAAACAAGACCAGCAATGCCGGGCAACGTCAGCGTCCCCCCGATCATCGACAAGAAGCCAAAGATGATCCCCATGTTCACCGTCAAGGCGATCACGGCAAACACGCCAAACAGGCCATAAGAGGCGATCATGAAAACCGATACCGCAACCATCGCAATGATGGCCGCCATCTTGCCAGCATCAATGGAATCCTGCCCCAGTTCCGGGCCAACGGTCTTTTCTTCCAAAAAGCTCATCTGTGCCGGAAGGGCACCCGCCCGCAACAAAACGGCCAGATTGGTGGATTCCTCAAGGCTGAAGTTGCCCGTGATGATCCCCGACCCGCCCGCAATATGGCTTTGAATCGTCGGCGCAGAAATCACTTCATTGTCCAGAACAATCGCAAAGGGTTCGCCAATATGGGCGGCCGTATAGTCGCCAAAGGCCCGGGCCCCGGACGGTCCGAACCGGAAATTGACGGCCGGGCGGTTGTTCTGGTCGAACGAAGGCTGGGCGTCGGTCAGATCCTCGCCCGAAACAACCGGCGTTTCATCCACGACGTAAAACACGCCCTCATCCTTGGCATCGGGCAAGATCATCTGCCCCGGCCCGGCGGGGTCATTTGGATTGGACGCCAGTTTGTACACTTGATTGAAGGTCAGTTTGGCCGTGGTCCCGATGATGTCTTTCAGCTCTTGCGCTGATCCCAGTCCCGGCACCTCGATCAAGATCCGGTCGGTGCCCTGCCGCAAGATTGTCGGCTCTCGCGTGCCCGCTTCATCCACCCTGCGGCGGATGATTTCCAGCGATTGTTGAACTGTGCGGCTGTCGGTGGCAACCTTTTCCGCATCCGACAAGACAACGGTAATGACCGCGCCGGCACCCGTCACTTCAAAATCGACAGATCCGGCCCCGGTCAACGACACAACCGGCGATGCCAGCGCCTTGACCGCCTCAACCCCTGCCGCAAGGCCATCGGGGTTTGAAATCGTGATCTTCAACATCTCCGGCGCCGATTTTTCGCGCCGCACCGGACCAACCTGATCGCGTACCTCTTTCAAGGCATCGCGTGCTTCGGGCCAAAACCCATCCATGCGCTGCTTGTAGACATCGGCCACCTTGACCTCGGCCAACAAAGATGCCCCGCCCCGAAGGTCAAGACCAAGGTTCACCAACCCAGAGGGCAAAATCTCGGGCCACCCGGCCAATCCGGCCTCAGTTTGCGGTGTGCTGACACCTGTCCGGGCCACCTCGGCGATGGCGTCATTATGCGCCTCGACCTTGGCGTAAAACCCATTGGGGGCGGCATAAAGCAGGCCGAAACCCACCACGGCCAAAATCAACAGGCGCTTCCACAGCGACATTTCGAGCATGTTTTTAAACTCTTAGGCCGCAGCCGGTTCGGTCTTGGACACGACAGAGGTGATGGTTGACTTGATCACTTTCACCTTCACGCCTTCAGCAATTTCAACTTCCACCACGCCGTCGTCGGCAACCTTGACAACTTTGCCAAGGATCCCGCCCGAGGTAACCACCTGATCGCCGCGGCGCAGACCCTCGACAAGGGCCTTATGCTCTTTCATCTTGCGTTGCTGCGGGCGGATCAGCAGGAAATACATGATCGCGAACACCAGCACGAGCGGCATGATATTGGCAAACATGGTCGCCGTTCCGGAAGCTCCGGCAGCGGCCTGCGCATAGGCGGGTGTAGCGAACATATCGGTCCTCATTTCTTCGCGGCGCACGTCGGGCACCGATCATTTCGGCGGGCACCCTATATCCGGGGTCAGGGATAGGCAAGCCGCCCTCCCCCCAAAGCCGGGGCGCATCAATCACACAAAAGTGCGCATCACCGGCAGCCGTTGCAAGATCAAGGTCAATGCCCAGCAGAAAAGAAATGCAAATATCGCGGCGAAACTGCGGTTCACATCGTCACCAAACAGCTTGAACGCTACCAACATGGCCGCTGGATGCAGCAGGTAAATCCCAAAGGCCGCTCCCGCCAAAGTTGTCGCCCATCTGCCTTTCAGGCCCCAGCGCCACAAACCTTCAAACAGAACCGCCACCAAAAGCATCTGCAGCGAGGCAAATTCCGGCACGATCACAAACAGCGAGATTGACACGAACGCCGCCGTGATCATGGCCACGCCCGGCACTCCCTGCCGATGGGCGAGCGCTGCCACCGCCCCATATAAAAACAACGGCAACGAGAAGAACCACTGCGGCAAGGGTTGGCTGTACAGCCCGACATCGACAAACCACCCTGCAAGACCGACCTGCGCATGCAGAAAACCCAAAGGCACCGAAATCAAGATCAGCAGCCCGCACGCAATCAGCAATTCCCGCCGTCCCGTCACCGACAAAGATACAATCGGGATCAACGGCAGCGTCAACATCACAAAAGGCAGGAACCACAAGTGGATAGAGGGCCCGATGAACAAACTCATCGGATCCGACAACATGACAAACGGATCGTCCGACACGATTTCAAGAATAAGTCGGTACACAACGCACCAAAACAGCCACGGAATGGCGATTCTGCGCGCGCGGATCAGCCAGAAACTCTGGCTGTCTTGCCGTCCCCCCGACCGTTCAAACGATCCGACCGACAAGAACGAGGTAAGCACCAAAAACAGGGCCAGCGCCAGATAGCCGACATCGGCATAGGGCGCGCGGGCATGATCCCAGACAATGCCAAAACAGGCCACAAACCGGGCCAGATCCAAAGACCTGCGATAACCGACTTTCGCGTCACTCGTGCTCAAACCCGAAAACCCACTGCTGACCCCTTGGCTTTCCTAGGGTATTGCTCTTTCCAATCCAAGCAAACGTTTGGAAACGATGTGTTTCTTCTGGCTTTCGCCTAGGCCATTCCCGCCAGAAAAAACAAGAGATGGACGTACCACCATCTGCGGTCAATACGGCCCTAGCCTGCTGTTTTTGAACCCCTTTTCGCAGTACTTCAAAGGGCGCGCGCCCCCTTCCCCCACCTGCCGAAATCGGGCATAAGCCCAGTGCGATCCATTGATAAAGGGGCCTTCCATGCACGACATCCGCGCCATCCGCGAAAACCCTGCCGCTTTTGATGCGGCTTTGGCACGTCGGGGTTTGGCTGCCGTGTCGTCAACCCTCTTGGCCATTGACGAGGCGCGCCGCTCTCGCATTCTGGCGTCAGAAACAGCCCAAGCCGCACAAAACCTTGCCTCAAAAGAGGCGGGCGCAGCCAAGGGCCGGGGGGATGAGACAGAGTTTCAGCGCCTGCGCGCCCTCGTCGGTGAAAAGAAAGAGGAAATCGCGCGCCTGACGGCCGAAGCCGAAGCAGAAGACGCCAAACTCAAAGCCGCCTTGGAAGTTTTGCCAAACCTGCCCTTGGGTCAGGTGCCCTTTGGTCACGACGAGGCCGACAATGTCGAAATTCGCCGCTGGGGAACGCCCCGGTCTTTCGATTTTGACCCCAAAGAACATTTCGACATCGCCAGCATTGCCGCCCAGATGGATTTCACCCGTGCCGCCAAACTGTCGGGCAGCCGTTTTGTGGTTTTGCAAGGCGCGGTCATTCGACTGCACCGCGCCTTGGGCCAATTCATGCTTGATACCCATGTCAACGAACATGGCCTTTCGGAAACCTGGACCCCGGTTCTTGTGAAATCTGAAACCATGTATGGTACGGGAAACCTGCCCAAATTTGCCGAAGACAGCTATCAGACCACCAATGGCTGGTGGCTGATCCCAACGGCCGAAGTCACCTTGACCAACCTTGTCGCCGGCGAGATTCGCGACGAGGCTGACCTGCCCATCCGAATGACAGCACACAGCCAATGCTTCCGATCCGAAGCCGGCTCTGCCGGCAAGGACACCTCGGGCATGCTGCGCCAGCACCAGTTCGAAAAGGTGGAAATGGTCACGATCTGCACCCCTGATACCGCGATGGAAGAGCACGAGCGCATGACGCGCTGCGCCGAAGCCCTTCTTGAAAAGCTGGGCATTCCCTACCGAACCATTGTTCTGTGCACAGGCGACATGGGATTTGGCAGCCAGAAAACCCACGACATCGAAGCTTGGCTTCCCGGTCAGAACAAATACCGCGAAATTTCCTCCGTCTCCACCTGCGGCCAGTTTCAGGCCCGCCGCATGAACGCGCGGTACCGTGCGCCGGGCGGAAAGCCCGAATTTGTGGCCACATTGAACGGGTCCGGCCTTGCTGTGGGCCGCTGCCTGATTGCTGTTCTGGAAAATGGCCAACAGGCCGATGGCTCGATCGATCTTCCGGCCGTCCTGCACCCCTATCTGGGCGGCAAAACGCGGATATCGGCCAGCGGTGATCTGGCCTGATCCGATGTATCGGCTTGGCTTTACATCCGGATCAAAAGGGGGCCGTATAAGCGTATGAACAACCGCATATACCCCCCCGTATTGGTTTTGATCCTGACGCTGGCGTTTCTGGTGGCTCCGGCCCTGACGCCGCCCTTCTCCGGGTATCTTCCCGGCCAAATGCCGGTTCAGATTGGCCGCCCGGCGATTCAGCCGGCGGGCTACGCCTTTGCGATCTGGGGCGTGATTTATATCTGGCTCTTGGTCCACGCGGTCTTTGGATTGATCTGGCGCAGCACAGCGCCGCATTGGGCCCCCTCGCGGTTGCCCCTGATGGGGGCGCTGGCGCTTGGGTCAGTCTGGCTGGCCATCGCCGGATCCTGGCCCATCCTTGCGACGGTTGCGATTGCGGTCATGGCCCTATGCGCCATCACGGCATTCCTGCGCGCGGCCCCCGTTGCAGACCGCTGGCTGCTGATTGCCCCCCTGTCGATCTTCGCAGGCTGGCTGACAGCGGCCAGCCTTGTCTCGTTGGGGGTGGTTCTGGCCGGGTATGGCATTCTTGGCAATCAGGCGTCGGCCTTTGCCATGCTGGGTCTGGCGCTGGTTTTGGGCCTGTGGCTGCAATCACGCCAACCCGGCATGCCAATCTACGGGGCCACCCTGATATGGGCCTTGATCGGGCTGCACAACGCAAACGCGCAAGATATGCCCGCCGTGGCCGTTGCCGCCGGGTCAGCCGCGGCCTTGATCGGCGGCGTTACCCTTTGGATGTGGCAACGCCAACGGTCCTGACATCTACTGTCCGGTGTTGGTTTCCTTGTGCTTGCGCAAACGACTTGGCGTATGGAACTTGCGTTCTTTCCACGGGTTTTCATTCGCCTGACTGCGGAAAAACAACCGAATGGGGGTTCCGGGCATGTCAAAATGCTCGCGCAGGCCATTGACGAGATAGCGTTTATAGCTTTCGGGCAGCTCATCAGGGCGCGAGCATTTGATGACAAAACCCGGGGGCCGCGTTTTGACCTGCGTCATATACCGCAGCTTGATCCGGTGCCCGCCCGGCGCTGGCGGCGGATGCGCCTCTGTCATGGCACCCAACCAGGTGTTCAAACGGGCCGTCGGGATCCGCTTGTTCCACATGTCATGGGCGCTGCGAATGGCATCGTGCAAACGGTCCAAACCGCGGCCGGTCTTGGCCGAAACCGTGATCAAGGGCGCACCGCGCAATTGCGGCAAAAGACGCCCAAAGGTTTCCTTCAGATCGGCCAGCTTGATCTGCTTGTCTCCTTCAAGATCCCATTTGTTGACCGCAACAACCACCGCGCGCCCTTCGCTTTCGGCATAGTCGGCAATGCGCAGATCCTGCTGTTCAAACGGAATCTCGACGTCCAAAAGCACCACGACAACCTCGGCAAAGCGCACGGCGCGCAAACCATCCGCCACCGACAGCTTTTCCAGCTTTTCAAAGATTTTGGCCTTTTTGCGCATCCCGGCGGTATCAAAAATCCGGATCGGCGTGCCCATCCAGTCATTTCGAACCGAAATGGCATCGCGCGTGATCCCGGGTTCGGGCCCGGTCAAAAGCCGATCTTCGCCGATGATCTTGTTGATCAAGGTTGACTTGCCTGCATTTGGCCGGCCGATCACCGCAATCTGCAACGGCTTTTTTGCGGTCGGGCGGTGCGCGGTTTCATCTACCTCTTGCTCGGCCTCTTCCTCGCTGACGTCGATGTCGGTCAGCGGGGTGTTTTCCGCCTCGCGTTCGGCATACTCGCCCTCAAGCGGCTTGAGGATGCGGTACAGATCATCCATCCCCTCGCCATGTTCGGCCGAAAGACGCACGGGCTCTCCCAGCCCCAGGCTCCAGGCCTCGATGGCGCCGCCATCCCCGGCCTTGCCTTCGGCCTTGTTCACACCCAAAATCACCCGCGAGGACCGTTTGCGCAGAATATCGGCGAAAACTTCATCAGACGGGGTCACCCCGACGCGCCCATCGATCAGAAACAGGCAGATATCCGCCATATCCACGGCCCGTTCTGTCAGGCGCCGCATCCGGCCCTGAAGGCTGTCGTCGGTCACCTCTTCCAAACCGGCCGTGTCGATCACGGTGAAATGCAGATCAAACAATCTGGCGTCACCTTCGCGCAAATCGCGCGTCACGCCCGGTTGGTCGTCGACCAAGGCAAGCTTGCGCCCGACAAGGCGATTGAACAGTGTTGACTTGCCCACATTCGGGCGGCCCACGATGGCGAGGGTAAAGCTCATGGTTGATCACGGATCCTAAAGAAGCGCATCCCTTACAGGGGAATTGATCTAGCGGAAAGCCAGAAGTTGCCCCTTGGTCGTCACAACATACATCATGCCTCCGGCCATCGCAGGTGCGGCCGCGGCCCCACCCGGAATCGGCGCTGTGGCCACCAAGGCCCCATCCACCGCCGAGAAGAGACGAAGCAGCCCGTCACCCGATGCAACGGCCAACCGTCCGCCCGCAAGAACCGGCCCAAAATGCGCCACCACCGCTTTGCGCTTCTTGGGTTCTTCATTCACGAAATTGGGCATTCCCGCGTGCCAGATAACCGCGCCGGTTCCCGAATCCAGCCGCACGAGTTCGGCCTGATCGTTGACGACAAACACCGATCCCCCCACCACCAGTGGAGCGCTCAACGCGCCTTCCGGTGCGGTCCAGATCCGAAGGCCGCTTTGCGCATCCAGCGCCGCCGTGGTTCCCGCGGCCGTCCCCAGATACAGCGCCCCCCCCGACAAGACCGGATCCCCCGTCACGTCCGACAAACTGCCATAGGCCCGTCCGGCGCGCTGTCCGGCAACTGCGCCCGACCAAAGCGGTGATCCATCGGTGCCAAACGCCAGAACCTCGCCTGAGGTCAGCGGAAAGTAGACCGTCCCATCGCCCAAGGCGGGCGCGGCACTGCCCAGCACACCCGATGCGGCCTGATTGCCCAGATCCGTCCAAAGCACCCGACCATCGCCCGCCGACAGCGCCCAGACAGACCCATCGCGCCCGGCCACATAAACCGCCCCGCCTGCCGCCAAAGGCGCGCCCGCAACAACCGAATCCAAGCGTTGGCGCCAGCGAATTGCCCCCGTGGCCGCCTCCACCGCGATCAATTCACCATAGCCGGTGGCGGCGTAAACCGTGCCGCCATCGACCGACAAACCGCCGCCCGAGACGGCCGAATTTGTATCATAGGCCGGGGTCAGATCCGCTTGCCACACAATCGCGCCCGCTGTCGAAACCGCCGTCAAACCCTCACGCGCGTCCAAGGCAAAGACCCGGCCATCGGCCACAACAGGGGCGGCCGAAATGCGGTTCTGCCGGTTGTTGCCCGCGCCAAGCGTAACAGACCAGACAACCGCAGGCGCCGCCGACAGCGCGCCATGGGGGCTGTCATGGCGCACCGATCCGCCGCGCTGCGGCCATCCGGCCAAAGATTGGGCCGCAGGCAAGGAAATCGGGGCCGACGTGTTTTCGCTTTCAGCATTTGGCGCCACAGGATCCGGATTTTCTTCGGTCGGCACCGAAGCGTTCAGATCGGTTCGCACATCAAACCGCTCGCCTTGCAAAATGATATCGGGTGCGCAGGCTGCCATCAGTCCGGCAATCCCCAAGCCCAGTCCAATCCCCAGAAGCCGCTGCAACATTGCCATAGGCGCTTTGCCCTTCTTCTTGTCCATTCCAAAGCGCCGCCCCCAAGGGCCGCGCCGGTTTTCCTCAGCCGGCCGCAGGTTCAGGCACTGTGCCGCCCAAAGCGGTGATCACCTGACGCAACCGGTCTTTCATGGCAGGTGTTGCATCCTGATCGGTCAATAAAGCGATCAGGGCGACGATCGCCTCGTCCTTTTTGCCCTCTTCCACCATCAGATAAGCCAGTTGTTCCAATGCCATGCTGCGCAGCGGCCGCCCGGCCCCCGACATGGCCTCCAACAAGCCCCGGCGCTCTGCGATCGGCATTTCCGATCCCGACAAAAGCACCAGCCGCAAATGGGCAAGATCGCGGTACATATCGGGCTGGCTGGCATCCCCTCCCAAGGCCGTCAGCGCCTTCAAGGCCTCCGCACGGTCCGACGTTGGATCCGAGGCCAGAAGTAGCCCCACGATGGCCGTCTGATCCCCCGAGGCCGGGGCCAATTTGATGGCCGCCAGACGGTCTTCCGGGGCGCCAAGATCCAAGGCGTCCAGCAAGCTGTCGCCAAATGCCTGCGCTTTGCTGGCTTGCCGCGCCGCCTGCCATTCGGTCCAGCCGGTGCCGCCCACAATTCCCAGAATAATCACGCCCCCGATCCAGCCGAATTTGCGAAACATCGCAAACAGCCGGTCACGGCGGACCTCTTCTGTCACTTCATTGATAAAGCTGTCGCTCTCGCTCAAGGCCGCCTCCCTGTCCTCGCCCTCTCTTACAGGCAAAGCCGACAGATGGACAAGCCCCGCCCCTTGCTCACGGCCAAGGCTTGCGAAAAAGGTGCCGCGCCCTTGTCCCATCGCCGCCTTCAATTCAGCCGCATTTTCATCACAATTTTCGGAAACAATCGCACCAATACCAAATGGCCGGGTGGACCCATGGATTTTAGTTTGATCGGTAACGTGCTTTTGTTTCTGGGGGCCTTCGGGGCCAGCCTGTTTTCGCAACTGGGCGCGGACGAAACAGATACCAGCGATACAGACCCTTTGTACGATGAAGCCAATTATGACGACACGCGCACTGGCACCAGCGGCGATGATGTGGAAACCGCCGATCAAGACAATCTCGCCTGGTTCTTGAAGGACGGCGACGATGATCTGACGGGATCTGGCACAAATGACTACGCCAATCTGGGCGAAGGCGACGATACGGCCGCCATGGGATCGGGCAGCGATATTGTGCTGGGCGAAGCGGGCAATGATGCGATTGATGGCGAGGTGGGCAACGACCAGTTGTATGGCGGATCGGGCGATGATGGCTTGGACGGCGCCAGCGGCAACGACGGGCTCAGCGGCGAGGCGGGAAATGACACTGTGCTGGGTGGGCTGGGGGCGGATACCCTTCTTGGCGGCGACGGGAATGATATGCTGTCAGGCTATGCCGAAGGTGCGGCGGGAACCGCGGGGCAAAGCGGAACCGAAGGCGCAGATATCCTGTCTGCTGGCAATGGAAACGATATCCTGATCCTCGGGCGCGGCGATACCGGCACCGGCGGCGCGGGCGAGGATCTGTTTCAACTCGACACCCGCTGGCACGATACCGGCGGGGTCTTTACCCTGACCGATTTCAACACCGCCCAGGATCAGATCCAGATCTTGTACCAACCCACCTATTCGGTCGACAGCGGTGCAGAGTTGGTCCCGCAGGTCACGCTAACCCCAACCGCAGATGGCACGGGCACCCAGATTTTGCTCAACGGCAGCGTGATCGCTCAGTTGGAAGGGGTTACGGGCCTGTCAGTGGATGACATCGAACTCGTCTCCGACACAAGTTCAGATCTGGATTACGATCCGACCAAATACACAGACCTGCCACTGGGCACCACTGCCAATGATGTCTTGACAGCCGGCGATGGCCCAACCGCCTTTTTCACCGGTGACGGCGACGATCAGATCACGGGATCCGCGCAGGGCGACTATGCGCAGATGGGCACCGGCGATGACGACGCCTTGGGCGGCGATGGCGCAGATACGCTTTATCTGGAAGGCGGAAACGACCATGGCGCAGGTGAGGCCGGCAATGACCGACTGGCGGGCGGCGATGGCAATGATACGGTCGACGGCGGCACCGGCAGTGATCGTCTTCTGGGCGAAGGCGATGACGATCTGGTTAGCGGCGGCGACGGCGCAGATTATGTGGCTGGCGGCGCGGGCGACGATACGATTTCCGGCTTTTCCGCCACCGCCGGCGCGTCCGGCACGGCATCCGGCGATGGTGGCGACACATTGCTCGGCGGGGACGGCGATGATCTTGTGATGATGGCCATGGGCGACTTTGCCTATGGCGGCAACGGCAGCGACAGCTTCCAACTGGACCTGCGCACAGATCAAACGGCCGTCTCGGCGGTGATCGAAGACTACGATGCCGCGCTCGATCAGATTGCCGTGCTTTACACCCCGACTGTGGATGGAACAGGCGCGCCGATTGCTCCTGTGGTCACAGTCGTTCAAAACGCCGCAGGCGATTATGCCTCGGTTCTGCTCGACGGCCAAGAGGTGGCCCGTGTTCTGGCCGCCCCAGATCTGCAAGTCGCCGATATCGTGTTGACGGCTGCATAACGGCGCAGAGCGAAAAAAGGGCCGCCCCCATCGGGCGGCCCTGCATGACGCAATCGGCAGATCAAGCGACCTTTGGCGCGACAACTTCATCATCTTCGGCCAATTGGCGCTGCCACATGGCGGCATATTTGCCACCTTGGGCCACAAGATCGTCATGCGTGCCATGCTCGATCACCCGGCCCTCTTCCATGACAAGGATCTGGTCACTGTCCGCAATGGTCGACAAACGGTGGGCGATGGTGATCACGGTGCGTCCCTGCCCCATCTCTTTCAGCGAATCTTGAATGCTGCGTTCGGTCTGCGTATCCAGCGCCGAGGTCGCCTCGTCCAGAATCAAGATTGGCGGGTTCTTCAACAAGGTCCGCGCAATGCCCACACGTTGTTTTTCCCCGCCCGACAGTTTCAATCCCCGCTCGCCCACCCGCGTGTCATAGCCTTCGGGCAAGCTGACAATGAAATCATGGATCTTCGCCGCCCGGGCTGCCGCATGAACTTCGTCTTCGCTGGCATCGGGCCGTCCATAGGCGATGTTGTAGTGAACCGTGTCGTTGAACAGAACCGTATCCTGCGGAACCACGCCGATCACGCCGTGCAAGCTCGATTGCGTCACATCGCGAAGGTCTTGGCCGTCAATGCGGATTGCGCCCCGTGTCACATCATAAAACCGGAACAAAAGCCGCCCGATGGTGGATTTACCCGATCCCGATGTGCCCACCAACGCCAAGCGCTGCCCGGGCTTCACCACAAAGGAAATGCCTTTCAGAATTTCGCGGCTCGGCTCATAGGCAAATTCAACACCGTTAAACTCCACCTCGCCGCCGCGCACCGCCACCGGCTTTGCACCCGGCTTGTCCAGAACTTCCGCCGGATGGCCCAAAAGCGCAAACATCTCGCCCATGTCCACCAAGGCCTGCCGAATTTCGCGGTACACCGTTCCCAGAAAGTTCAGGGGCAAGGTAATCTGGATCATATAGGCGTTGACCATCACAAAATCGCCAACGGTCAACACCCCCTGCTGAACCCCGCGTGCCGCCATGACCATGACAATCACCAACCCCGTCGTGATAATGGCCGATTGCCCCGCGTTCAGAAACGACAGCGACTGCCCGGATTTGACCGACGCCGTCTCATACCGGCCCATCGCCCTGTCATACCGGTCCGCTTCCCGGGTCTCGGCGTTAAAGTATTTCACCGTTTCAAAATTCAGCAGACTGTCGATCGCCTTCTGGTTGGCATCGGTATCTTGATCGTTCATCTCACGCCGCAGTTTGACCCGCCATTCCGTCACTCGGAACGTATAGGTCACATAGATCGCAATCGTCACCACCACGACGGCCATGTACTGCCAGCCAAACAGCAGGGCGAACAGCACCGAAACCATGGACAGTTCCAAGATCAACGGCCCGATGGAAAACAGCATGAATCGCAACAGAAAATCGACGCCCTTGACCCCCCGTTCGATGACCCGCGACAAGGCCCCGGTTTTGCGGGTGATGTGATAGCGCATCGACAAAGCGTGGATATGCTCAAACGTTTCCAGCGCAAGACGGCGCAAGGCCCGCTGGCCAACGCGCACAAAGATCACGTCGCGCAATTCGCCAAACACAACCGATCCCAGCCGCGCCATGCCATAGGCCACTGTCAACCCCACCGCGCCCAGCATCAAAAAGGTGGCGGGATTCGTGGCATCCTTGGCCAGAACATCGACGGCCTGCTTGTACAAGAACGGCGTCGTCACCGAAACGATCTTGGACGCAACAAGCATCAGCAACGCGCCCACAACCCGCCGCTTGATCCACCCCTGACCCGTTGGCCAAAGATACGGCAGAACCCGCTTGATGGTTTGCCAACCGCTCGCGGTCGGATGGGCGGCATCGGCAGAGGTGGCAGTTTTGGTCACTCGGCGCATTACGGTGTCTTTCTATCCAAGCTTTGGTTGATCCCGAAACAGAGATCCGCTATTCTTCATTTCAATAACTCATGAGTAATTGAACCATGGACCGGGATCAAGCCCTGACAGCCTTTTCCGCGCTGGCCCACCCTGACCGGTTGGACCTGATTAAACTGCTTGTCCGCCAAGGACCAGAGGGTCTGGCAGCCGGACAGATCGGGGCCGCGCTGGGCGGGATGACCGCGTCACGGCTGTCCTTTCATTTGGCGGCTCTGGAAGGCGCGCGGCTGATCATGTCCCGTAAAGCGGCCCGAAATGTCATCTATACCGTCAAGGCAGAGGCCATGGGCGGGCTTTTGTCTTTCCTCATGCACGATTGCTGCGACCATGATCCGCGGATCATGGCCTGCTGCACGGTTCAAGGTGCGGCGGGCACCGACAGAACCTGACCGGGATAAATCAGATCCGGATCGCGAATCTTGTCCTTGTTCGCCTCAAAAACCTGAACATACATCACGCCAGAGCCAAAGCTTTCTTCGGCAATCGCCCATAGGGTAAAGCCCGGTTGCACCGTCACGGTGATCGGACCGGCCGATGCGGCAGGCGCCGCCTCGGTCGCGGGGGCTTCGGCCGCAGGGGCTGCGGCAACTTCGCTTGCGGCTTGGGTTTCCGGCACGCTCACCTCGGGGCTCGCCTCGGTGGCGGCGGGCGCTGGCGCGTCACCAACGGTCTGCGCGGGTACCTCTGGGGCGGTCTCTGCGGCCGCAACCTGGTCGCCCGCGGCTTCGGTTCCGGCGGGCGCCGCGTCTTCCCCCGCACCCTGCGGCACCGCTTCCGCCGCTGCCACGGTTTGCGCTGGATCGGGCGTCACGGCCATCGGATCCTGCACCTCGGTGGCGGCCGCTGCCACAGCCGGCTCGGCCGTTTGGGCGGCGGCGGCCAAAGCCTCCAAGGTCTCGCGTTTGAACGGCGTCTCCAGCCGCGAGGTGACCTTGCCCGCAGCATCCATCTGATCGATCCGCAGGGTGTACACGCCCGGTTCAATGGCGGATGTGGTCAAGGACCATGCCCCATCGGCCCCGACAGCGGTTGTCGCCACCTCTGAATTGTCCAGATACAGCTGCAAAGACGATCCCGCCGTGCCGCGGCCGCCCAACTGAACCGCACCTTCTGCGGTATAGGAAATGACATCAAGACTGACTTGCGCCGCCAAATCGGCGGGCACGGGTTCTGCCGGTTGCAGCACCTGTGCGCCCTCTTCGGTCACCTTGATCGTGGCAGGTGCCACCGCTTCCGCTTCGGGTTGCGCCGCCGGCTCGGCCGCAGCCACCTGTGCCGGTTCGGGCGCCGGTTCGGGCGCCGCGAAGGGGGCGATCGCCACGCCCTCGGCGCCTGCAAGCACCGTTCCATCGGCCAAGGTTGCCGTCAGGGTCAGAAAACGCGGCGCCTCTGCGGGCGGCAGCGTAAAGACGGCCGCGAACTGCCCCGCCCCATCCGCCGCCACAGCCGCGATTTGCGCCCCGTCCAACAAGATCGAAACCTGCGCTGCAGCTTCGGTGCGGCCGGCAAGCGTGGTCATGCCATCGGGCGCAACGCGCAGCACATCAATGGTGGGCAATGCCCGTTCAAGCTCCGCTTGCGCAGGTGCCGCAGGCTCTTGCACCGCTGCAGTGGCGTCTGCCGCCTGCGTGCCTTGCTCGGCTTGGGAAACGGGCGTCTTGTCCGGTCCGCCCCACAACGTCCAGCCTGCAATCGCCACCACAGCAACCACAACCGCAGCAACAGCGCCCTTTGCCGAGCTGCTCATCTCCGTCCAAACCGTCATATCCGTCCCCATTCTTCGCGCGGTCATTTTTTCGGACACGACCGTCACTTTCCCTTTACAGGAAACCCCGATATCAAGGCCGAAAGCAACATATTTCCGGGAAAACTCACACATGACTGTTCAGGCGTCGATCTGTGTCTTTTGTGGGTCACGCTCTGGTGCCCTTCCCGCCTATGCGCAGGCCGCACAGGACACCGGCCAAATGCTCGCGCGGCGCAACTGGCGGCTGGTCTACGGCGCGGGCGATGTCGGCCTGATGGGCGAGGTGGCCCGTTCCGCCCAATCCGCAGGGGCCCAAACCTTTGGGGTGATCCCGACCCACCTGATCCGTCAGGAAGTCGGCAAGACAGACTTGACCCGCTTTGTCATCACCGAAGACATGCACGAACGCAAAAAGGTCATGTTCATGAATTGCGATGCGATCGTGGTTCTTCCGGGCGGGGCCGGATCGCTGGATGAATTTTTCGAAGTTCTGACTTGGGCGCAAATCGGTCTGCACCGCAAACCGATCTTTGTGCTCAACACCGCCTCGTATTGGCAACCGCTGCTGGCCTTGATGGATCATATCGTCGCTCAGGGATTTGCCGATCCCAGCCTGCTGTCTTATTTCAACGTGGCCGAGGATGTCTCTGCCTTGGAAAGCGCGCTGGCCGCCTGCCTGTCCTGACGCCAGCTTTCAGCCGAATACAGCGCCAGCGCCGCCCAGATCAGCCCCAGCGCCATCCCGTGCCACAGCGTGAATCGGTCACCCATGATCAGCGCGGCGCAGGCCACCTGCAACGTCGGGTTCAGATATTGCGCAAGGCCAAGGGTTGACAGCCGGATGGTCTGGGCACCCGCACTGAACAAGATCAGCGGCCCCGCCGTGATGATGCCCGTCAAAGGCAACATCCAACTCGCCTCGATCTCGCGGCCAAAACTGCCCAAACCCTGCCCCAGATGC
>CANHLE010000057.1 GCA_947461435.1 Paracoccaceae bacterium | reverse complement strand
CTCTGCACGCGGAACCGGCGGCATAAGTTGCTCACCAAATTCGAGTTCAAGACTCGAAAGATCGTCTTCCCTTGCGCGCAGGGGATCGACAGGCGCCGTGCTGAGGGTTGCCGTAATGGTGTCAAACGCGCCTGAGGATTGTTCGACCGATGTCGGTTTGTCCTCGGGGCCAGCAGCCGGAATGTCGTGTTGCTCCGCCTCTTTCGGCGGCGCTGGGGGGATGATCTTGGGGCGTTGTTGGCGGCGAGGACGCCGATTTGGGGCGTTGAAGTCTGTCGTCTCGGGCGGCTTGATCTGATCCGGCAGCGCGTTGGCCAAGGTCAAACGTGCTTCGGTGCCTTCCGCAGCGCTGATGTCGAAAGTGGCCTGTTTGGCCGTCGACCTTTCAGAGTCGGCGGCCCGCTTTTCGGTTGAACGATTCTTGGCAATTGCTTGGCTGATGGCCGTGCGTCGGCGCGACTTGGGGGTTGCAATCGGAGCGGCCTGCCCGATTGTTTCACCGGTGAATTCCAACCCTTCGGGCGCATCGCTCGGCAGCGGTTGGATGCCGGTGCTTTCCTCGGTTTGCTTGCGCTCGATGGCCGATTGCCGGGTTGACGCCAGTGTTTTCAAAACGGCCGTTGACCGTTCTTGAGATGACATCCCTCTGGTTTCACTTCCTCGTGCCGAGGTCATGCGTCCCTTCGGCCGTGGTTCCGTCTGCACCGCGCTTTCGCCTGACGGGATCGCCAGTAGACCCAAGATCTTCAACCTGCGAAAGAACGCCAAGACCTCTTGCGCCGACAACGGCATCTCAAGTTCAACCAGTTGCTTTTCATGCAATTCGGCCAGATCTGTCTGCCCATTCGCCAAGCCCAGCAAGAAACCCTCACGGGCGTCGAACGAAAATGTCTTGCCAGACTCTGCGTCCAGAAGTTCGGTTCTAGAGTTGGTACTGCTGCCCGCCGTAGAGTTTATTCTCAACCCCGTCCTCAACGCCGGTTTGGCATAGGCAGGTTGACCGCTTACGGTGGCAAAGAAATCTTCGGTTTCAGCCATGCCCGTCTCCAAGGCCAGACGTGGCCCAGAAAAATTGGCCAGACTGGAGCGCGGATTTATGCTCCGCATTATGGGTCAAGGATACCCGCAAGAGTGTCCTGTCACAAGTGTTCCAACGAAACTGCACACGAAAGCGTTACGTTTGGCACTTTATCTTCCACCTTTCGCGATATTGCGGGCCTACCGGACGCATTATCGATCGAATAACGTTACTTGCGATGCAAGTTTCCCAGTCCTATAGTTCGATATATAATAATATACATTGGAAGATCTTGGGACGCATATGATACTTCAGCCGTTTTTGCCGGTCTGCCGTCCTCAGTTGCCGACGGCAATTGAGTTGCTACCCTATTTGCAAGAAAGTGATGCGACGCGCCATTATACCAATCGCGGTCCATTGGTTCGTCGCCTAGAGTTGCGTTTGGCCGAATACTTGGGCCTACCAAGCGAAGCGGTCCGCACCGCTTCAAACGGGACTTCGGCCATTGAAGTCGCAATTCTGGCACTGGCCGGAATGGCAACACCGCAGCGACCCTATGCCTTGCTGCCATCTTACACTTTTGCCGCCACGGCGTTGGCCGCTGAACGGTGCGGATACCGCCCGATTTTTTGCGATGTCGATCCCAAAACATGGTCGATGGATCTGGACGCTGTTCCGCAGCATCCGTTGCTGGATAAGATCGGGCTCATTTTGCATGTCGCACCTTACGGCCGTGCACCGCAAATGCGCCAAGCCGAACGGTTAGCATCCCTTACCGGGATTCCGGTTGTCGTAGACGCTGCGGCGTCGTTCGAGCGTCTCTTGGAGGATCCTTCCTTGGTGAGTGGCACCGTTCCCATGACGATCAGCTTTCATGCCACAAAGACATTTTCGACAGGGGAAGGGGGCGCTATCCTTTGGAAAAACGCCCCCGGGCAAGACTCCGTCGTGCAGGCAGCAAATTTCGGGTTCAATTTATCCCGGCGCTCTGAAGTTCCCGGAATGAACGCTAAGTTGAGTGATCTTCACGCCGCGGTCGGTCTGGCAATGTTGGACACCTTTGAAACGCGCCGCAAAGATTATGCTTCGACAGCAAAGGCTTGGGCAACCGCCGCCGCCGGATTGCCCGGCGGTCTTCATTTGCCGCCAGAACTTGCGTCAATTTACATCATGTGGGAAACGCCAACGAGCCAGATCATGGATCGTGCGATCGAGGCGCTGACTGCCGCCAATATTGACAGTCGCCGTTGGTACGAAGATGGTCTTCACCGCCAACCGCATTTCAAACGGTTTGGCGGCCCGGATGTTCAATCCATCGCCCTGCCCGTCACCGAAGATTTGGGAAGCAGGCTGCTCGGGCTCCCGATGGCGCACGATTTGGCCAAAGACCAGATCGAGCGGGTCGTCGACGTCCTTGCCAGCGTCCTTTAAGCCTTTTTACAGATATAAACTTGCCGCTTGGACTTGGCCGTCAATGGGCTCAGATCCAACTCGCCGAAACGGGCGTAAATGGTCATTCCTGATTGTGCCGCGGCCGCTTCGATGTCTGATGGATAGAATTGCCTGACGCGCTGCACGATCGGCTCAAGCGCAAGCATCCGACCGGTTTGTTTGTGGCGCAGCCTCCACTCACCGCTCAATATCTTGGACTGGCGCGAATATTCGCCATTGCTCTCCAACACTTCGATTCGCTCACCTGAAGCGTCCGTATACTCCCGGGCAACAACAGGGGCAGGATCTACAGCCGCCAACCAAGCCTCATTAGGTTGATAGATATCGAATGCAAAACGCCCTTCTGGGGCCAAAAGGGCAGAAATCGAGCTGAACGCCTGATGCAATTGCCGATCTTCAAGAAGCATCTGCAGCGTGTGAAACATAATGACAATCAGATCGAATTGACCCTCAACCTTCGGGTCGCAAATATCGCCCAACAGCCATTCATGTTCAGGTGCACGCTGCTGCGCGATTTCAATCATTTTGGGGGCAAGATCCACACCCGTGACGCGCCCGCCCGGAGCCATGGATTGCGCAATTTTCACCGTGATGGACCCGGTTCCGCATCCAAGATCCAGAATACTTGTGGTCTTCCTCCCGACAAGTGCCGAATAAAAGGAAATATGGGGTTGCCTGTCCACATCGATTTGGTCGTAAAGTGCCGACCAAGCATCCGGCCAAGAGGCCTCTTTACCAAGGTTTTCGTCTAAAGACATCATGAATCCAAATGCTTGTTACAAAATCAAATAGCAGTCTAAGCGGCGAATTCATCAAATTCAAGGCCGCTGCAAAGACGTACGAAAGAGAAAATGGCGCAAACTTCTGTTACGGTGATCCCCTTTTCCAACCGCGACGCGTGGGAGCGCGCAACCCAAACCGCCTTGCCATCGCAAACCTGGGGGCACGCTGCCGGTCTGCAAGCCCAAGGAATGACACCAGAACTTGCCGTTGTCGAAGCACATGGTGCCTTGATGGTTCTGCCCTTTCACAGGCGCAGTTTCCAAGGTGCGGTGGACATCGCAACGTTGCCCGGCCTGTCCGGCGCGCTTATCAGCCCCGATAGCACAGCCCCATTAAGCCTGTGGCGAGACTTCGCGACCTCGCATGGGTTTGTATCTGGCTACATTCAATTGTCGCCCATGAATGATCGCGTGGTTGCATCGCCTCCGGACGAAATCAAAAGCAACAATGCCTTGTATATCTTTGACCTAATGGATTGGGATATCGATACATCCGTCGGCTACAAGATGCGCCGTAACATCAAGGCGGGCAACAGACTTCGTGCAGAAATTGAAACCGATCCGGTTGTACTTTGCCATCAGTTCCAATCTTTGCACGGCTCGCATCTTGCGCGCATCGGCGCGGTACCAACTTTTTCTGGTCAGGCCTTGGACCGTTGGTTTTCAGAGCCGGGCATTATTGCCTTTGGCGCGCGGATCATGGGGAAAATTGTCAATATTCAAATGGGCCGTCGCAAGGGGCTTTGGGCAGATCTGCATTTGGCCGGCAGCACACCCGAGCGCCGCGATCTTCAGGCATGGGTGATTTGGAAAGCGATTGAATGGTTGCGCGAACAGGGTGTTCGTTACTTAAACATTGGGGGCTATGGTCATGAAGGCGACGGTTTGCATTCGATGAAGGCGCGCTTTGGGGCCCAAGAACACCCTTTGCGGGCAGTGCACCAAATTTATGATCAAAAAATTTATCAAGAATTATGTGGCCAAAGGACCCCAGCTCCCTTGGCAACCTATTTCCCAGCCTACCGCGGATGAGAAACAGCAAGATACTCCCAAACCTCAACAGCGCTTTTGACAATCCCCAAGCGCCGCAAATCTGACAACTCTTGATCCGTCACAATATTGCGCGCCAATTCGCCGGAAATGCCCCCTCGTTTTTCAATATTGTCGATCCATCGACGCCAGTGCCAGGCAGAGTCAGGCCCCCAATTTTCGCCGTTTGCAGTCAATACTGAACGAATGTTTTCGACCTTTTTGTAAAAGCGCGACTCCGTCGAAAATGGCACATGTGCAAGAAACAAATCGTTTGGTACCTCTGTCGTCACAGCCGCGCCATCCTCCGCCAAGATGTTATGGTGCGCCTCGGCCGTGGAGGATATTCTATCTGTGCGGGCCATGAGCTTTGGGCCCGGGATCGACGCAATCCATGGGGCGTCATTGTCTTGGCGCAACCGCGCCTGTGTGGCGGTTCGGTCTTCATTTGGCGCGTAAAGCAGCGTGGCGTCGTAATCGATTTCAGTCTCAAGATTCAGCGCGATACCGTCTTGCAAAAGTGGAACGTTAAACCTTGAAATGATCAGGGCGTCAGACCTGCTTAACGCTTTGACATCGCGCAACTGACCGGTTCGAGGCATGGGAAATTCATCAGCATCGCAAAAAAGCAACCAATCTGCCCCAACGTTGCGCGCGCGCCGAAAGATATCGCGCGTAGCACTGTCCTCCACCGATGGGTCCGCCGACTGATCGTCAAACATGACAACTTCTAAAGTCCCGCCCTGCGCCAATTCGGCCAGGACATCTGCCGTCCCATCGGTCGAATACGCATCTGAAACAATGATATGATCGACCCCGATCCGGCGCAGATGGCCAACACAGGCGCGAATCAGTTCAACTTCGTCCTTTACGCCAACACAGGCGGCTATCTTCACGTCAACGCTCCCAAGAATGTGGCACATATTCTTTCCATGTCAGCCGTGTCGTATCGTTGATCGCACGGCAGCGTTGCCGTTGACGCCGACAGGGAATGCTCAAACGCAAATGGGGCAGGGGCCGCAATATCGCGCCAGTGTATGGCCGCAAACACGGTCTCTTGATGCATTTTGGTCAGAACATGGCCGCGATCATTGGCTGGAAGTGTGATCGGAAAACCAAATGGGACAAAGGATGTGTCTGGGCGTTGGATCAGCCCAAATGGGCCAAGACGATCCTTGAGATAGTCAAAATTTGCCCTCCGTCGTTCGGCAATTGGCAAAGGATCAACCGAACACAGCAGCGCCAAAGCATCCGGGGCCATGGCGCGGTAGGAAACACTTCCGTTTGCTTCGGACTGCTGATGAAGGGGATGCCAAAGGGCATTGTTGCGCGGTTGTTCGCGCCGAAGTTTCATCGGCGTCAGGCGTTGAAGCGCCAGATCTGGATCTGACGGATCCGTGGGGCCCCGCACCGCCATCTGCCGCGCGCGCACCGAATGCGAGACCAAAAGCCCGCCTTCTGGCACGCCCAGAATCTTGCGCGGTGAATACAAACGCCAATCCCCCCAAGCAGACTGACCTGTATCGAAACTTTGCGCGCAATCTTCGATGAAAAATACATCGGGCCGGCCTGCAACAAATTCGCGCCATCTGGGTCCGGGGCACCGTCCAAAATAGTCCACAGCCAGAACAAGATCGCCCGCGGCAACGGCAGTCATTGTCGCGGTGTCAGGCTCCATTTCATTGGTCAGCCTGAAATACCGCCGCAAACTTTGGGGTACGGCTTGCGCCATATGATTGCACAAAAAGCCGGGCATCCACACTGCCGTCGGTTTGATCTGCGCAATCAGGGCCGCGAAGGCTGAACTCGCGTTTTCCCAAGCCAACCCCGGATCTATTTGCCATAGATCCGCCAATCCGCCAGTTCCGGTTTCGTCCAAGGCAAAAAACCCGCCGATCGGGACGGGAAACGGAGGCGCAGACTTTTCGATAATGGTCACGCTTTCGTCGGTCCGTTGCAAAGGGCAGTCTCATTTCGGAGTAGTTTTTTAGTGGATGGGCTGACCTTGACACATCTTTAGGTCAGATGGATAGGTATCTATCGATAGATAATACACTTTAAAGGAGCCCTTTGTGACCAAAATCGGGATAAGTGCCAAGGGCCGACATTTGATTGACGCCCTGCGCATCTCACAAAACCCGGCACATTTGACTTCGGAAGGGATGGAACCGGCCCTGCAAAAGGCACTTCTGGACTTCGGTTTTCTGGAAGAACATGAACCGACCCGCCCGCCACAGGATCTTTTTGATACCTTTTCGGGATGGCGCAGCCAAAAGGGAATGCTGATCGATCCAACCCGGACCGGCCTGTTTGATCGGGCAATTTCCGCGCAGGTTGGCCCGGGCGACCGGGTTGTGGATGTGGGTACCGGATCTGGAATCTTGGCCATGTGCGCCGCCCGCGCGGGCGCGGAATCGGTCTATGCGTTGGAAATCACCCAGATGGCCGATTGGGCGGAGCGGTTGGCGAAATGCAACGGGTTGACCAACATGCAAGTGGTGCGCGGCGATGCCGCCCTTTTCAACGCGGGGGCGCCGGTTGACCTGGTCATGGGCGAATTTGCCGGCATGTGGTTGCTGGAAGAGTGGCGTCACTATGCCGCTTTTGTTCAAGTGCGCGACCGCTGGCTGAAACCGGGCGGCCGCGTGATACCGAGCGCCTCTGGCCTGTTCCTTTCGGCCGTAGACAGCCGAAAACTTTCCTACGAACGGGGATGGGGCTTTTTCGACGCCCCAGTGCAAGGATTTGATTTCTCTGAGGTGCTGACGTCTGGCGCGTATCGGCCCACACGCTACATTCTTACGGCTGAACCGAAAGATCTTGTTTGCACAAAAGAGATTGCGCGTTTCGATTTCCTGAAGGGTAATCCGAACGACTATCTGTTCGAGACAATCGTTCAATTTAACTATGATGTCGCCGGGATGTTTCATGGCTTTGTCGGGCACTTCACGCTGGATCTGGCCCCTGGCCTGACGTTGACAACCGGAACAGATGGGCGCGAGACATGCTGGCATCAATCCTATTTTCCCATGCCCGCACGTCACGTTCCGGCCGGAACATCCGTCAGCGCCCGCCTGCGCAGTTTTCTAACGACCGACACACAGGTTCTGAAGTTTGGCATTACGACCGCTGGCCCAGATGAAGACCTTGATCGTCAAACAGAGCATGTCTTTGCCCTTGAATGACACCATGGGCTATTCCAGCCCGCACTACTTTGCGGCACTGGGCGAAAGCGGCGTTCCACTGGGGCAAACCGGCGGTTCGTTGATCACCAGATCGATTTCAGGATCGAACCAGACAGATCTGGCGGGGATATGGCCTTTGTTTACCTGCCAAAATTGGGCGGGACTGGCTGCGGACATCGACGCCTTGAAAACGGATCATGTCACGGTTACCTTGGTGTCCGATCCCTTTGCGCCCCTGTCGCAAGCTGATCTGGGGGCGATTTTCCCAATCTGTCGGCCACTTCATGATCATTGGGTCATAGATCTTTTGGCACCGCCCAGCCTGTCCAAACATCACCGTCGAGAGTTACGCAAAGTCCTACCCCCTCAGATCGTCGCTGGCCCCCCCCCATCTGACCTGGCTATCGGATGGGCCCAGCTTTATGCGCATCTTGTCAGCAAAAAGAATATTCAGGATTCACGGGCCTTTTCGGCCCAGGCTCTTGCCGCCCAATTGGCTGTGCCCGGTGCACAGGTTGTCACGGCCTGGCAGGGGTCCACTCTGTTGGGGGTCGATCTGTACTATCTGGATCGTGGGGTCGCTTATGCCCATTTGTCGGCCTATTCGCCCAGCGGTTATGAGGCGTCCGTCAGCTATCCCATGATGGCGGCCGCGATGGACTATTTTGCCACCATGGCGCAGTTCATCGATCTGGGCGGCGCCCCGGCCGGTTCTGCGGGTCCCGGCATTGCCCGGTTCAAGGCAGGCTGGACATCACAGACCCGCAAGACATTTCTGTGCGGAAAGGTATTGAATCCAAAGGCCTACCGCCAATTGGCGCCAGCGGCCGATCCAGATGGATGGTTTCCCGCCTATCGCGCCGGAGAATTCAAGACCTGAAGTATTCCAATTCGGACTGGACCAAACCCTTGTTCCTTTTTCAAATCCGCGCATAGGTTGGCGCGAAGGAACAGGAGTTTGCGATGGCAGATCGGCTAAAGGGTAAAGTGGCAATCGTCTCGGGCGGCGCCACGGGATGCGGGGCCGCTGCGGTCCGATTGTTCGCGGCCGAAGGCGCCGCTGTGGGAATCATTGATCGGAACGTCGAGGCGGGCACTGCTTTGGCCATTGACTTGGCGCGATCTGGCCACCGCGTGGTCTTCGCCGCCGCCGACGTCTCCAAGAAGGCCGAAGTCGATGCGGCCGTCGCCAACGTTCGGGAACAGCTTGGCCCCGTGAATGTTCTGTTCAACCATGCTGGCACGATCGTGATCAAACCGTTTCTGGAAACCGAAGAGGAAGACTGGGATTTCCTTTTCGATGTGAACGTAAAATCCATGTACCTGATGACGCGCGCGGTGCTTCCGATGATGCTGGAGGCCGGAAAAGGCAGCATCGTGTGCACATCGTCGATTTCGGCCGTCTACGGTACGCCGAACGAGGTTCTGTACGATGCCACCAAAGGGGCCTGCCACATGTTCGCCCGCGCCATTGCCGTTGAATATCGTGATCGCGGGATCCGGTGTAACGCAGTATGCCCCGGCTTCATCGAAACCCCGCACGGCAACCGCGAAGTTGCGGAACTTTCGGCACTGGGTGTGGATGTATCAGAAGCGGCCATCAAAGCCGCGCAAGGCCGCTTTGGCCAACCCGAAGACATCGCCCGCGCGGCCCTTTATCTGGCCAGCGATGATGCAGATTTTGTCAATGGCACCCAATTGTTCGTCGACAACGGCTTCTCCGCCGTCTGATGCGACGCGTTTCCCACGATCCGGTGGTATGTGCTGCAAACCATTTAAGATTGCGGTGTGACGTTGCTGGAAACGTGGTCGCGGGCCTTTGATCCGGGCCACGAATTCGGTGATGCTGCGGAAAGGTACGGTCGAAGCGTCTGCCTTGACCGCATGTGCCCCCGGACAATCTCTGTCGGCGGATGACGGCCCAAAGAGTACGGCGGCCATAGGGGCCACACCGATTCTGGCGCATAGTGCAGACGTGTCATCCACAGGAGGCCAAGATGAAACATCTCGCCGATCACCGAACGCCGTCCACAGGTGCCCGCTTTGCTCAGTTCCTTCGGCTTGCCCGCAATCGCGGAGAGATCGTTTGGGCTCGCGTGTGGCAAAAGCCGGTCCTTCTGCCAGTCACGAACCGCCGGGTCGTTGAATACATCCGGATCGAACGCGGCCGCGAGATTTAGCGGCCGCCTTCGGCGCTGATTATCTGGTTTCCGACTCAAGATTCAGCCAAGCCACTTCGGCCGCCGATAGCTTCAGTGCGGCGCCGGGAAGCGTCGAAACGATTTCGCCGGGGCTTCTGGGGCCAATTAGGGCCAGAGATGGAAAGGATTGGCAAAGAACCCAAGCCGTTGCCACGTTGTGCGCTGAAACGCCGCGTTCTGCCGCCAACAGCTCGGCCCGTTTGCGCCGTTCCGCGTTTGCGGGGCTGCCAAAGCAGGTTTCGGGTGCCGTATCTGCCGGAAGTCGGTTGCGCAACGCTTCGGGCAGAAAGTATCCGCGCGCCTGACTTGACCAAGACAGATGCACCAGTTCACCTTTGCGCAGCGATGAAAGCGTTTCTGGGGTATTTGACGTGATGCATCCTGCCCAAACTGGCTGCTCCATCACGGCAAGGGACAAGTTGTTGTTCAGAATCCGAAACGGTTCCAGACCCTGCGCTGTGGCATAGGCATTGGCCTCTGCCACGCGGGCAGGTGACCAGTTCGATCCCCCAAAAATCCCGATCTTGCCGGCGGCTTTCAATTGGTTCAGGGCATCCACAAACTCCGAAACGGGCACGGCAAGGTTATCACGGTGCATGATGTAGATCGGAACCGACTCCAGTTGCAGACGCTCCAGCGAAATGGCCAATTGCGCCCCAATTGCGCCGGGCAGGCAATAGGGCGTATGGGCGCCTTTTGCGATTACTGTGGTGGTCTTTTCCACTCCGCGTGTTTTGATCCACTCTCCCAGAACCTTCTCATGCTGGCCTCCTCCGTAGACAAAGCCGGTATCAAAGGTAGTTCCGCCCGCTTCCATCCAAGCGTCCCAGACGATCGCCCCCTCGGCGAGTGTATTTCTGTTATCGCATCCAATGATCAGTTGAGAGATGGGTTGTTTGAGGCCGGGCAGGTGGATCATCGGCATGGCTGGAAGACCAGCGGGCAGGACCCCGGGCAGGCGGCGATTGCTGGCAGGTTTTTCGGCGAAGGTCTGATACGCCAGTTCGGCCCGCCACTTATCCAACGTGTCGTTGTTGCCGATGCTGTCGGCGTGGCTCGGCGCCGGATAGGGCGCCTCAAGCGCTCCTGCTGCAATGGCTTTAGAAACGGCATCCGCCTCAAAGGCGAATAACATCCTTTCGTCCCGAATGGCTTCGGTCCGCGTTTCCCCCTGTGTCGTGATGTGAAGCCAAGAATCCGACGGCCCTACATTTCGTCCCGGTACCCAAGGGTCATCGATGACGATTTTGCCTTTGCTTCCAGTGATAACCGCCCGGTTATCCATATTGCGCGCAACAGCCACCGCAATCTCAGCGGTCACGCCCGACTGAAAAGTCAAAAGACCATAGGCGACCGCATCAACGCCCGTTGGCGCAAGAACGCCCGTGCCTTTCACGCTGATCGGATTGGCAAAGGGTTGTTTGATCGCGGCCCCGGCGATCAATCGCGCCAAAGAGACGGGATAGCCGCCCACATCCAATATCCCGCCGCCACCCAAAGCAGCATCATAAAGCCGCGACGATTCCTTGAAATCCGCGTTAAAGCCAAACCGAGATTCAATGTGAACAATGCTTCCTATTTCGCCATCCGAAATGATTTTCAGCACCCTGTCGATCTGCGGATGACAGCGGTACATGAAGGCTTCCATGAAAAAGCGCTTCTCTTGCGCGGCCACCTCTGTGACCGCAATTACTTCAGCGGCGTTCATTCCCGCCGGTTTTTCGCACAAGACATGCTTGCCTGCCCGCAGGGCAGCTATGGATAATTCGGCATGCCAAGGATGCGGGGTAGAGATGTAAATCGCATCCACCTGATCATCTGCCAAAAGGGAAGCATAGTCGGAAAAGCGCCGATCGGCAGCGACATCGTATCGGTCACCAAATGTGCCTCGTCGCACTTCGTCTCGTGATGCAATCGCGACCAAGGTTCCAGCCTCGGTTTGTGCCAAACCGTCTGCAAAATTATGCGCGATCGCGCCTGGGCCGATAATGCCCCAACGAATGGTCATGGTGATCTCCCCCTGTTTGCTCCTGCCTATCAAGGGGGTGCGAGTCGGGGAAGAATAATTTACTAAATTGGTGATCTGAGTGTTTTGCGCGAAAACGGGTTAAGGGTTTCGCCGCTCTGGTCGGGGGCGCAAATGGTTGCGCAGCGTGGTCAGGGCGGCGCGCAACTGTGCAATTTCTGCACCGGACAGCCCCGTGCTTTGGGCAAATTGGTCCGGAATATCGGCCGCTTGCGCGATCACATTCCGTCCACTTTCTGTCAAGGCAACCCGGACTTGTCGTTCGTCCGCAGGATCACGATGGCGGCTCACCAAACCGGCCGCTTCGATGCGTTTCAGTAAGGGGGTCAAGGTGTTGCTGTCCAAATGCAAAACCGTCCCCAGTTGCCCCACCGTCTGATCATCCTGATCACCCAAAGACGACAAGACCAAATACTGTGGATACGTTAGCCCTAAGCGGTCCAAAAGCGGACCGTAAGCCGACTGCATCGCGTGTCCTGCGGAATACAGCGCAAAACACAGCATTTTGGAGGGCGCCATCGACATGTAAGAATATTAGATCGCGTACGATCAAAGAGCAAGGGATTGACGGAATTCACAAAGACACATATAAAAATCGCACACGATTTAATCGCACACGATTTAATCGCACACGATTTAACCGCAAGCGATATTGAGGTTCAAATGTCCATAACCATAGCCTATGAAACTGAAGCCACAGCCACGGGGGGTGGTCGCAACGGAGTGTCAAAACTCGCCTCCGGCATGTTGACAGTCACCATGACCAGCCCAAAGGAATTAGGGGGCTCTGGACTGGGTCACAACCCTGAGGAGATGTTCGCCTTGGGATATGCAGCCTGCTACCTGGGGGCTATGCGTTTCGCCGCAGGATCAGAAAAACTCGGATCCGTCCCCGAGGCCGCGACAGTCACGGCAAAGGTCGGAATTGGCGGGCGCAGCGAAGGCGGATTTGGCCTTAAGGTGTCACTGACCGTCACGATGCCAGGCGTCGAGCGCACTGTGGCGGAAAAGATCGCAGAGCGGGGTCACTTCATTTGCCCCTACAGCCATGCGACAAAAGGCAATATCGAGGTCGAAACGATCATCGCGTGATGGCAACGTCGGTTTGGCAGCGGGCCGAAGCGTTGGCTTCGGCCCTTTTGGTCATGCACGAACCAGCCTTTCGTATTCCGCCGAAACCCGCTTTGTCAGATCTCCAACTTCAAACGCATAATCTCCGATCTGGCCGACAGGGGTAACTTCAGCGGCAGTTCCAGTCAGCCAGCATTGTTCAAATCCTTCAAGTTCTTCCGGAAGGATATGCCGTTCATGAACGACGATTTGCATATCCCGCAACATTCCGATCACAGTTTGCCGCGTGATGCCGTTCAAAATGCAATCGGGCTTTGGCGTGTGCACTTCGCCGTCCTTGACGAAGAAGATGTTTGCCCCTGTGGCTTCGGCCACATAGCCGCGATAATCCATCATCATGGCGTCGGAACACCCCTTCGCCTCGGCGGCATGCTTTGACATGGTGCAAATCATATACAGGCCTGCGGCTTTTGCAGCATGCGGAATCGTTTCCGGAGATGGGCGTTTCCACTTGGCAATATCAAGTTTGGCCCCCTTCATCTTCGCGTCGCCGTAATAGCTTCCCCAAGTCCAGCAGGCCACCGCCAGCCGGATCGGATTGCGCTTTGATGCCACGCCCATATCCTCGCCGGCACCGCGCCACGCAATTGCCCGTACATAGGCGTCGGTCAGATTGTTCGCCTTCAAGACGGCTTCCTTCGCGGCATTGATCTCGGCCACTGAAAACGGCAAGGGCATGTCCAGCAATTCCCCTGACATGCGCAAGCGTTCCGAATGTTCGGTCGACTTGAAGATCTTGCCGTTATAGCAGCGCTCTCCTTCGAAAACCGCGCTGGCATAATGAAGCGCATGTGTCAGGATATGTACATTTGCACCACGCCAATCCACAAGTTTGCCGTCCATCCAGATGAACCCGTCCCGATCATCATATCCTGCCATTGCCGCCTCCATTATTTCATATATTGCGCAAAATTGGTCCGTTTCGGACATAATATTGCGCAAAACTCAAGAATCGGTAGCGTTTAGAACTTGGAATGTCAACAAGGCTGACATATCCTACCCGAAAGGAGATCGTGATGGCCGAAAATATGCCAACCAACTCATCGGGTGGCGAAAGCCTTCTGTACCTGACAGATGAACAGCTGCGCAAAGGGATAGAGGCCATGTTTTTCGCCTATCGCGGGTTTACCGCCGACCCAGACCGCATTCTAGAAAACATGGACTATGGCCGCGCGCATCACCGCGCAGTTCATTTCATTCACCGCTCTGCGGGCACGACAGTTGGAAACCTTCTGGCCATTCTTGGGGTGACCAAACAAAGCCTGAACAGGGTCTTGCGGACGCTCTTTGACGACGAACTGGTCGAGGCCCGCGTTGGCAAGAAAGACAAACGCGAACGGCATTTGCATCTGACCGAAAAGGGCCGTGCCTTGGAACGCGCGCTGTCGGATGCCCAACGATCGCGGATGAGGTCGGCCTATCGTGCGGCAGGGCCGCAAGCGGTTCAGGGTTTCCGAACTGTCCTGGAAGCGATGATGGATCCGGAGCTTCGGCGTCAGTTTCAGGGCTTGGTGGAGACGGGTCAATGACTGAGGTTCAGCCCCATCTTCTTGTCGTCGATGATGACGAGCGTATTCGCGGACTGCTGCAGAAATTTCTGATGCGCAACGGATTCTTGGTCTCTATCGCGCGCGATGCAGCCCAGGCGCGGCGCCTTTTGGCG
The DNA here is from genome assembly GCA_947461435.1 of Paracoccaceae bacterium. Taxonomy (GTDB): domain Bacteria; phylum Pseudomonadota; class Alphaproteobacteria; order Rhodobacterales; family Rhodobacteraceae; genus CAIYZT01. The sequence continues at coordinate 7,164 of CANHLE010000057.1, read as the reverse complement.
GGGCTTGAATTCGATATGCTTGTCTTGGATGTGATGATGCCCGGCGAAACCGGGGTGACGCTGACGCGTGATCTGCGCAAGTCGATGGCTGTACCCATCCTTCTTTTGACGGCCAAAGGCGAAACCTCTAACCGAATTGAGGGGCTTGAAGCGGGCGCTGACGATTACCTTGTCAAACCGTTCGAACCGCGGGAATTGCTGCTGCGGATCAATGCCATTTTGCGGCGCGTCCCGCAGATGAAAAGCGCCGAGGCCCCGCGTGTTCTGCATTTGGGCGGGGTTCGCTACGATCTGGATCGCGGCGAATTGTGGCGCGGTGCGGATCTGATCCGCCTGACGGCCACCGAGGCGGCGCTTATGCGCCGATTGTCGTCAAGCCCCGGCACCGCTCTGAGCCGCGAAGCTTTGGCAGGGGATATGCCGCGCGACGAAGGCGGGGGCCAAGAACGCGCCGTTGATGTGCAAATCACCCGCCTTCGCCGGAAGATCGAAGAGGATCCCAAACAACCGCGTTATCTGCAAACGGTGCGCGGCGAAGGTTATATGCTGCAACCCGATTGATGCCACTTGGAATGTCAATTTTGCGTGCTAACCTCTGTGTGCAAATTTATGGAGGGTCTGCATGTTGATTAAATTGACCGGTGTCTTGACGATCGTAATGGGTGTGTCCGCAATGCCTGTTTTGGCGCAGGATCTGATTGAATGGGGCTCATCCGACTATTGGTCGGTGCTTGTCGACCCAACCTTGGGCAATGGCTGCCTTATTCAAGGCGAATATCCCGATGGCTCGCTGGTTCGCGTCGGTCTCGATCGCCGCGACGACACGGGTTATATCACCGTCTTCAACGCCAACTGGGGGGATCTTGTCGAAGGCGAAGTCTATCCAATCGGGTTCTCGCTTGATGGTGAATACTTTGAGGGTCAGGCGAAGGGTTTGTATTTGAACGGCGTTCCAGGCGCGGATGTGGTCTTTGACAATGTTGATTTCTTCATGTCGATTGCCCTGCGCCAAAGCATGACCCTGTACAATGCAGATCAAGTGGAAGTAACGACCTTTGACCTGACCGGCACAGGCGCTGGCCTTGAAGCCGTGTTGAAGTGCCAGGACGAACAGGGATGAACAACGGGGCGCCGAGCAAATAGATTTGCCCGGCCTCCGTCCATCTTTATGCAACACTTTGAAAGGGCTTTGGGTGGTTCTCGTTTTCAGCCATGATGACTGCTTGGGCCATATCACGCCCCTTGGTCACCCAGAGCGGGCAGAACGCCTTGGCGCCGTTGCCGCGGGTCTGGCCGGCTTGGATGTTGAACATCGCGCCTGCCCTTTGGGCACCCAAGCCCACATCTTGCTGGGCCATTCCGCTGAGTATCTGGCGCGCGTCACGGCCAACGAGCCAAAGTCCGGGTGGGCTCAGATGGATGGCGATACCTACCTGTCGCCCGGATCGCTGAACGCCGCCTTGCGTGCGGTTGGAGGGGCCTGCGCCGCTGTGGACGCGGTGATGACGCAGGGCGGGCGGGCCTTTGTTGCCGCACGCCCCCCCGGCCATCACGCCGAACGAGACACCGCGATGGGCTTTTGTCTGTTCGGCACGGTGGCAATCGCAGCCAAGCACGCCATTCAAACGCATGGCCTCTCGCGCGTCGCCGTGCTTGATTTTGACGTTCACCACGGCAATGGCACGCAAGATCTGCTTTGGAACGAACCCTGCGTGCGTTTTGTCTCCAGCCATCAGATGCCGCTTTATCCGGGAACGGGCTCTGCGCGCGAAAAGGGGGCCTTTGGCCAGATCATCAATGTGCCGTTGGACGAAGGCAGCGGCGGCGCAGCCATGCGGGCGGCTTGGGCACCGGTATTGGACCATCTGGCAGAATGGGCCCCACAGTTGGTGATCCTTTCCGCAGGCTTTGACGCCCATCAAGATGATCCTTTGGCAGGCTTGAACTGGACTTCAGATGATTTTTCTTGGCTGACGCGCGCCATCTGCCGTCTGGCAGATCGCGTCTGCGCGGGCCGGGTGGTATCCTGCCTTGAGGGTGGCTATGATCTTGAAGCCTTGACCGCCTGTATTGCGGTTCATGTTGAAGAATTGGGAAGGGTCAAAGATGAACGATAAACCCGTGGCCGAAATGAGCTTTGAAGAAGCGATGCTGGCTCTTGAAGGTGTGGTGGGCCAACTGGAACGCGGCGACGTCGCGCTTGAACAATCCATCGCCCTTTATGAACGCGGCGCGGCGTTGAAAGCGCATTGTGCTGGCAAGCTCAAGGATGCCGAAGCAAAAGTTGAACTGATCCGTGTTCAAGAGGGGCGCGCAATCGGCACCACCCCGGCGGAGGGGATGTGAGCTTTTCGTCCATCATCGCCGAAGACGCGCGGGCCATACAAACGCGTCTGGATCAATCCATGGCCGCGCTGTCCAATGAACCCGTCGTTCAGGCGATGCGGTATGCGGCGCTGGGGGGCAAACGGCTGAGGGGCTTCTTGGTGCTGGAATCGGCCCGCATGTTGGGAATTGCACCGCAACAGGCCATCTCTGCCGCTGCGGCCGTCGAAGCCTTGCATGCCTATTCCTTGGTTCACGACGACATGCCGTGCATGGATGATGACGATCTACGCCGAGGTCAGCCGACCGTCCATGTCAAATGGAACGAGGCGACGGCGGTTCTGGCCGGGGACGCCTTGCAAACGCTGGCATTTGAACTGCTTTGCGATCCTGCCTTGGGGTCTGCCGACGCGCGGATAGAATTGGTCAAAGGTCTGGCGCAAGCCTCTGGCGCCGAAGGCATGGTGCTGGGTCAGGCTTTGGATATCGCGGCGGAAACGGCGCAATCGCCCTTGACCCTGGATCAGATCACGCGGCTTCAAAACGGCAAGACGGGCGCGCTGATCTGCTTTTCCGCGCAAGCCGGGGCCATCATCGCCCGTGCAGATCCGTCCCCGTTGCGCGCCTATGCAGATTGCCTTGGCCTTGCCTTTCAGATCGCCGACGACATTTTGGATGTCGAGGGTGATGCGACCAAGACCGGAAAGCGCGTTGGGAAGGATGCAGATGCCGGAAAGGCCACTTTCGTTTCTTTGTTGGGCCTTGATGGGGCCAAAGCGCGGGCCTTGGATCTTGTCCAGCAGGCGGAATTTCACTTGCGCCCCTATGGGGAGCGGGCGCAGAACTTGATCGCAGCAGCGCATTTCGTTATTTCGCGCGAAAGCTGAAAGGAATTTAAATGGCTGACCGTCCGCCTACCCCGATGTTGGACCGGGTCAACCTGCCAGCAGATCTAAAGGGCCTATCGGACCGTGAGCTGCGTCAGTTGGCTGACGAGTTGCGCGCAGAAACAATTTCGGCGGTTTCGGTCACGGGCGGTCATTTGGGCGCGGGTCTGGGTGTGGTGGAATTGACCGTTGCCCTGCATGCCGTGTTCAGCGCCCCGCGCGACAAGATCATCTGGGACGTCGGGCATCAATGCTATCCGCACAAAATCCTGACCGGGCGGCGCGACCGAATTCGGACACTGCGCACCGAAGGGGGGCTCAGCGGCTTCACCAAACGCTCTGAAAGCCCCTATGATCCGTTTGGCGCCGCGCATAGTTCCACCTCGATCAGTGCCGCATTGGGCTTTACCATGGCGGCCGACCTTGGGGGCGATCCCGGTGATGCCATCGCGGTTATTGGTGATGGGTCCATGTCAGCTGGTATGGCCTTTGAGGCCATGAACAACGCCGGACACCTGAAGAAGCGCATGTTCGTTGTCTTGAATGACAATGAAATGTCCATTGCCCCGCCCGTGGGCGCGCTTTCTTCCTATCTTTCGCGGCTTTACGCCCAACAACCGTTTCAGGAATTGCGATCCGCCGCCAAGGGAATGGTCAGCTTGTTGCCCGAACCTCTTCAAGAAGGCGCGCGCCGGGCCAAAGAGATGCTCAAGGGCATGTCCGTGGGCGGCACAATGTTTGAAGAGCTTGGCTTTTCCTATGTCGGGCCCATCGACGGCCATGATCTGGACCAGCTTTTGCCTGTCTTGCGAACGGTCCATGAACGGGCCACGGGGCCCATGCTGATCCATGTGATCACCAAGAAAGGCAAGGGCTATGCCCCGGCCGAAAACGCGGCTGACCGTGGTCATGCCCGCGCAAAATTCGATGTCATCACTGGAGAGCAAAAGAAAGCCCCCTCCAATGCACCCAGCTATACCAAGGTCTTCGCACAAAGCCTGATCAAAGAGGCAGAGGCCGACAGCAAGATCGTGGCGATCACCGCCGCCATGCCAGATGGCACCGGATTGGATCTGTTCGCGCAGCGCTTTCCCAAACGGACCTTTGATGTTGGTATCGCCGAACAGCATGCCGTCACCTTCGCGGCGGGTCTTGCGGCTGGCGGGATGAAACCGTTTTGCGCGCTGTATTCCACCTTCTTGCAACGCGGCTATGATCAGGTCGTGCATGACGTCGCCATTCAACGCCTTCCGGTGCGGTTTGCCATCGACAGGGCTGGTCTGGTGGGCGCAGACGGGGCAACGCATGCGGGATCGTTTGATGTGGCCTTCCTCGCAAACCTGCCGGGCATCATCGTCATGGCGGCGGCCGACGAGGCGGAACTTGTCCACATGATCGCCACGGCTGCAGCCCATAACGATGGGCCCTCGGCCTTCCGCTTTCCGCGCGGTGAAGGTGTTGGCGTTGAAATGCCTGCCAAGGGCATTGCCCTTGAAATCGGCAAAGGCCGGATCATGCGCGAAGGCGCGCGTGTGGCCATCTTGTCTTTCGGCACCCGCTTGGCGGAGGTGCTGAAAGCGGCAGAATCCTTGGCGGCGCGCGGGATGGCACCCACTGTGGCCGATGCCCGTTTTGCCAAACCGCTGGACAGGGACATGATATTGAATCTTGCCCGCAACCACGAGGCATTGATCACGATCGAAGAGGGTGCCATCGGCGGCTTTGGCAGCCATGTGGCCCAACTTCTGGCCGAAGAAGGGGTCTTTGATCGTGGGATCAAGTACCGCTCGATGGTGCTGCCGGATATCTTCATCGATCAGGCCAGCCCCGAAGCCATGTACCGCGTCGCCGGCATGGAGGCCGCGCAGATCGAGGCAAAGGTTCTGGAAACCTTGGGAATTGGTGTTGTTGGCCTTCGGGCCTGAATACTTCGCCTTATCCGCCCAAATGCTGGGTGCCGCGCGCTTCTGCCAGCTTCATCTGCTTTTGCCGTTCGCGATACCGCGCGCGGTCAGCGTCGGCCGTCTCACCATGGCACTGCGCGCAAGATACCCCCTCTTCATACAAAGGGTCAGCGCGGTCTTGCGGCAAAAGCGGTCTGCGGCAGGCACGGCAAAATTGGTGTGGTCCGGGAACCAGCCCATGACCGACGGAAACCCTTTCATCAAAGACAAAACACTGTCCCTGCCACAGACTGTCTTCTTGGGGCACCTCTTCCAGGTATTTCAAGATTCCGCCCTTCAGATGAAAGACCTCTGCAACCCCTTGACCCAAAAGAAAGTTCGTCGATTTTTCACAGCGGATGCCTCCTGTGCAGAACATGGCGATCCGTTTGTTGTGAAACCGCTCCTTGTTGGCCTCCCACCAGCCGGGAAACTCTCCGAAGCTTTTGGTTTGGGGGTCAACCGCACCCTCAAAGGTGCCGATCGACACCTCATAGTCGTTCCGCGTGTCAATCACAGCCACATCTGGCGCGGAAATCAAAGCGTTCCAGTCTTGGGCAGACACATAATGGCCAACACGCGCCTTCGGGTCGATATCGGGTTGGCCCATGGTCACGATCTCCCGCTTCAGCCGCACCTTCATGCGGCCAAACGGCATGGTTTGCGCGGGGCTTTCTTTCCACTCCAGGTCGGCGCATCCGGGCAAGCCGCGCAGATTGGCCAGAACCACATCAATCCCGCTGCGCGTGCCCGCGATGGTGCCATTGATGCCTTCGCTCGCCAAAAGCAGACTACCCTTGATCCCCTGCGCAAGCGCAAGGTCAAGAAGCGGCCCACGCAGCGCGGCGGGATCGGAAAAACGGGTAAAGTGATAAAGGGCGGCCACGATGATCATCGCCGCGCTATAGCGGATTTGCGCCCTGCGGAAAAGTGGCCGCACGAATATCTGTCCATTGCCAGACGCAGGCGAAAGACAGGCACCATGCACTGCCCGGACCCGCCGAAAATCAGGCGCGGCCCGACCGAAGGCTTGACCGACAAGGCCCCGCTTTCTACGCAGGACCAACCGCAGGAGAACGTGATGCACAAGACACATGCAGCCTTGATTGTCATTGATATTCAGAACGATTTTTGTCCCGGCGGCTCTTTGGCGGTCGCACAGGGCGATCAGATTATCGCGCGGGTCAACGCGATGATGCCAGAATTTGGGACTGTCGTGCTGACGCAAGATTGGCATCCGGCCGAACATTCCTCGTTCGCCAGCCAACACCCGGGCTCTGCACCCTTCAGTCAGATCGAAATGCCCTATGGATCGCAAACGCTTTGGCCCGATCACTGCGTGAAAGGCACGCCCGGAGCCGAGTTTCACGCCAGCCTGCGTCTTGATGCGGCCGATTTGATTCTTCGCAAAGGATTTCGCCCGCATGTCGACAGCTATTCGGCCTTCTTTGAAAATGATCACCGCACCTCGACCGGGCTTGCAGGATATCTGACCGCGCGCGGTTTCACCGCCGTCACTTTGGTCGGCCTTGCCACAGATTATTGCGTGGCCTATTCCGCGTTGGACGCGGCGCGTTTGGGCTTTGAAACCAAAATCTTGGTGGGGGCAACGCGGCCGATTGATCTGGACGGGTCCCTTGGCGCGGCGCTTTTGCAGCTAAAGACCGCGGGAGTGACCTTGGCGGACTGACTTCAACATTCCTTAACCCCAAGTCCGTAGCGTCGCCGCAAAACCCAAGGGACTGGGGGCTGTTTTTGACCGCATCAACACCTGCCGATGAACTGGCCCTTTTTCAGGCGCAAAACAGTCCTGCCGGACTATTTGTGCGCTATGCCGAAGGGCGTTTGCGGCATTTCTGGAACCGGCAGGTCCTTGGCCTCATGGGTGCCTGCGTTATCGGGTTTGTTTTTTCTCCTGCCCTTGGCTTGGCGGTCGCCGCCTTGATTCTGGGAGGAGAGGGCGTTGACTGCCTGATCCTGAGTTACGTTCTTGGCCGCAGTCGCAAGGT
>CANHLE010000056.1 GCA_947461435.1 Paracoccaceae bacterium | reverse complement strand
TCAGACCGACCTCGCGGTAAGCCTGCACCACGCCCTGCGCGACCCAATCGCAGCGATTGATCCCGGCAAAGATGTTTACAAGGATCACCGAGACATTGCCGTCGGCCAGAACAGTTCTAAACGCCCGAACCACGCGTTCAGGGCTCGCGCCGCCACCGATATCCAGAAAGTTTGCAGGCTCACCGCCGGCGAGTTTGATCATGTCCATCGTGGCCATTGCAAGGCCAGCGCCGTTGATGATGCATCCGATATCACCTTCCAGCCCGACATAGGACAGACCGTGGTCACCTGCCGTGCTTTCACGCGGGTCTTCCTGACTGCGATCCCGCAATTCCGCGATTTGTGATTGGCGGAACATCGCATTGGTATCAAAGGACATTTTTGCATCAAGCGCCACAAGATCGCCGGTTCCGGTGATGACCAACGGGTTGATTTCCACCATCACAGCATCCAGATCGCGGTACGCCCGGTAGCAAGCCCGCAGAATGGTGACCATCTGCGCGATTTGGCCGCCCTTCAAGCCCAATTGGAAAGCCAATTCCCGGGCCTGATATTCAGACAGACCCACCGCCGGATCGATCGTCATGCGGCGCAGACTTTCGGGATCCTTCTCGGCCAGATCCTCAATCTCCATGCCGCCATGACCCGATGCCACGATCATGATGCGTTCGGATTTCCGATCCAGCACAAAGCCAAGATAGATTTCCTGGGCGATGTCAGAGGCACCCTCGACCCAGACCCGGTAAACACCTTTCCCCTTGGCGTCGGTCTGTTTGGTCACCAATTGGCGGCCAAACAGGGTTGAGGCAAATTCGTGCACTTCGTCGGGCGTGCGGCAGAACTTGACCCCGCCTGCAGCGCCCCGACCACCCGAGTGAACCTGCGCCTTGACAACCCAAGCCTTGCCGCCCAATTCGCGGGCACGGTAGCCGGCTTGTTCGGGGCTATACGCCAGCCCGCCGCGCGGCACTGGAACGCCAAATCGGGCAAGAATTTCCTTGGCCTGATATTCGTGGATGTCCATTGTATCCTCCCTTCAGTGTTTGGGGTCAGCGCGCCGCGATAGCGTCGGCCAGAACCAGAACGTTTTGCGCCATGCGTTCAGAGGCTGCATCAATCATGCGGCCGTCCAGCGAGGCGGCGCCTTTGCCCATCGATTCAGCCTTGCGCAGCTCTTCGATGATCCGCCGAGCGCGGGTCACTTCGGCTTCGGGTGGTGAGAAAACCTCGTTGGCAAGGGCAACTTGCGACGGGTGGATCGCCCATTTGCCCTCGCAACCCAAGGCGGCCGCGCGGCGGGCACCATCCTTGTAGCCCTCGGGATCCGAAAAATCGCCAAACGGGCCGTCAATGGCGCGTAGGCCATAGGCGCGGCAAGCCACGACCATGCGGCTGATCGAGGCATGCCACTGATCACCCGGATAATGGGGGTTCAGACCGCCGATGTTGGTGGTGCGCGCCCGCATCGACGCCGCGAAATCGGCTACACCAAAATGCAGCGCTTCAAGGCGGCCCCCGAATTGTGCGATGGCTTCGACATTTGCCATGCCCAGCGCCGTTTCGATCAAGGCTTCCAAACCAACCCGGTTCGTCAAGCCCTTTGCCTGTTCGATCTGGTTTACCATGGCCTCGACCATGTAAAGATCACCCGTGACACCCACTTTGGGCACCAAAAGGGTATGGACGCGTCCGCCGGCTTGTTCCATCACATCGACCACGTCGCGGTACATGTAATGCGTGTCGAGGCCATTGATGCGGACTGACACGGTCTTGCCCTTGGCAGCCCAATCAATGTCATTGAGGGCCTGAATCGCGTTCTTGCGGGCCTGTTCTTTTTCCGTCGGCGCAATCGCATCCTCCAGATCCAGAAAGACATAGTCGGCGGCACCTTCGGCAGCCTTGTCGATCATCGTCGGATTGGATGCCGGCACGGCAAGCTCAGAACGCTGCAAACGCGCTTTACGCAGGGGGTGAAGGGTATGGCTCATGGTCTTGTCTTCCTTTATTCGGCGGCGACGCGTGCGGCGTTGGTGATCGGGGCTGCGTAGATGGTTTGCGCGGCGGCCACGCCCGACCCGTAGGTCAGCGAAACCCCGGCTTCGGCCAAGGCCATTTCTGTGACGGCCAAAGCTGTAAGGCACATGCCCTCGTTCAAATCGCCGATATGTCCGATGCGGAACACCTTTCCGGCCAACGGCCCAAGACCCGAGCCCAGAGATGTGTTGTAGCGGTCATAAGCGATACGGATCACCTCACGGGCATCCACACTGGCAGGCGTCTTGATGGCAGTCACGGTGTCCGACGCGATGGAGGGATGTTCGGCGCAGGTTTCGAGACCCCAAGCCTGCACTGCAGCGCGAACACCGCTTGCAAGGCGATTGTGGCGGGCTGCGATAGTATCGAACCCTTCTTCGAGCATCCGGTCGAGCGCCTTACGCAGACCGTGAAGCAATTGGGTGGGCGGCGTGTAGGGAAAATAGCCACCCGGATTGTGCTTCATCTGTTCGGAAAATTCGAAATAGGCGCGGCGCGATGTGGCCGTCTTTGACGCCTCGATCGCCTTTGGGCTGACGCCAAGAATACCCAATCCGGCCGGCATCATCAGCCCTTTCTGGCTGCCCGTCACTGCCAGATCAACACCCCAGTCGTCCATCCGGAATTCGATGCAACCGATCGACGAAACGCCGTCCACAAACAAAAGTGCGTCGTGCATTGCCGTATCCAGCGCTGCCCGTACCCCGGCAATCGACGACGTCACGCCTGTTGCGGTTTCGTTGTGGGTGACAAACACTGCCTTGATTTTGCCGTGGCGGTCGGCCGCCAGTCTGCGGGCAAATTCATTCACGGGCGTGGCCGCGCCCCAAGCCAGATCGACCAGTTCGACATCAAGACCCAGCCGCGTGGCCATCTCTGCCCACAAAGTGGAAAAATGCCCGTGGCGGGCCATAAGAACCTTATCGCCCGGCGACAGGGTGTTGGTGATTGCCGCCTCCCAAGAGCCGGTGCCGGAGCCGGAGAACATCATCACGGTTCCGGCGGTTGTGCGCATCACCTTTTTGAGATCGCTGAACAGGCTAAGGTTTCCCGCGCCGAAATCATGGGCGCGTTGGTCCTGCATGGGCACGTTCATAGCCTGCCGGACGGATTCGGGAACATTGGTTGGACCGGGGATAAAAAGATGGTTGATGCCAGTACGCATGGGATGCCTCGCTGTTGATGCGCACTCCCTTGCATCGCTGTGAATTTGTGCAAAGTGAAAACACGTTCCGCTGTGAATGCGAGAATTTACAAAGCTGCAAAAGTGTAATATTGTCATAAAGACAAATCCAAGAATGTGTGCGGCAGTATGCAAAAGACTTTCATCGGACCCCATCTGCGCCGACTTCGGGCCGAAAGGCGCGAAACCCAAGGGTCCATGGCAAAAGCGCTGGGAATTAGCCCGTCTTACGTCAACCTTCTGGAAAATAACGAAAGATCGGTATCGGTTCAGGTTCTTTTACGCCTGTTTGAAGCCTATGGTGTCGATTGGCGCGACATTGCCGAAGATGATGGAACAAGCAAACTCGCCGACCTGCGGGCGGCCATTTTGGACCCGATTTTTGTGGATCACCGTCCAGATCTTGCCCAAATGCGTGCCGCGTTGGTTCATGCCCCGGCGTTGGTGCAGTCTTTGATGACTTTATACCGGAGCTATCAGGGGTTGAACGAACAGCTTTTGTCACTTGTGGAAAGCGAGGCGCCCGAGTTGTCAACTTCGCCCGAAGCGGCCGTTCACAACGTCTTTCGCCGCAACCGGAATCACTTTCGAGAGCTTGAAGACATCGCGGAGGGATTTTGGGGCGGGGCCCTGTTGGACAGAGACGAGGTTTATATCGCCCTGAAACACCGCTTGCGCGACAAAATGGGGGTGACGGTTCGCCTGTGCCGAGTAGAGGACTTGCCGGGGGCCTTGCGGCAATATGACGAAACGCGCACGGAAATCTTGCTGTCCGAGGCGCTGGATCACACTAATCGCACCTTTCAGCTGGCCCACATGGCCGTGCTTTTGGAACAGCGCAGCCTTCTGGACGGATTGATTGCCAAAGCCGGGATCAATGACACGCGGGCCATGGCCCGGCTTCGGGTCGAATTGGCAAATTACGGGGCCGCAGCGGTTTTGATGCCCTATGACAATTTTCTGGCAGAGGCCAAAGCCACAAAATATGATTTTGACCTTATGGCAACCCGGTTTGGCGTCAGCTTTGAACAGGCCTGTCACCGTGCCACCACTTTGCAGCGGGATGGGGCGCAAGGCGTGCCCTTTTTCTTCTTGCGCATCGACAAGGGCGGCAATGTGACGAAACGGTTCAATGCCACGGGCTTTCATTTGGCAGAATTTGGCGGGGCTTGCCCCCGTCTGGATGTACATACGAGTTTCCGCACTCCGGGCCGGATTGTGCCGCAATTTGTTGAAATGCCGGATAGAGAGCAGTTCTTCGTCCTCTCGCGCACCGTGGACCGGCCCACTTGGGCCCGCCACAGCCAAGACAACAGGCTGGCGGTCGCCATGGGCTGCGCCATCCAGCATGCGGCAGAAATCGGCTATGCAGAAGGATTTTCGATGGCCGACGCCCGTATGACGCCGATTGGCATTAACTGCCGCGTTTGCCCAAGGTCGAACTGTGATCAGCGGGCCCATCACGCCGCAATTCTTACGCGTCCAGTCGATGAACACCGCCGCGGCGTTACGCGCTACGACAGTTGATATTCGAATATCCCCGCGTCCCGTTCCAACGCGGTATTTTCACCAGATCAACCGATCAAACTCTGCTTTACGATCGGCCATTGCGACGGCCAATACGGGATCGGGTTCAACCGTGCGGACAATCGTGATCCGCTCGCACAATGTGCTGATGGGCGCTCCGGCTGCAACAGCGGCCAAGCGTGCAGCGCCCATTGGCCCGGCACTTTCAGACCTTGAAACCAGACCAACCTCGCAGTTCAAAGCTGTACTGATCAGACGCAACCAAAGATCACTTCGGGTTCCGCCGCCGACCAAAGTAACGCTATTGGCGGCAACACCTGTTGCGTTTTGGGCAGCAACACAGTCGGCAAATTGAAAGGCGACCCCTTCCATTGTGGAATAGGCCAGGGATCCGGCCGAGACCCCAGGATGCAAACCGGCCATGCGCCCTGTCATCTGCGGCCGGTTCAGCGGCGTGCGAATTCCCGTCAGGCTGGGCAGGAACAAGGGGCATTCGGTGATTTTCCCGGTATCGAAAATGGCCTGAGCCTGTTCGTTCAGGCGGGCAGGTTCTTGTCCCGTCAACAGGCCCACCCAATCAAGCGAGGCTGTCGCGCTCATGACCACGCCCATCGACAAAAAGGCATTTGGTACAACATGGGCAGAGGTCAAGATCGCCTTGTCAGGCCCCGGATGAAAGGCATAATCGACCAAACAGGCCACCCCAGAGGTCCCGAGTGTCAAAACCGCGTCTCCGGGGCGCGTGCCCCCTGCCCCGAGCGTTGAGCCCATGTTGTCACCCGCGCCTGCGGCGACCCAAACCGGACCAGTCATGCCAAACCGAGACAAAAGCGCAGGCCGCAATTGCCCGGCCGCGTCCCAGCTTGCGACAATCGGCGGCAGATATGCAGGATCCCAGCCAGCGGCCGCACATAAGGCGTCGTCCCAACGACCGCTTCTGCAATCCAGCAACTGCGTGCCGCCCGCGTCTGATGCTTCCGTCGCCGCGTCGCCCGTCAGAGCCAGTCGCACATAGTCCTTTGTTAGCATAAGCATGCGCGCCTGCGACATTGCACCGGGTTCGTGCTGGGCCAGCCAAAGAAGCTTTGCCGCCGTCAGTCCCGGGTCTGGCGTGCCGTTCGTTCTAAATCCGATATCGGGCACGCGGGCCAAAAGCGTGTGACACTCGGCGATGGCGCGTTGATCATTCCAAAGGATCGCCGGGCGAAGGGGGCGCAGATCTTTGTCAAGGATCAGGGCTGCCAGCATTTGCCCGGACAGACCGATGCCGCGCACGGCAGCCATTTGCTGCGGCGATTGGATCTTTAGCATGTCCAAACAAGTGAAAACGGCGCTAACCCAATCATCGGGTTCTTGCTCGCTCCAGCCCACATGCGGACGGCTTGTAGCCATTGGCAGGGACGCCGTGGAAATGACTTGGGTCAGATTCTCGACCAAAACGGCTTTGATGCCCGAGGTTCCCAAATCGATGCCGATGTGGACGGCCATCAGCCCTGCACCAACATGACATTCGCGCTGTCGTTGCCAAAGAGCGCCTTATACCGGCCGTTGAAGGCGGATTGGCGCGAAGTGCGCGAGCGGAGGGCAGCAGATGTAAGCGCCAGCACAGCGCGTTCGAAATTTAACGTAGCAGACCGAAGCATCATCTGTTCCCGCGCCCCGCGCGGCCCAAACCCCGGGCGGCGCTGAACATGATTTCCCCTTTGATAGCTAGAAGATCGGGGCATGCGTTGCAATCTTCTTAACTCTTGCCCGGAAAGCACTAACTCGCGCGCCGCCGCGGATTGCAAAACATCGTTTGCTGCTGCGGCGTTCAACGGGACTGGTACAGGGATGAAACTTGGTATCTTCTAAGCCGTGGCCAAATGCACCCAGGTGCATCCGTTAGGGCCGCAGAAATGGAAACAGGACATGCCAAGGGCCCCCGCATGACAGCCGCACAGACCATGGCACGCGCCGTCGAACAATCTGCCAGTGTTGCGGAGGTATTGATGGGGCCGGGCGTTCTTGATCAAGCTGGGGCGCTTTTTCGGCGGAACTTCGGCTTGGGTCCGGCGTGCCTGCTTGCAGATGATGCGACCTGGGCGGCGGCAGGAGAAAAGGTTCAATCTGCCCTGATGCAGGCGGGAGTCGCCAGCCGGGTGCATGTCTTTCCATCGGTCCCGCGCTTGAAACCGACGTTGGATTTGGCGCAAGAGATCGCATCCATTCTGGCCCGCGATGGATCAACCCCAGTCGCCATCGGATCTGGGGTGCTGAACGATGTGGTCAAGCACGCAGCTTTCTCGTTATCGCGTCCTTACCTTTGCGTGGCGACAGCCGCCTCAATGGATGGGTATTCCTCAGCGGGTGCACCTTTGTCGGTCAAGGGTTTCAAGATGACAATCGCCTGTCGACCGGCCAAGGCGATATTGGCGGATTTCGACGTGATTTGCAAAGCGCCGCGCGAAATGACGGGGTGGGGATATGGCGATCTGGCGGGAAAGGTTCCTGCAGGGGCAGATTGGATTTTGGCCGACGCTTTGGGAATTGAAGCGATCGACCCGGCCGTCTGGCCAATGGTGCAAGGCGATCTGCGCGCTTGGCTGTCGCAGCCAATGGCGGTTGCATCGGGGGATCGTCAGGCAATCGAAGGGCTATTTGCGGGGCTGACTTTGGTCGGTTTGGCGATGGAGCGTCATGGAACGTCGCGGCCCGCCTCTGGGGCGGATCATCAGATTGCCCATTTGTGGGAAATGGACGACCTACACTTTGGGGGTGAACGTGTCAGCCACGGAGCGTGTGTTGCCGTGGGATGCGTCATGACACTTCGTTTATGGGACTGGCTGTTGGCCCAAGATTTGGCGCAGCTGGAAATTGACGCCTTGGTTGCCGCGGCGCCCGATATGGACGCGAAAACGAAGATGATCCAACACGCCTTCGGGAACACCGAAATTGCTGCAAGGTCGATCGAAGAAACCCGCGCCAAACAAAAGACGGCGGCCGAATTGCGGGCCCGTTTGACAAGTCTGGTCGCGCAGTGGCCGAACCTTCGCCGCCGACTGTCCGACCACCTTATGCCGGCCGATCAAATGTGCGCCGCATTGCACAAGGCCGGCGCCCCATCGGACGCGTCACAGATTGGTGTTTCGCAGGGCAATCTGCGGCGCACCCTGTTAAGCGCACGCTTTTTGCGCAGTCGTTACACTGTGCTGGATGTCCTTGAAGAGACCGGGCTTTTAAACCGCGCCGTCGACGCAGCCTTGGATGCCCAATCGCAAAGACCACCGTCAAATCAGGAATGATCATGCAGAACTTCAAAGACTTGGCCGCCCGTGCCGCCGAAGAACTACAGATGGCCACTCAGGCCGTGGATCCAAGCAGCGTCCTGCGTTTTGTCGAAGAAATTGGCCGCGCGAAACGTATTGTGGCGTACGGCGTTGGCCGTGAGGGGTTGATGATGCGGGCGCTAGCGATGCGGCTGTACCATCTGGGTCTGGATGCCCATATGGTGGGGGACATGTCCGCCCCACCAGTCGGCCCGGGTGACCTTTTGATTGTCAGCGCGGGGCCCGGCGGGTTTTCTACTGTCGACGGTCTCATTGGTGTGGCGCGGGCGGCGGGCGCGCGGACAGCCTGTGTGACGGCGCAGCCCAAAGGCAGCGCCGCAATGGCTTGTGATCTGGTTCTGGTCATCCCGGCGCAAACCATGGCCAACGACACGGAACCCTCGGCCGCATCAGTCCTGCCGATGGGCTCCCTGTTCGAAGGCGCGCAATATCTGACCTTCGAACTGCTGATCCTCGCACTGCGCGATCATCTTGCGATCACGCCCGAAGCCATGCGGGCACGTCATACAAATCTGGAATAAACTGTGCTATTTCAGAAGAACGATACGCTGCAAAACAGGCCGCGAGGCGCAAAATGAAACAGCCAATCGTTTGGCCAAGCGACGCCCGGTCTGCCTTTGCCGCTTATGAAACGGTGCGCGGCCGGTTGCCATCTGCAGATTTTCCTGTGACCTCGCGCCTTTACCCCTCCCTCTCGGAAGTTGCCGACCATTTTGATGGGTTTATTCTGGATGCCTTTGGGGTTCTGAATTTGGGCGATACCGCCATTCCGGGCGCCGTGTCGCGGATGAAAGAGTTGCGGCAGCGCGGCAAGACATTGGTCGTTCTGACAAATGCGGCCAGCTACACCCGGGGGCAACTTTTGGACAAATACCACCGTCTGGGCTTTGATTTCAGCGCCGAAGAAGTGATTTCGTCTCGCGATGTCGCGGCGGCGCGTTTGGGCTCTATCGCGCCGGGTGCAGTCTGGGCCGCGATTTCTGCAGATGGTGACACTTTTGATGATATCGACGCCGATATTGCCGACGCCATCGCGCATCCGGATGTTCTTGAGACGGCCGACGGATTTCTTTTTTTGTCAACTGCGCGATGGTCAGACCAATTGCAAGATCGGTTGATTGCCGCGATGCGCCGGCGACCGAGGCCGCTTGTTATCGCCAATCCTGATATTGTGGCACCGCGTGAAAAAGGGCTTTCAGTTGAACCCGGATTCTTCGCGCACCGACTTCTTGATGAAGTGCAGGCCGAGGTCTTTTGGTTCGGCAAGCCGTTTTCGGGCGGGTTTGACCAAGCCATTGCGCGTTCAGGGTATCCGGCTCACCGGTTGGCCATGGTGGGCGATACCCTTCATACCGATGTCTTGGGCGGTGCGGCCGCGGGCTGCGGAACGGTTCTGGTGGCCGACCACGGTTTGTTTCGCGGGCATGATGTGTTTGACATGATCGCAACCTCGCGCATCACACCTGACTTCGTTGTTCGCACCACGTGAAGAGAATTTTGCATATTTCTACGTTTCTTCGGCAAATGGGAATGGATGGCGCTCTTTGGCCGATAGCATCATGCAATCGCTGTGGTGTAGATTGGGCCGAACGCCCGAACGTCATCTGATCAAGAGACCAAAATGAACATCGTCCTTACTGTTGGCAGTCTGCATTATGACATCATGGTTGAAGCTGAGACGCTTCCACGCCGAGATGAAACGGCAATTGGATCAAAGTGGTATCCAAAATTTGGCGGCAAAGGCGGAAATCAGGCAGTGGCCGTTGCCAAGGCCGGGGCCCCAAGCCGTATGGTCGGTGCCATTGGAAACGATGAATTTGGTCGCTTCTTGCGACATCAGCTGAGCAAATCGTCTGTCGATGATCGATTTGTAGCAACGATTCCGGGTGCAGCATCGGGGATGAGTGTTGCGATCCAAGACAAGGCGGGCGACTACGCAGCGACAATCGTTTCGGGGGCAAATCAGCGGATTGACCCGGACGCGTTGGCGGCTGATGCCGTTTGGAATGATGTTGGGCTTTTGATTCTGCAAAACGAAGTGCCTGAGACCGTGAACATCGCCGCCGCTCGGCAGGCGCGCGCGCACGGTCTGCCTACGGTGCTTAACGCAGCGCCCGCACGGGCCCTTTCGACCGATTTTTCTGCGCTGGTCGATATTTTGGTGGTCAATTCGGTCGAGGCCGAAATGATGGGAACATGCGCAGTCCATGATCTTGCCACGGCCCTTGTCGCGGCAAGAGATTTGTCATCCAAGTTCAAGACGGTCATCGTAACCGTAGGCAGTGCGGGATTGGCGGCCTGCGCCAGCACAGGCGAGACCTTCAGCATTCCAGCCGAAAAGGTGCAGGTGGTATCAAGTCATGGCGCAGGTGATGCCTTTATTGGGACGCTGGCAGCGCGCCTCGCCGCCGGAGATGACATCCCAACAGCCTGCAAAGCGGCATCATTGGCCGCCGCAAGGCATGTGGCAGGGCAGTAAAAAAAATATCGGGGCAATTGATCCCTGCCTTCAAATAATGTCTGACAAAATGACATCCACTATACGCACCATCTTCACCGAAGATTTGTTTAAATCCATCGGCGGCTAGGTTGCTCTGTGGCAGTTGCGATGCGCAAACAGAGATAGGTGTAATTTGGCGGAAGCGGTGGGTCCCAATGTGGGTCTGACGTGTGGGTTGACTTCGACGATGCTTACCGACTTAAAAGCACGGAAAATGCTAGCCGGAAGGGGCGCACTCTCGGTTGGCGGGGTGACAGGGTTGTACTTGAGGGCGGGCGCGAGCCACGGGCGTGGTAAGTTCATTATCCGCTTTGTTTCACCAAGCAGCGGAAAGCGCCGCGACATGGGTATTGGAACTTACCATGAGATTGGCCTCGCCGAGGCTCGGCGCATCGCTATGGAAGCGCAAGAACAAATTGCAAAGGGAATAGATCCCATCGATGCACGCATCCGCGCGTCTGAAATAATCTTAGCGCAATCCCAGGTGCCGACTTTCCGGACTGTCGCAAAACTTGTGCACGCAGCCTTGGTGCCTAGCTACAGAAACTCAAAACACTGTGCCCAGTGGATGAACACCATTGAAACCTATGCCTTTCCTTCAATCGGTGAGAGACGCGTTGACTCACTAACAACGGCCGACTTTGCGGCCTTGCTGTCACCTATTTGGCTCACAAAATCTGAAACGGCCGGCAGGGTAAAGCAACGTTGCGACCGGGTTATGATGTGGTGCGTCGCGCAGCGTTATTGCTCAGCCAACCCGGTCTCGGCCGTTGCCGCTCTCTTGCCCGCGCAGCGCGGTACGCGTCAGCGCGTCGTCCATCACCCTGCGGTCCCATGGCGGAATCTGCCCGGAGTTGTCTGTCGTTCGATAGAGGCATCAAGGATAACTGTCGGGCGTGATGCCTTGATGTTCCTCATCTTTACCGCAGCACGTTCTGGAGAAGTGCGCGGCGCGAAGTGGCAGGAGTTTGATCTCGAACGGCAGACTTGGACCATCCCTGCAAACCGCATGAAGGCGGGGCAGATACACCGCGTGCCGCTCAGCACGCAGGCCTGCCAGATCATCCGGTGGCGGCTTCCGTTTCAGGTCGAAGGCCCATTTGTGTTTTCGCACCAAGGAACTCGGCCGATCAGCGATATGACACTTACCGCCATTTTGCGGGCTGCAAACATCCCGAGTGACAGTGCAAACCGCACAGCCACAGCACACGGTTTTCGATCGAGTTTTCGCGACTGGGCGTCCGAAAATGGCTATGCGCGCGACCTCGCGGAACGGGCGCTTGCTCACACCATAAGAGATGCCACTGAAGCGTCATATCACCGAACCGATCACCTCGAACAACGCAGTCAGATGATGCAAAACTGGGGGAATTTTGTGGTAAGCGGGGTTGATGCGCAGCGACCGAGCGGTGCCTGATGCCTTTGGTGTCACTTGCGGACAAGGCCGAATGTCCGATCATTCTAAACGTTCTTGCGATATGCGACCAGATCTTGGGTCCAACCCCGCGCAGCAAAACGACGTAGCCGCGGACACGTTCCAGAGGCTTGAAGCCCGCTTACTTTGTCAGCCATTCGAAAAATTCGAAGATGAGACGCCCGACGCATTACCTCAGACCGGCGGCGTCCGCCTTTCGGATCCAGGATTTTCGCCCGGGCGATTAACGCAGCCCGCCAACCATCGGCATCTTAGTCCCTGACTTCGGCAAACGAACGTTCCGAGATAAAACTCTCAAACTCCCGGATCGAGATCAAATGCGCGTCAACCGTTTTGGCATCAAAGCGTCCGGCAAATGTCTGCCCGTCGTACAACCACCTGTCATTCCGACTTTCAGGTTCAACGGACATGGCCCTGACTTCCCCAATACGAAACACAACTACCCTTTATCCTTCGCCACCTTTTAAAGATGAGCCGCGTTCACTCCGCTCTATAGGGATGCTAAACTGTTTCGTGGAAGCCAATGACGGACATAATCAAAGCCCCAGAAGACGACTTGCGTTTCCATACAACAAGCGCTCCAATATTTGGTCGGAAAAGCCAAGTAGTTGAAAGTCTTCGATGCTTTGGCGTATTGGACGGAAAGGATAGGATGATCCGAACAAAAGCTGATCAGACATAAAGCTATTGGCAGCTTGCACCATCAGTGTACTTCCTACCTGAAAAAGGTACATATCCGGAATTAAGTGAATGTTTTCATAGCGAAACGCCAGACCGATGGCTGCTTCGTTGTTAGGCCAATAACCATGGTACGCTGCAATCTTCAGACGGGGGAAGGCTTGGGCAACCTTTGCAAGACCCGAAGGGTCATTGAAGCGGGGATCGGGCGTGGTTGGTCCGCTCATCAAAAAAACTGGCACATTCAGATCCTGACAAAGGTCATAGATCGGAAAGTAAGCGGGGTCGTCGGGGTGGCGCGGCAGAGTGCCAAAGCCCGGTTCTAAATTGATGCCGCGCAGGCCAAGGATCCTTATAGCCCGATCGGCCTCGACCAAAGCGGCATCGCGACCCTGCAAGACCGGGTCTACTGAGCCTACGCCCAAGAACACCGGATCAGCATTGGCGATCTCATGAATCGTGTCGTTGGGCAGGTGCTGGTTCGGGGTGTGTCGTCCCACTATAACTGCCTTACTCAAGCCGGCTTCTTTCACTTCGGCCAAAAAGCCTTCAGGATTTGAAGACCGGATGAAATGTTTATCATCACCTCGGGTGCCTACGCGGCGGTTTAACCAGCGCACCACTTCATATTCGGGGGTGCCCGGCGTCTTGCCAAAGAAATCGTGCAGAAAAGCCGGGCGGCATCGCATGTCGATGATGTTCATGATTAACCCTTAGCTTGCGCTGCGTTGCAATTTGCTTGTGGCACGGATGTCAAAGACACCTCCGGTTTGTGAGCCGCCAATGGTGACGGGCGCTTTGCCGATCAAGGGGAAAACCAACTCGGCAAATCGGATCGCCTCTTCCAAATGTGGATAGCCGGAAAGCACAAAGGTATCGACCCCGAGGTCAGCATACTCACTCAACCGTTCAGCCACGCTTTCGGCATCGCCCACCAAGGCGGTGCCCGCGCCCCCGCGCACAAGTCCGACCCCGGCCCAAAGGTTGGGGCTGATCTCAAGGTTGTCGCGCCGCCCGCCATGCAAAGCTGTGATGCGGCTTTGGCCCACGGAGTCCATCTTTGCGAAATTGGCCTGCGAGATATTGATCTCTTCATCTGTCAGCTTCGAGATCAAGCTATCGGCTGCGGCCCAAGCCTCGTCATTGGTTTCGCGAACGATGACTTGCAACCGCACGCCAAAGCGCATGGTGCGGCCGTGCTTGGCTGCACGAGCACGGACATCTGCAATCTTTTCGGCCACAGCGGCCGGGGGTTCGCCCCAAGTCAGATATGCATCTACATGCTTAGCAGCGAGGTCATGTGCAGCGGGCGAGGAGCCGCCAAAGAATAACGGCGGATAAGGCGATTGCGCCCCTGCGTGGAAATTCCGAGCTTTCTCTACATGGATGTGCTTGCCGGTGAAATTTACCGTTTCACCCTGCATGAGTCTACGCCAGATTGTCAGGAACTCATCTGCGTTCTCATAGCGTTCATCGTGGCTAAAGAAAACGCCATCTGCCGCCAATTCAGTCGGGTCCCCCCCAGGTACCACATTCATCAACAGGCGCCCATTCAGTGCAGCATCCAACGTTGCCGCCTGCCGGGCTGATGCGGTTGGCCCAGTGATCGAGGTGCGCAGCGCCACCAAAAGCTTGATCTTATTGGTTACGCCAATAAGGCTTGCGGCCGTCACCCAAGGGTCTTGGCAGCTTGCCCCGGTCGGGATTAGTAGACCGTCGTAGCCCAAGGCCTCGGAAGTCACAGCAATGCGGCGCATATACTCGTTAGTAGGAGCACGCCCGAAATCTGATGTGCCCAGATAACGCGTGTCGCCTGACGTGGGCAGAAACCAAAAGATCTCGGGGTTCATAGTCTTGCCTTTCTTTCTGCGTCGATCAGGCCCGCTCATCGTCGAGCAGGTGACCAAGGATCATTTGTTCAAAATGGGCCGCCTCTGGCGTGCCGTGGCGACGCGGGCGAGGAATGGTGATGGCGATATCAAGCGCGATCTTGCCAGCATCCAACACAACAACGCGGTCGGCCAATAGAATGGCCTCAGACACGTCATGTGTGACCAAGACCGCCGTGAATTTCTGGCGTTGCCAGACACTGCTTAGAAGATGTTGCATTTCGATCCGCGTCAGCGCATCCAACGCACCCAAAGGTTCATCCAGCGCCAGAATGCCCGGTTGCCCAATTAGCGCCCGCGCCAACGCCACGCGTTGCCGCTGCCCGCCCGAAAGCACCGCAGGCCAGTCATTGTCGCGGTCGGCGAGGCCCACTTCGGCCAGAAGGGCATGAGCGCGGGACAGTGCTTCGGTGCGGTTGGCAAGTCCTGTCAGACCGACAGCAACGTTTTCCAACACCCGCGCCCAGGGCAGCAGGCGGGGTTCTTGGAACATCACACGCGTGGCGGTTTGCCCGTCAGAAACGGGACTGCGAATGATATGGCCGCCATCAGGTTGGTCCAGCCCCGCAAGCAACCGCAAAAGAGTGCTTTTACCGCATCCGCTCTTTCCGATGATGGCCAGGAACTGGCCCTTTTCCACGGTCAGATCGATGCTGCTGAGGACGGACTTCTCCCCGAAGCGGCGCAAGACGCCTTGGAACGAAAAGGCCGGCTCGGCAAAGTTGAAGGAGGACATGGCGGTCATTTTAGGCCCCTGTCTGGAAGGCAGGATGCCATTGGAGGCTGAAGCGTTCCAAGGCACGGGCAATGCTGTCGGCCAGTTTGCCCAAAAGCGCATAAATCAGGATCGACAGCACCACGACATCAATCTGCAGAAACTCACGTGCCTGCATGGCCATATAGCCTAGGCCAGAGGTAGCCGAGATGGTTTCCGCCACGATCAACGTCAGCCACATGATGCCCAAGCCATAGCGCATCCCGGTAAAAATCGAGGGCAATGCGCCTGGCAAGATGACCTTGATCAGCAGCTTCCGCTTGCCCATGCCATAGGTGCGACCCATTTCCACCAGTTGGGGGTCAACCCCTTGTATGCCAAGTAAGGTATTGACGTAGATAGGAAAAAACACGCCAAGCGCCACAAGAAACAGCTTGGCCTCTTCATCGATGCCGAACCAAAGGATGACCAAAGGGATCAACGCCAGATGCGGCACGTTCCTGACCATCTGCAAGGTCGTATCGGTCAGATTGCGGCTTAATGCGGAAAGGCCGTTCGCCAGCCCAAGCCCAAAGCCGATCGATCCACCAATTGCAAAGCCCGTTAAGGCTCGCCAAGCGCTGATGCCGATGTTCTGCTGAAGCTCGCCTGTTTGCAGGAAACGGAGGAAGGCCGCGAAGACAGCAGTTGGGGCAGGCAAGACATTATCAGTTATCACCCCTGCCCGGGACAAGGTTTCCCACAACACCACAATCAAGACGGGTAACACCCAGCCGATCAATACAGCATGACGGGAATTAGTCGGCGCGGGCATGATATTTCTTTCAAGAAATTAGTCCAGCAGTGGGCGCCGCTGAACGCGTTAGTGGTTGGGCTTCATTAGTTTGTGGGGGCTTTCCAGACGGCATCGGCAATCCTCACCGCTCGGGGCAGGAGGCCTAGTTCGAAAAAGCGATCCGCGGTGGCCTGCTGACCGGCGATAATCTCATCCGTGATCGGGAAGATGGCAAATTTAGCGCGGCTCACGGCCAATTCGTTGGCCTCCAGTGGCACCTTGGTTACCTCAGCCACCGCGGCGGCGACCTGATCGCGGTTGGCATCGGCCCATGCTGCAGCTTCACTTAAGGCCGCGATGGTCAGGATGATTACTTCGGCATTTCCGGCGGCGTAATCGCTGTTGGCCAAGAAATAGGTGTTTACGTTCAGCACTTCGGACGACCGCGATAGTATGGTCGGCTTGTACTTCGCCTCAGCGATGGCGAAAAACGGATCCCAGACGGCCCAGGCTTCGACCTCATCCGAGGCGAAGGCCGCAGCGGCATCAGCCGGGCCTAGATAAACCGGTTCGATATCACTGAACTTCAGCCCGTTCTTTTCGAGCGCTGCAATCAGTGAGTTATGGGCGCTTGTGCCCTTTGCTACCGCCACCTTCTTACCCTTGAGGTCGGCAATTGCTTTGATCTCGCTGTCAGCTTTGGCAAAAACCGCCTCGCCGTCACCGCTAGGCGGCAAGGCCGCGACGTAGACGATGGCCGACCCAGCAGCCTGGCCAAAGATCGGCGGGGCATCGCCTGTCCAGCCAACGTGCACTGCGCCGACATTCAATGCTTCGACGAGGGGTGGGCCCGCCGGAAACTCGACCCATTCCACAGAAATTCCCTTGGCCTCCAACGCCTTTTCGATCACGCCCAGCTTCTTGGCGATCACTGGAAGATTGGTCTTTTGATAGCCCACCTTCAGCACCTTGACCTCTTCGGCATTGACCAAAGTCGTCATGGCAGCCAAGGCCAAGGCGCTGATCCCAAAGCTACGTCTCGTCAGAATGGTCATCGATCTCTCCTTCGTCCGGCGGACGCGCTATAAGTACATTGCCAAAATGTCTACTAAATCGGTAGATTTTGTCAACTTTATGAGATCGGAGGCATCCGGACCACCGGCGAAAGACCAAAATGAAGATTATACTTATGTTTTGATTATATAATATTAGATCCCTGACAGCGTTATGAAATCAAACTTGGAGAATGGCATTCCCCGAATACGACAATCTTTGACAGCTGCAGAGCGACTTTTGTGAAACTAGAAAACATCATTCCCCAACCTGCGATCCTCCAAGATCAAGTCAGAGGCCTTTTCTGCAATCATCATGGCCGGCGCATTGGTGTTGCCAGAAACCAGATTGGGCATGATCGCACAGTCGGCCACCCTTAGCCCGACCACCCCGCGTACCTTCAAGCGTTCATCCACCACCGATTCTGCGTCCTGACCCATTTTGCAGGTGCCCGCAGGGTGATAGATTTTCGTTGCGGTCTGGCGCGCCCACTCTAAGAGTGCAGCGTCATCCCCTGCCTCCAGACCGGGCCGCAGTTCGGCGCGGATTCTTTCGTGCAGCGGCGAAAATTTGGCGATCTGCCGCGCGAGGCGGATGCCCGCAACCAACGTCTTTTGGTCGCCTGCTGTCGCCAGATAATTTGGACGAATGATCGGGTGATCTTGAGCCTGCGGACTTCGCAAACGGATATCTCCGCGGCTTTCGGGCCTAAGTTGACAAACCGAGGCCGTGAAGGCGGAATAGGGATGCACGCCTTCTCCAGGGCTGTCGGCACTCCAAGGCTGGATGTGAAACTGAACGTCGGGCGTTTCGAGATGCGGTGCGGTGCGAAGGAAACCGGCGGCCAAACTAGCGGCCATAGCCATCGGCCCTCGACGTGTTGTGGCGAATTGCAAGGCAACAGCCAATTTGCGCCAAGGGCTGCGTACCTCGTCGTTCAAGGTCGGCCCATGGGTGGCAAACACCAGTCGGGCCTGAAGATGATCCTGCAAATTGCGTCCGACCCCCGAGACATTGGCGGTGACCGGAATTTCCATTTCTTGCAGATGCGCGGCGTCACCTACACCCGAAAGCATCAAGATATGCGGCGAGCCAATGGCACCTGCGGACAGGATCACCTCTGCCGCAGCCGCAATCGGGTGTTCGGCACCAGCACGATCACGCCATACAAGCCCCGTGACACGCCGACCTTGAAATGTAAGGCGCTGTACATGGGCATGAGAGATGACATGAAGGTTGGGCCGCCCACGGATAGGATGCAGAAAGGCGGTGGCCGCGCTGCAGCGCAGACCGTGACGTGCGGTCATCTGGTAATACCCCACGCCTTCCTGCGCCGCGCCATTGAAATCCGAGTTGAACGGATATCCTGCCGCCTGGGCTGCCTGTACCCATGCATCACATATTGGCCGCGACACGCGCGGATCTGAAACGGTAAGCGCCCCACCAACACCATGATGCACGCTTGAGCCTCGCTCTTGATGCTCGCCACGACGGAACAAGGGCGCCACATCATCCCAAGACCAACCCGCATTGCCCAATTGCCGCCAGCCGTCATAATCTTGCGGCTGGCCCCGTATATAAAGCAAACCATTGATCGACGACGACCCGCCCAGCACCTTGCCACGTGGCCAAGCCAGAGAGCGTCCATTTAGACCGGGGTCGGTTTCGGTGCGATAACACCAATCCAACAACGGGTTGTGCATAGTACGAAAATAGCCCACAGGGATGCGGATCCATGGACTTGTATCGGGCCCTCCCGCTTCGATCAGTAGGACTCTTATCGAAGGGTCGGCACTCAGCCGATTTGCCAAAACACATCCCGACGACCCAGCACCTACGATAATGTAGTCGGCGTCAAAAGCTGTCATCCACCGCACTCCATTGCCAATTTCAGGCCTAGCCTCTGGAATATCGGATCAAAGAGTGGTTTTGTTTGAAATACCACAGAGGAAGATCGCCCGCCCATGCTGACCATGAAAGCCAAATATGGGCTGAAAGCCTTGGCAGATCTAGCAAGATTGGCACCCGATACGATGATGCAGACGCGTGAGGTCGCGCAAAAGCATCGCATTTCCAAAAAGTTTCTGGATGCAATTATGGCAGAGTTGCGCGTTGCAGGAATGGTCAGGGCGCGCAAGGGGCCTGGCGGGGGCTTTGCTCTGGCGTTGCCCCCATCACAGATTTTCATCGGCGATATACTGCGCGTGCTAGACGGTCCTTTGGCGCCAGTTGCATGCGCCAGCCGCACCGCCTATGTGCCTTGCGCCGATTGCGGCGACGAGGCGACATGCTTAGTGCGCCGCACAATGCTAGAGGTGCGCGAGGCCATCGCCGCTGTGCTCGACCGAAAGTCACTTGAGTCCTTCGCCGCCGACCGATCCGAGGCAGCCGCCTGAAGCTGCGCCTCTCGCTCTGCCACCATGGACCGCAGCCTTGCGCTTGCCATCGGGCCACGCTTGGGCATGGGCCCACCCATTTGCGCCTTCAAACTAACCGCCAAATTTCGTTCGCGCAGAGTCACAACTTGCCCTGAAGGATCAGCAGAAAACAGTGCGGCAGGGAAGGAAAGAGGGGCGTCAGAAAGTGCCAACCGTCCATGCACCGATAGCCAGTCCTGCGGCTCGATCAGCACGGCGCCTGCGATGCGCAGATCCAGCCTCCGGGCCGCCATGTGCAAAAATATGGCCGCGCCGGGCCCCTTGGCCATGACCCAGGCCCAGGGATGAGCCTGTAGCCAATCTGCGATATCCGCAGCAAGATCGTCCGGTGCGTTCCAAGGATCAAGAGCGATCCCCTCCCCGGCCCAGCCTATGGGCCAGGGCGCACCATCGCGCCAGACGCTAAGAATACGCTGCATCTATTCTGCCGCCAATTTCGCATTGAGCAGCCTGACTTGATTGGCCGCCTCGCGCGCTATGTGTTCCGCCCATAAAATCACTTCAGGAACCCCCATTAACTCGCCCACTGTGCCCCGCGCCAATGGCCCTGCCACCAACAAAGACCCGTCCGTCAGCCCGCTTTGCGACAGGGCATGCCCATCCTTGCTAACATGCAGGCCCAGTTTCAGGGGATCGGCCCTTATCAAGCCAAGATCAGCCAAATCGCCTAACGCCGGTACGGTTTCGATCACCGACCCGTGCGCAGGCCCAGTGGCCAGGATGACCCGGTCCACTGTCAGGCCAACCGTAGCTCTTGATCCGCGCGGGCGCAGGGTCAGATCAATCGATGCGCCGATACTGACCCGCACGATCCGTGCTGCTATCGAGGAAAATCGCCCCTCGGCTTGCAACGCCTTCGCTGCTGCGTGAGTCTGCGGGGCGATGCGAAAGCGGTGCATGTCCCAAAGGGCCCGCAAATGTCGCAGAAAGCGCCGGCGCTCCGCCTCGGGCAGCGCGGCCCAAATGATCGGCCCTTGTGCGCGCAATCGGTCAAAGACGGCATGCCAAGTCAGCCTTTTTTGTCCGTCGCGCGCCACCGCCTGCCGCACCCGCCGCAGCAATCCCACCGCGGTACGCTCAGGCGCTATCGCGAAATCTTCTGCGGTTTCGGCCTGACTTGGCCCATGTGGCAGGGACTGCCAGCCGTGGCGCGACAGCGCCGTGATCTTGCCTAAGTGACCCCTCCTCTTGAGGCTGGCGACGATATCGGCAGAAGTCAAGCCATTGCCCACGATAAGCACACGCTCCTTTTGGTCAATGGCGTCCAAGGCTGCGGGGGCCAAAGGGTCATCGATCAGACCGGGGTCGCCTTCAAGCGCCTGCAACTCCTTGGGTAGGGCGGCCTTGGGATGGGTCGTGGCCAGAACCAAGATATCCGCCTTGAGCGTACCGCCATTGGACAAGGCAAGGTGATAGCTGTCCCTACGATCCACACCCACAACCCAAGCCCGCACATGGCGCAGCCGCCCTGCGGCCAGCAATGGGTCGATCTGCGCCACGACATATTCGCCAAACACCTGCCGTGACGCGAAGATATCGCCCGAAGGGGAAACGCAGTCCTCGGTTAGGCCCGGTGCCGCACCCGAGGTGAGCCAGCGGTTGAAATGATCCATCTGATCTGTCCGCAGCGACATCTTAGTTGAAGGCACGTTCAAGCGGTGTTCGGGATCCGTCGCCGAATAGGCAAGGCCCCGGCCCAATTCGGGCCGGGGCTCCATCACCACCACATCCACCTGATCGGGAGGGAGGAGATCAGCCAGATGGTAGGCCACCGCAGTTCCAGACAGCCCGCCGCCGATGATCGCAAGGGTGGTTTTGGCCATCAGGGTTCAACTCCAGGCATGCAGGGGCGGGTTGATGCCGTTCAGATAGTAGTTGCCCACAATCGCATATTTCCAGCGAACCGGATCATGCAAAGTGTGGGTGCGGGCGTTGCGCCAGTGGCGATCTAGGTTGTGCTCGCCCAGCGTCGAGCGGGTGCCCGCCAGTTCAAACAGCTTGTTGGTGGCAAGGATGGCGATTTCAGTGGTAAGAACCTTTGCTTCGGCTGTTGCAATCTGGGCCCTGGCTGTTGATTTTCACCCAGAACTGAGCCGGTTAGGCTGATAATTTTCACTGAGAACTGAGCCATGTGAACCTTTCCCCAAAGCGGTGAGCGGCGGGGGCAACGGAGTGATCCACATGGGACTATTGAACATCATTCGACGGATGCATTTG
>CANHLE010000055.1 GCA_947461435.1 Paracoccaceae bacterium | reverse complement strand
TGGCGTTGGATCTGTGCGCGGCCCTGCCCTTGGGCGTGCCCAAATACATCGTCTCGACCGTCAGTTTCAGCCCCATGATCCCGCCCGAGCGGTTGGCGGCGGACACGCAGATGATCTTGTGGGCGGGGGGGCTTTATGGCCTCAATTCGGTGTGCAAAGCGTCTTTGTCACAGGCGGCGGGCGCGGTTCTGGGCGCTGCCCGGGCGGTGGAGCCGCCCAAGCGCGACAAGCCCCTGATCGGGATGACCAGTTTTGGCAAGACCGTGCTGCGCTATATGACCACCTTGAAGCCGGCGTTGGAGGCGAGGGGGTTTGAAGTGGCGGTGTTTCATGCCACTGGAATGGGTGGGCGCGCGTTTGAAAGCCTGGCTGCCGAGGGGGCCTTTGCCGCTGTGATGGATTTTGCCCCCCAAGAGGTGGCCAATCACCTGTTCGGTTCGGCCATCTCTGCGGGCCCTGACCGGATGACCAACGCGGGCGCAAAGGGTATTCCGCAGATGGTATCGATCGGCTGTTACGATCTGATCGATTTTGTTGGCTGGCACCCTGTACCAGAGCGATACGCCCAGACCCCCGCCCATGCCCATAACCGATTGCTCAGCAGCGTGGTGCAAACGCCCCAAGAGCGCCGCGAGGTGGCGCGCGTGATCTG
This sequence comes from Paracoccaceae bacterium, assembly GCA_947461435.1. Classification (GTDB taxonomy): domain Bacteria; phylum Pseudomonadota; class Alphaproteobacteria; order Rhodobacterales; family Rhodobacteraceae; genus CAIYZT01. Next base: position 22,011 of record CANHLE010000055.1, on the reverse strand, counting down.
TGAAAAGCTGTCTGGGTCTGTGGGGCCGGTCGTCTTTTATCTGCCGCGACAGGGCGGCAATGAATGGGACAGGGCGGGCGGGCCTTTGGAAGATGCCGAGGGACTTGCGGCCTTTTGCGATGAAATGCACCGCGCCTGCCCCAAGAACGTCAGCCTTGTGGATCTGGATTGTCACATCAACGATGCCGCGTTCCACGATGCTGTGTTGGCGCAGTTTGATGACTGGTTGGCGCAGGGTACGGTGAAAGCCTAACCCCAGATCCCCAAGCGTTCGGCGGTGAACCCCGGGAAGACAAGCGCTGGGTCGGCAAGGCCCATGTGGCCGGTCAAAAGCTCGCTCAGCACATGGCGGTAATCGGTTGCGACGGCCAGATCGGCCCCTTCGTCAAGATGTTCATTGGCCAGTCCGGGCCATTTCCCCACCATGCGGCCGCCTTTGGCCTGGGGGCCCAGAACCATCATGACGTTGCCGCGGCCATGATCTGTGCCGCCAGCCGTGTTTGAGCGTAGGCGTCGGCCAAACTCGCTCATCACCACGATGGTGACGTCTTGTTGCGCGGGGCCAAGATCGCGCCAAAAGGCCATGATCGCAGATGACAGCGGCGCAAGCATCGCTGCAAACTGGCCCGCTTGGCCGACGTGGGTATCCCAGCCGCCATAATCCACCGTCGCCACGCGCAGACCCAACCCCAGTTTCAGACTGCGGGCGAGGGTCATCAAAGGGGGGGTCAGGGGGTTGCCTTCTGGGTAGGGAAGCGCCGGGGTATAGCCGATCGGCGATTGGTCCGTCTGGGACCACAGGCGATTGCCGATCAGATCGGACAGATGCAACAACCCCTCAACCGGAACCGAAAGGCGGCCGTGATGGCCAAAACCTTCGGACAACCGCGCGCGCAGGGCCGGGGCCAACCAATTGCCCGGTGCGATGACAAGATCTTCAAGCGCCTCGGCGACGGCGGGAAGGCTGCCAACAAAGCTGGCCGGTTGACGAGAGCCCATGGCGATGGCGGGCATATCGCCGCCCGGCTTGGCCGCCATCAGCCACCGCGCGATCCAGCCTGACGGGTCACCCGGCGGGATGGTGCCAAAAAGCCCGCGTTCGATGCGGGCTTCGGCGTCGAAATGGCTGCGCGTCGCCTCGATCAGGCCAGAGGCATGCACCAGCGACAAATCGCCCGCATCATACAGATCGGCCAGATCAGCAGCCTGAGGGTGAAACCGGAAATCGACATCGGCAATATCCTGAGCAATCACGCGGCCGGCCGCATCGCCGTTGCGCAAGACGCGCAGATCTTCGGGCCGGGCGGCAATCAGGTTATCGTCAGACGCGGGACAGACGAGGTTCAGCCCGTCGGCCCCGCCCCGCAGAAAGATCACCACAAGCGCCGGGTCTATTGCCATCAAGCCCCCCTATCGCAACAAGAATGCGGGCGTGACGGCCGCAAGCGCGATGGCCCCGGCGGCGACGCCCCAATGATCTTCGTCCGTCACATCCGATGCCAACGCCGCCGCATCGATCCCCATTGCCGCCGCCAGACCCGCCCCATCATGGCCCAAAAGGGCCGCCCAGCGCCCCGCCAATGCGGCGAGCGTTTCGCCCTTTTGACGCTGGCCCAGATTGGCCGATACGCAGCCAAACCAAGGTTCATGCGCCGTCAGGCACAGATCGATGACGCGGTTCAACGCCGATGCGCCTGTCCATTGGTCCATCACGTCCGGATGACCGGTGGGCGGGCCATATTCATGTTGGTGCCAACCCGCCCGGGACAGGGGCCATTGAAAATTGTTTTCGGTGGCCGTCACCTGCGCGCCCGTGGCGCGGTACAGGGCGACAAGTACCTCGAATGGGCGGCGCAGTTTACTGGGCGGTGTTGCCGCAAAATTCGGATGCAGCACCAAGGCCCTGACCACCTGCGCCAACTGGTCTGGTGCCGCTGATTTGGCCAAAAAGACTGCCGCAAGATCGGCAACAAGCGCCGGATCGGGATCATCTGCCAAAAGCCGCCGTGCGATCTTTTCGCAGATGAACCGCGCCGTGGCCGGATGGGCCGCCAGAATATCAAGAACCTGTTCCCCATCGGCCATTGCGGCGCGGTTGGGGGGAAATTCAACGCCCAGAATCCGCTTTTGATAGGGATCATGCCACGCTTCAACATAGGCAAAGCGGCCGGTCTTGGGCGCAAAGACGCCTTCAGACAGATAACGCCCATCGCCCACCGACCAGCCGGTAAAAGCGCGGGCCACTTCATAGACGTCTTGATCAATATAGGCCTGCGAGAGCCCCTGATCCGCGCCCGGAACCTCGTGCCACGACGCGAAGCGATCATTCACATAGGCGGCCGCGCCCATTGTGTGCAGTTCCAAAAGCTCTCGTGCATAGTTTTCATTCGCCGGAGAGGCCCGGCTTTCATCATTGTTCAGATAATAGAGCATGGAGGGCGACCGTGCGATCTGCCCCAGAAGCACCCGAAAATTGCCAAGGGCATTTTCGCGCAAGACCGCGTCATGACTGGGGAAAAAGGCCGCGCAGAATTCGTTCTTTTGCGAATTAACATTGAAATGATCGTGCCAGAACTGCGTCATCACTTCGCGCAGTTGTGCGGGGGCATGCACGGCCCGGATCAAGGAGGCTGCCAGAACCTCGGAGGCGGGGCGCGCCCGTTCCAGATAAGACATGCCGATGTCCCAGTTGATCAGGCGGGTCAGATCCGCAGGATCTGCCAGAAGGCTGGACAGGGGGCGCAGTTCATCTGCAGCGGGCCAAGTGTTGCCGGATTGATCCGATTCCGCCTCATAGGTGATCCGCAACCGCGCGTCTTGAAGACGTTGATCCAGCGCGGGATCGGTTGCGGGCAGGGACAATTGTTGATCAAGCCAAGCGACCGGGCCAAGAGCCGCTATGTCGTTCAGGCTTTCGGATGTGGCCCCAAAGGTCAGCCGGTTCACATAAAGTCGGCCGATCGGCACGCCCGCCGCAGCGGCCCATACGGCGCGCGGCGCCGAGAGCGCGGCGACGGTGGACAGCAATCCCGAATGAAAGGCGCGGCGTGTAAGCATCAAACCCCTCGGACCATCACGATGACGAAATCGTACCATCCAACGCCGTTTGCGCCATAGCGCCGAAACTTTGCCGCGCGATTTCTTGCCGGATGGACCCTATGACAGGGCCGCCAGAAGATCCATGGCGGTGACTTGATCAAACTGCACATGCGCTTGCATGGCAGCTTCGGCAGCGGCGGAATCCCGGGCGGTGATCAGCCCCAAAAGCCGCCGGTGATCGGCGGCAGAGGCGGCGATTGCCCCGGCATAGCGGTAACGGGCGCGGTAATAGGCCAGCAGTTTTCGGGCATTGGTCTTGATCATCTCGGTCAAGAATGGGTTGCCGGCGGCAATGGCCACGGCCTCGTGGAAGGCGAGGTTCAGTTGATAATACTGGTCGGGGTCTGCATCGCCTTTTGTGCGGGCATGCGCCTCGCAGCGGGCAACGATGTCTTCCAACTGCACCGCCCCTGACACGGACAACCGGCGCGCGGCCAGCCCTGCCGCCTGACCTTCAAGCTTGGCGTGAACTTCAAGGATTGCCAGAAACTCTTCGAGAGTCGGGCGGAACAAGGTGGCTCCTTTGCGCGGATTGCGGCGAATCAGACCCATCGCCTCGAGTTGAAGCAGCGCCTCGCGCACGGGGGTTCGCGATACGCCGAATTCGGCGACAAGGGCCGTCTCGTCAACGGCGTCGCCGGGGTTGAGGCGCCCCGTGTCGATCCAGGTCATCAAGGTTGCAATGAGGGTATCGGTTTGGCCTGCCATCGGGTGATGGAAGCGGCATTTCGCGGGAAGGTAAAGATGCAAAATGCAGCGTTGCGGTGCGGGTCCGGACCCATTGGGTGGTGCAACGTGTCGCTGCTGCAGCGCAGAAATCTTCAAAAACTGTTGCCGAAATCCCGCCCTTTTGGGGCCATATGGGGGGAAAAGTGAAAAAAGTGCGGCAAAAATGCGGCTAAGGCAAAACTGGGGCTGGAAAACTATCCGAAAGATTCGTATCCATATCCCAAAGGCGAGTTCGGCGACAGGCAAGTGCCGAGCGTGACCTTACAACAATCCGGTCAAAGAACCGGGAATGAGGCGGAGTAGTAGTATGGTATCGGCGATAGAGTTCGCCGTCCGCGATTCAGCGGGCGGAATCCAGCGCGGTGTGGTTGGCGGTGATTCCGCAGGTAACCTTCTTCAATCCGCCTCGGGTGACAGCATTTCCTTGAACATAGGGCGCGAAAGCATCGCAGCCTTTGATCAGGTCGGCAGCGACCTGGTTGTGACCTTGGTGGACGGCCAAACAGTTGTGATCAGCAACTATTTCGCGGCCGCGGCGGGCGCCAACCATTTGTATCTGTCCGCGGATGGCGAGATCACCGAAGTGCTGGTGTCGCCGACGGGCAATGGCCCGCTTTTTGCAGATTACGGCCCAGTCGAGGGATGGGACAAATGGAGCCCGCTGGACGATTTGCGGTTTGCCTCGTCTGACCCTGTGACCGAAGTTCTGGCCGTGGCCGAAGAACCCGCAGGAATGGCAGGGTTCATCCCCGGCCTTCTGGGTGCGCCTTTGGGCCTTCTGGCTGCTGGCACCGCAGCCGCCGCTGTCGTTGGCGGGGATGGTGACGGCGACGGGGATGGTGACGGCGACGGAGATGGTGACGGCGACGGGGATGGTGACGGCGACGGAGATGGTGACGGCGACGGAGATGGTGACGGCGACGGGGATGGTGACGGCGACGGGGATGGTGACGGCGACGGAGATGGTGACGGCGACGGGGATGGTGACGGAGATGGTGACGGCGACGGGGATGGTGACGGCGACGGGGATGGTGACGGCGACGGGGATGGTGACGGCGACGGAGATGGTGACGGCGACGGGGATGGCGACCATGATGCGCCAACCGTGGACGGTGCCCCGGTTATCCTGATCAACACCCTGACGCAGGATCCGACCATGTCGGTGACGGGAACCGGAGAGCCGGGGGACAGCGTCAGCGTGACCATCGGTGGCTTTACCCAAACCACGACGATCACGGCCCAAGGAACATGGTCGGTTACCTTTACCTCGGCCCAAATTCCTGCGGACGGTGATTATTCGGCAGCGGTTCACGTGACGGGCACCAATGGCAAGAACTGGAACCTGGATGGTCCCGATTTTGTCATCGACCTGACCCCGCCGGATATTGATATCTCGGCCGGAACAAAATCGGTTGGCCATGTCGAAAACGGGGCCGACTATCAAAATGGCATCACGATCTCCGGCAAAGGAGAGGCCGGAGCCTCTTTGGTGGTGGAAATCGACGGCAAATCGCATGCTGTAACGGTGGCCGCGGATGGCAGCTGGTCTGTGACCTTTTCGAAGGCGGAATTGCCGGCTGGGGAATACGAATTGCCGGTCAAGGTGACCTCGACCGACATTCATGGCAACATCAGCGTGGTCAATGATATCTTGGTGGTCGATACGATTACCAATGTGAACATTGATGCGGTTCAAGCCGGAGACAACGTTGTGTCCGGCGCCGAGGCTGGCAGCGGCGTGACCCTGACCGGAACGGCGCAGGCCGGGGCATCGGTTGAAGTGACGTTCCAAGGCAAGACGCATACGGTAACGGCCGGATCGGACGGAACCTGGTCTTCGAACTTTGCGTCGGGCGACATTCAGGGCGGTACCTATAACAGCACGGTGACGGTCAAGGCGACAGATGCCGCCGGCAACGTCGCCACGGACAGCCACCTTGTGCATGTCGATACCGAAGTGGTGCCATTGTCGCGCACCACACTTTCGGCAGGCAGTGACAATGTCGTTAACGCTGTCGAGGCTGCGCGCGGATTGACTGTGACGGGGGTTGTCGAACCCGGATCGACCGTGATGGTCAAGTTCGGCAACGGATCTTTGCATGCCGCAACGGTATCGGCCAATGGAACATGGTCGTTGACCATCCCGTCGGGCGAGATTCCGGCAGGCGAAAACTCGGTCAGCATGACGGCCTATGCAACCGACGCCTATGGCAACACATCAAGCATCACCGAACAGGTGGCGGTTGACACATTGGTGCGCAACCTTGCCTTCACGGGTGGTGCGATTGGCGGCGACGGCGTGATGAACGCTGCCGAAGCGGCAGCGGGCCTGACACTGACGGGCAAGGTCGAGGCGAATTCGACCCTGGTTGTCAAACTGTCGAACGGTCAACTGATCAACACCACAGCAGATGCAAGCGGCAACTGGTCGGTGACCTTTGCGCAGGACCGTTTGCCCTCGGGTGAGGGTCAGGATGCCAGCGTCACCGTGACGGCCACGGACAAGGCCGGCAACGTGGACACGATCACCCAAACCTTTGACTATGACACAACCGCGCCCGGTGCGCCGGAAGTGGTGTCGTTCACACGGGATGCCACGGGTCTGCGGGCGATTGGTACGGTTTTGACCGATGACACCTACAGCTTTACCCAGATCGACGAAAATGGGCATCAATCCAGCGTCGCAACGCGGGTGACGGTGGACACGGAGGCCGGGGAATCGGTGTTCAAGTTCAGCCAAACCGTCCCGGATGGCAGCTATCTGGTGGTGCACACGACCGACACGGCAGGCAACGAAAGTTCCACCTTGCTGATCGTGGATAACACCAGCGCGCCAACGGTAGATCTGGGCCGCGATGGGCTGGATGGCTTTGACTTTGCCGCCATCGATCTGACCTTTGCGCCAGATGCCGAGTTGACCATCACCGAGGAGCATCTGATGGCGCTGACCGGGGCGGATCACGAGTTGATCGTCAAAGGCGACGCAGGCGATTCTGTCACCCTTGTGGGCGGCGAGATGAGCGGCGAGACCCGCGTGATCGATGGCGAGACATACAATGTCTATACGCTGGGCGATCACGGTTCGGTTCTGCTGGATGACGACATCTCTGCGACGACGACGATCTGACGGGTCAGGGCGATGCCCTTTTTGTCAGGACGCAAAAACGGGATCGGTTCCGCCTTGGCGGGGCTGATCCTGGGGACGGCCGTGATGCTGTCTGGCTGCGTGGGGGATGATGTTGCCTCGCGGTTCAATACAGATCCAAGCCAGCCCGAAACCGGTTTGACGACCGACAACAGCGGGGCCTTGGCCGAACATCCGGACGAAGGGGGGCAGATCATCTCTGATCTGCGGCTGCGCCAGTCCATTTTGCCCCAAGGGGGGACCTTTGGCCAAATCGCTGCGGGTGCCTTGCAAACCAGTTCGGGTGCGGCGGCCGCCGAGTTGCGCATTGCCCGGCTGAAAGCCCAAGCCCGCGCGACAAACTGGCTTCCCTCGGTTGGGCCTTCGGTCAACCTGACCTCTTTGTCGGGTTTGGTCGCCTCTATTCTGGTGGAGGCGGCGCTGTTCGACAACGGGCGCAAAAAGGCCGAACGGGCCTTTGCGGCCGCTGATGTGGAACTGGCCGCGGTGTCCTTGGCGGACGAGTTGAATACACGGGTTTACGATGCGCTTGTGGCCTATGTCACCTCGCAGCGCGCCTTGGCCCAAATGCAGATCGACCAGGGCGCGATTGTGCAGTTGACGGAGTTTCAGCGCATCATGCGGGTTCGGGTGGACGGGGGCCTGTCTGATCTGAGCGAGCAGCAAATCATCGATCAGCAGGTCGCGGAAATGCAGGCGACGCTGTCGGCAGATGCCCGCACCGCCGAGGTCGCCTCGGCTGAACTTGCCATGTTGTATGGGGCGCCTGTCACCGGGTTGACCGGAATGGATGCCCTGCCCGAAGATACCCCGGCGCCAGAGCCGTTGGCGGTTCTGCAAGCCCGGGGGCAAGCGGCGCAGCGCGTGGCCGAAGCCCAGATCAACCGGGCCGATCTTTTGCCCGGCCTGTCCGCGCAGGCCAATATTGGCGAGGAAGGCATCGACACGGGTCTGGTTTTGGGCGCGGGCCAGATGATGGGGCTGGGCACTGCGGATAGTCTTGAAGCGCTTGCCTCTGTTCAAGATCTGTCGTCGCGCCAAGTCGCCGAAGCGGCGCAGGAGGCCCGGCGCAAGATTGACGGATTGCAAAATGACATGGAAACCTTGGCGCTGCGTGCGGCGCAGGGGGCCGACGTTTTGACCCAGACCAGCGGCAACCTTGCGATGTTCACAGAGCAATACAAAGTTGGGCGCAGATCGCTTTTGGAACTGGTCAGTGAACATGATCGCCATGCCCGTCTGGCGCGGGATCAGGCGGCGCTTGCCTATGAAATCGTGTTGAAACGTCTGGCCATTGCACATGCGCGGGGCGTTCTGGTGGATGGGGCACAGATGTGACGGACCGGGTGATCGCCTTTGACATGAATGCAGCCCGCGTGGCGAGTGCGCCGCAAAACCCGCCGCGTCCGGCGGGTCGCGGTGCCGCGCCCTCGCGCGCGACCCTTTCGGCCAAGGCCGAAGCGCGGGCAAATCTGGCGGCGGTTTATGCCGGGTTGCTGGGCGGTGATATTGCGGTGCCGGACGTGGTCGAAACGCTGTTCGCCGCGGGGGCGGATGCCGATCCTGATCTGTCAGACCTTGCGACGGCGCTGCGGGCCACGGGGTTGCGCGCCCAAGTTTACGATGCCCACGACATCGTGCCGCAGCTGTGGCCCGCGCTTGCAGAAATGATTTCGGGCCAGATCGTCTTGGTGATGGAGCAGGACGAGACCGGGCTGGTGATTTACGACACCACCTTTGCTGACCGCAAGGCAACCGTGGGGCCGGATGAATTCGCAGCCGTCTTTTCCGGCCGCATCCTGAAGCTGACCTTGACGCTGTCCGATCTGGAGCAGCGCCATTCGGACGCCGCAGTCACTCCGCATTGGTTCTGGGGGGAATTTGGCAACTATCGCCGACCGCTGTTCGAAGTTGCGGCGGGATCCTTTGTTGCCAATCTTATGGCTGTGGCGGTGGCGATGTTTTCGCTGCAGGTCTATGACCGCGTGATCCCCTATAAATCGGAACCCACGCTTTGGGTTCTGGCGCTGGGCGCGATTTTGGCGATCTTCTTTGAAGGGATGCTGAAATATGCGCGGTCCAGTCTGATGGACATGACGGGAAAACGCATTGAAATGACGGTGCAGGCCCGTTTGATGCAGCGTCTTTTGGGCATGAAATCTGACCCCGGCAATCGCAGCCCTTCAAACCAGTTCAGCGCGATGCGCGAATTTGGATCGGTGCGTGAGTTCTTCACGGCCACCACGATCGGAACCCTTGCCGATCTGCCGTTTCTGATCATCTTCTTGATGCTGGTCGCCTCGATCGGGGGGGAGATTGTTTGGGTTCTGGTTGTGGGCGGATTTTTGATGGTTCTGCCGGGGCTGTTGTTTCAAAAACGAATGATCGCCCTGACCGCCGCCACCCAAGGCGCGAACACCCGGGCCACGCGGATGCTGTATGAAGCCGTGTTCGAAGCGGAAACCCTGACCACGCAGCGCGGCGAGGACCGAGTTCGGCGGATCTGGAGTGAATTGACGGCGGTTTCGGCGCTGCGTTCTGCAGACCAACGCAAGCTGACAGCGATCTTGGGCTATTGGGCGCAAGGGGTGCAGCAGGCCACCTATATCACAACGGTGGTTGTGGGGGCCTATCAGGTTTTCGCCGGCAACTTTACGGTGGGTACGATCATCGCCATCGGAATTCTGACGGGGCGCACGCTGGGCCCTTTGTCCCAGCTTTCTGCCACCTTGGCGCGGTGGTCGAACGTCAAGGCCGCGTTGGACGGGCTGGAGCCGATTGCAACATCCACGCAGCACGAAGAGGCTGAGCGGCATTATTTGCGCCGCGACAAGATCAGCGGCGCCTTTGAACTGCGCGGGATGGAGTTTCGGTTTGACGCAAAGGCAGCGCCGACGATTGACGTGGGGGCGCTGGCCATTCCCATGGGGCAATGCGTGGCGGTTCTTGGATCAAACGGGTCGGGAAAATCAACGCTGCTGCGGCTTTTGGCCGGTCTTTATGACCCGACAGCCGGGCGTATCCTGCTGGACGGTGTCGATCTGTCGCAAATCCATCCGCGCGATCTGCGGCGCAATCTGGGATATCTGGGCCAAGAGGTGCGGTTGTTTTCGGGCACATTGCGCGACAATCTGAACTTGAATCAGTTGGAGCGGGATGACAATCGGCTGCTGGCCGCGTTGGATTTTGCCGGACTTGGGCCCTATGTGCGCAGCCATCCGCGCGGGCTTGATCTGGAAATCCGCGAGATGAGCGAAGGCCTTTCCGTTGGTCAACGCCAATCGATTGGCTGGGCGCGGTTGTGGCTGCAAGATCCGGCGATCGTGCTGTTGGACGAGCCGACCGCCGCCTTGGATCAAACGCTTGAGACGACCTTGGTCAGCCGGCTGAAAACCTGGCTGGACGGGCGAACCGCCATCATCGCGACCCACCGGGTGCCGATTTTGCAACTGACGACGCGCACGCTGATCTTGCAGAATGGCCGGGTGATGGTGGATGGGCCGCGGGACGCCGTTCTGGCGCATCTGGCCAAAGCGCCCGCCGCGGCAGGAGCCAAACCATGAGCCTTGCAGTCTATGACGACGGGTTTGAAGATCGTATGCGCGGGCCGAGTGTGATCATCTGGATGATCGCGGGGACTGTGGCGACGTTCTTGATCTGGGCCGCCTTTGCCTGGGTGGACGAAATCGTTCGGGCCAAGGGTCAGATCGTCTCCTCCTCCAGGCCGCAGATCATTCAAAACCTTGAAGGCGGTATTCTGGCCGAATTGAACGTGGCCGAAGGGGATATCGTGGAGCCTGGCCAAACCATCGCGCGGCTATATGGGACCAATTATCAGGCGGCCGTCGATGAGATTTCAGACCAGATTGCCGCACTGGATATTCGCCGCCTGCGTCTTGAAGCCGAAATAGCCGGGGCAGACAGTTTTGACGTGCCCGAGGATCTGGCACGCCGGGTGCCCGACATCGTGGACTCGGAACGGGCGCTGTTGGCTGCGCGGCGGGCGGAATATGCGGCGCGGGTGGGCGGGGCGCAGGCCATTGCCGAACAGGCCCAGCAAGAGCGAAAGCTGCTGGAAAACATGTATGACAAGGACGTGGCCCCCTTGATCGAGGTGACGCGCGCGCGCAAGGCCGCATCGGACGCCGAGGCGCAGTTGGCGGATGCTGTTGGGCAGACCGAACTGGAACGGGCGACGGATTATTCGAAAACCCAAACCGATCTGGCCAGCCTGAAGCAAAAGCTGCGCATGTCGACCGACCAATTGTCGCGCACCATTTTGGTGGCGCCCATGCGGGGCATTGTGAACAAGCTGTCGATCACGACAATCGGCGGCGTGGTGCGGCCGGGCGAAGAGATCATGCAGATCATTCCTTTGGATGATGAGTTGTTCATCGAGGCCGAAGTGGCGCCGCGCGATATCGCCTCTGTCCGTGAGGGGCAGGATGCCACGATCAAACTATCGGCCTATGACTATACGATTTATGGCACGCTGAAGGCCAAGGTTACGTTCATTTCGGCCGATACGTTCAAGGATGAACGATCCCGCGACCCGGACGGTGACCCACATTACAAGGTGACGTTGCGCGTGGACCGCGAGGCGTTGACCGAGCGGCAATCGGGGTTGCAGATCAAGCCGGGCATGCTGGCCGAGGTGGAGTTGCAGACGGGCGGAAAAACGGTTCTGACCTATCTGACCAAACCCCTGTACAAATCGGGCGAAGCCCTTCGCGAACGCTGAAATCATTAAAATTCCATCCCTTAACGGGGGCTTCACCGTGATCGTGTAGATCTGGTCGTGGGTGTGAAACATGGGTGTGTGATGGCCGGGCAATCAAATGCCGCGCCAGTCATCATCAAGCGGAAGAAGATCATAAAGGGCGGCGGGCACCATGGCGGGGCCTGGAAAGTTGCCTATGCGGATTTTGTGACGGCCATGATGGCCTTCTTCATGCTGATGTGGCTGTTGAACGCGACAACGGAAAAACAACGCAAGGGTATTGCGGATTATTTCAATCCGACAATTCCGATCAACCGCGTCTCGGGCGGCGGCGATGGCGCCTTTGGGGGAGAGTCCATCTTCTCTGAGCAGACGCTGGCGCGCGCTGGAATGGGCGGATCAACCGAAGATACGGCGCAGGGTTCTGCGATCGAATCCTCGCAGTCGCCCGAGGTCTCGCAGGCCGGGGAAGGGCAAGATCAAAGTCTGGAAGAGGTATCAAAGATACTGTCCGCCAAGGGCGGCGAGAGCATGACCATGGAGCGGTTGCTGCGCCATGTCGTGACCCGTGTGACCGACGAAGGTCTGGTCATCGAAGTCTTCGATCTGCAAGACGCGCCCTTGTTTGAACAAGACAACGACGTGCCGACCCAGACCTTGAAGGATATTGCGACCTTGATGTCCGAGGTTTTGACGATCACCATCAACAAGGTGTCGGTGGACGGGTTCACAAGGTCTTATCCCATCACCCTGATCGAAAATCCGGTGTGGGACCTGTCGGCGGACCGCGCACAAGCGATGCGGCGGTTGCTGGAAGATGCGGGCATGGACGGGCGCCGTTTTGCGCGGGTCATTGGCCACGCAGACCGAAATCCTGTGGCGGAAAACCAATCCTCTGTCAGGAACAACCGCCTTGAGATCATCTTGCTAAGGGCGGACCGTTAGGGCGATCCTCAAACGGGGTTTGAGAAATGGTTTGGGGCCAAGAACAACAAATTTGACCTATTAGGCACATGTTAAAGGCTTTCGGCGCAAGTTGACCGGGTATCGACTCTTCGAGCCCCAGAAAGGTGCCGTACCATGACCATTTCATCCTCGCTGAATGCGGGCGTTGCTGGATTGAACGCGAATGCCAACAAACTGGCCACGATTTCAGACAATATCGCGAATTCGAACACCTATGGCTACAAGCGGGCGCAGGCCGATTTTTATGCCGTCGTGATTCATGGGGACAATGCAACCAGCTATTCGGCGGGCGGGGTGCGGTCGACCAACATGCGATTGATCGATGAACGGGGTCCTTTGATTGCCACGTCAAACTCGACCGACCTGGCCGTGGATGGTCGCGGGTTCATGGCGGTGACAACGATTGCGTCGGTCAAGGGTGGGGACGAAGACTATCCGATTTCTCTGGTGACGACCGGATCTTTCCGGCCAGATGAAGACGGCGTTTTGCGCACGTCGACGGGGCAGGTTCTGATGGGGTGGCCTGCCAATCCCGACGGCGAAGTTGGCACCTATCCGCGCGATTCCATGTCTGGGCTGGAGCCTGTCGTTATCAATAACAACCAATATGTCGGCAACCCGACCTCTGAGATGAGCGTTGGGATCAACTTGCCCGCCACAGCCACCCAAGTGGGTGCAGACGGCGACCCCGAACCCTTGACCGTTGAATATTTTGGCAATCTGGGCACGTCTGAGGCCCTGACCTATACCTTTACGCCAACGGTGCCCACGACAGGCACCGCCTCGTCAAATACCTGGACGATGAGCATTGCCGATTCGGCCTCGGGCGGCGCGGTTGTGGCGGAATATGTCGTGACCTTTGACGACAGTCAGGACACGGGCGGCAGATTGGCCTCGGTCACCACGATTTCGGGCAATGATTATGATCCCGCGACGGGCAGTTTTGTTCTGGAGGTGGGGGGCGGTTCGATTGACGTGTCGGTTGGTTTGATCGGCCAGCCGGGCGGCATGACGCAGCTGTCTGACACCTTCGATCCCATCGCTGTCAGCAAGGACGGATCGACGGTTGCCAGCCTTGTTTCGGTGGAAATGGATCCAAACGGATATCTTCGCGCCATCTATGATCAGGGGTTTACCCGCGTCATCTATCAGGTGCCGGTGATTGACGTGCCAAACCCGAATGGGTTGATCGCTGCCAACAATCAAACCTACTTGCTGTCCAACAATTCTGGTCCGTTCTATCTTTGGGACGCTGGTGATGGCCCGACCGGCAGCGTTGCAGGGTACAGCCGCGAGGAATCATCGGCGGATGTCGCGGCCGAACTGACGCAGCTGATCACCACGCAGCGGGCCTATTCATCGAACGCAAAGGTCATTCAGACCGCGGACGAGATGCTGCAAGAAACCACGAATATCAAACGTTGATAAGGGGATAGATCGTGTCGCTGTCCGGCTCTTTGTCCAGCGCCCTGTCCGGCCTTACCGCCGCGTCGCGCGCGGCCGAGCTTGTGTCATCCAACATCGCCAATGCGATGACACCCGGATATGGCCGCCGCGATCTAAGCGTCACCTCGCGCGCGCTGGGCGGGCAAGGCCACGGCGTGCAGATTCATGGGGTGGAACGTAGCGCCAACAAGATTGCCATCGCGGATCGGCGCCTGTCTGATGCCTGTCTGGCGGACAGTTCTGCCCGCGCGGGGTTTTTGCGCCGGCTGGAAGGGGCGGTGGGCTTGCCGGATTTGGCCGAATCCCTTTCAGGGCGGATCGCCGTGCTGGATTCTGCCCTGCTGGCCGCGGCGGCGCGCCCCGACAGTGAGGCCCGCCTGTCACAGGTGGCGGATGCGGCCCGTAATCTGACCTCGCGGTTGGTCACCTCGGCCAAGGATGTTCAGTTGGCCCGCGCGCAAGCGGATGATCAGATTGAACAACAGGTCGCTTTTGTGAACACGACGTTGCAGCGGGTTGCCGATCTGAACGGCCAGATCCGCGCCAATGCGGGTGGGGGGCGCGATGCCTCGGCTTTGATTGACCAGCGGCAACAGGCCATCGATTCCATTTCGTCCATCATTCCCTTGCGCGAGGTTCCGCGCGAAATGGGCACCGTGGCACTTGTAACAACATCGGGCGCCGTCTTGTTGGAGGGACGGCCCGCCGTTTTGGGCTTTAGCCCGGTCGGCGTGATCACACCCGAGATGACCATGGCCTCTGGCGCCTTGTCGGGGCTGACGATCAACGGACATCAGATGGATGTTTCCGGCGCGGATTCCCTGATTGCGGGTGGAAGCCTTGCCGGACAATTTGCCATCCGCGATGACCTGTCGGTTGAGGCGCAGACCAAACTGGATGCCATTGCGCGCGATCTGGTTGAACGGTTTCAAGATCCGCAGGTGGATCCCACGTTGTCGGTGGGGGATGCCGGCCTGTTCACCGATCAGGGCGGCGCCTTTGTTGCGGCCAATGAGCTGGGACTGGCGCAGCGGTTGCGATTGAACGCTGCGGCCGATCCGCAACAAGGCGGCGCCCTGTGGCGGTTTCGCGATGGCATGGGCGCGCCAGCCCCCGGTGCGGTTGGAACCTCGCGCCTGCTTACCGCGATGCAAACCGCGCTGACCACGGCGAAAGAGCCGGCATCCGGCGGGTTCATGGCCGGCACGCGCAGCCTGTCGGTTCTGGCGGGGGATTACATCTCCAACGTTGCCACCCAACGTTTGTCAGCCGAAAGCGACACCAGCTTTGCCCAAGGCAAGAACGACGCGCTTAAGACGATTGAGCTGGAGGATGGCGTTGATACCGACGCCGAGATGCAAAAGCTGCTGATGATTGAACAGGCGTATTCGGCCAATGCAAAGGTGATGCAGATGGTCGACGAAATGCTGAAAACCTTGATGGGGATTTGACGCAGATGACCATTACGTCTTTGGGTGATCTGGCCCATGCCTTTATCATGCGCCGCCAAGGTGCCGACTCCAAGGCGCAGATTCAGCGCCTGTCGAGCGAGTTGACGACGGGCGTCGCGCAAGACAAGGCCGCCCATCTTGCGGGTAATCTGGCGCCGCTTGCTGGTATTGAAACGGCATTGACCCAAGCGAAGGGCTATCGCAGTGCGGCCCTTGATCTGGGCATGGCGGCGGGCGTGATGCAGATCGCCCTTGGCACCATTGGCGATCAGGCCCAAGGCTTGTCAAATGCCTTGTTGGCAGCCTCGACCACCACGTCGCAGACCAGACTGACCACCGTGGCCGAAGACGCCGCGCAAAGGCTGGATACGGCCGTGTCGACGCTGAACACCCGGTTTGGCGATCGAACCTTGTTTGCAGGAACCATGCCCAATCAACCGGCCCTTGTGGGATCGGGTCAACTGCTGGATCTTTTGGCCGGTGTCGTTGCCGGGGCCACGGGCGCACAGCAGGCCGAAGATCTGGTGGCCAACTGGTTTGACGATCCTGCCGGTTTTGCCGCCCAGGCCTATCTTGGGGGGGATCCGCTGGATCCTGTCGGAATATCCCCCGGCGAGACGGCGCAACTGGATATCACCGTGCTGGATCCGGCGATCAAGGATATGCTCAAGGCCCTGGTTTTGCCTGCCTTGATGACACGCGGGCTTTTGTCGGGTCAGATCGCGGGCCAAGCGGATATTGCCAAGCGATCGGGAGAGCGGTTGATGGAAGTGCAATCAGCATGGACCGACCTTGCCGCGCATCTTGGCACGACAGAGGCCCGCCTTGATGCAGCGGTGACGCGCAACAGTGCGGAAACCTCGGCGCTGGAAATGACGCGGGCCGACCTGATCGGGGTGGATTCCTTTGAAACCGCCACCCGGCTTGAGGCAAGCCAAACCCAACTGGAAACCCTTTACGCAATCACCGCGCGCATGCAGCGCCTGAACTTGGCGGATTATCTATGACGTTTTATGGCGGCGCTTTGGCGTCTGCGGTTTTGGCCCTGTGTCTGGCCCCTTGGGCCGCGATTGCGGGGGAAATTCGGGTGAAAGACCTGGTCGAATTCGATGGGGTTCGAGGCAACGATCTGGTCGGATATGGCCTTGTCGTGGGATTGAACGGCACGGGCGACGGCATCAGAAACGCCCCCTTCACGGAAGAGATCATGTCGAATCTTCTGGAACGGCTGGGTGTGAACGTAACAGGCGAAGAATATCGCCCCAAGAACGTGGCGGCTGTTTTCGTGACCGCCGCCTTGCCGCCCTTTGCGCGCACGGGTGGCCGCATCGATGTGACCGTTTCTGCCATTGGCGATGCCAAAAGTCTGCTGGGCGGCACTTTGGTGATGACGCCGCTGAACGGTGCGGACGGGGAAATTTACGCGGTCGCCCAAGGCACGATCATTGCGGGCGGGGTTTCTGCCGAAGGCGATGCGGCCAAAGTGGTTCAGGGGGTTCCCACTTCGGGGACTATTCCTGCCGGCGCGAGGGTGGAGCGCGAGGTTGATTTTGATTTTACCCAGATGAGCACGATCCGTCTGGCCTTGCGCAGCCCCGATTTCACCACCGCTGAGCGGATCGAAAAGGCGATCAACCGCGAATTTGGCAAGCGCGTGGCCTTGATGGAAGATTCGGGCACCGTTGCGGTTGATGTGGGCTCTGCCGGTCAACGCTCCCCCGCGCATCTGATCGGGCGGATCGAAAATCTGGAGGTCGAGCCTGCCACCAAGGCCCGGGTGGTGGTGGATCAACGCTCTGGCACCATCGTGATGGGCGAAGATGTGCGCATCAGCCGCGTGGCCGTGGCACAGGGCAACCTGACGCTGCGCGTGTCAGAGGCGCCGGTTGTGGTGCAGCCAAACCCCTTTGCCGAAGGTGAGACGATAGTTGTACCGCGCACCCAGGCCGACATTCAGGCCGATCCGGGCAAAGGATTGGCCGAAGTGGCAGATGGAACGTCTTTGTCCGAAGTGGTTGCAGGTCTGAACGCCCTGGGCGTGGCCCCCAATGACATGATCAGCATCCTGAAAAGCATCAATGCCGCCGGTGCCCTGCATGCCGAGTTTCTGGTGAACTGACGCAGCCAGCGGCCGCCGCGCAGCAAAACACCGCCGGCAGAACCTGTCTGGCGGCGGTGTTTATTTGGGGATGTTGGCCGGGTTACATATACCCGCGCACAAGTGCCGATGAGATAAGCGCCCACCCATCCGCCACCACGAAAAACGCCAGTTTGAACGGCAAGGATACGACGGCGGGGGGAACCATCATCATCCCCATCGACATCAAGATGGCAGAGGTCACCAGATCAATCACCAAAAAGGGCAGGTAGATCAGAAACCCGATTTCAAAAGCCCGCGCGATTTCTGACAACAAGAAAGACGGGATCAACAGCGACAAAGGTGCATCGACCGGGGCGGTGCCGCTGACTTGGCGCAAATTGGCGAGGGCGGTGAATGTATCTGGGTCCAGCCGTGCCGCCATGAAACCCCGAAAGGGAATCATTGTTTCCGTGAAGGCGGTCTGCATATCCATCGTGCCAAGCGACAAGGGTTCAAGCCCCCGCACCCATGCCTCTCTCAGGACGGGATCCATCACGAACCAGGTCAGGAACAGGGCCAGGCTGATGATCAGCATGTTGGGCGGTGCCTGCTGCAACCCGATGGCCTGACGCAGGATCGACAGAACCGTTACGATGAACGGAAAACAGGTGACCATTACGGCCAATCCCGGAACAAGGCTGAGCACCGTCATCAACAGCAAAAGCTGAATCGTGCGGCCTGACAAACTGTCAGAACCGCCCAGATTGATCGCAATGTCCTGCGCCAAAAGCGGGCTGGCTGACAGGACGGCGATCAGGATAGCAAAAGCAAAGCTGCGCCTGTGGCCTGGCAGAAAAGCTGTCAAAGCCCGCCCCGAAGATTGGCAACTTCGGTCAGGCGCACGGCGAGTTGACCGGCTTGTTCGCCGTCCATTTCCTGCAATTCACCCCGGGCGATAAGCCGGTCACCGACATAAAGTTCAACCGGATCATCGACGCGGCGATCCAGAACCAAGATGGCGTCCTTGCCCAGCTTCAGCAGGTCACGGACAAGCGGGCGCGCCTTGCCAACCGAGATCACAACCTCGATCGGGACTTGGGCGAAGGGATTGGGTTCACTTAGGTTGTCCATGACTTGGGTCCTTCCCGTTCAGGGCAAAAAAATCATGCACCGCGCGCGCGATCCGCGTGACGGCTTCGTCAAGGTCGATATGGGTTTCGCCGGAGGTGAACCGGATAAAGGCCGTGCCCTCTCCCAAGGTGTCTTCTTCGTGAACCGTGACGGGCAGGCCCGAGTTTTCGGCGATCATCGTGTCAACGGCCGCGCGGGATGCGGGATTGATCACGATGGTGATCGGCGCTTCGCTGGTGCGCTGGGCGATCGGGCGCAGGGTTTCAAGGATCAGCGGGGCAAGGCTGGCGCGGGCGATCTGGGGAAGAACGCGGTCAAGAATACCAATCAACAACGGATCCAGGGCCGTCAGGATGTGATGCCGCGCTTCGTGATAGGTAAAGCTGAGCGACTGAAGATTGCGGGCCAGATCCGCCTTTATGCGCCCTTGATCATCTGATTGCGCACTGACGGCATCGTCCCACCCCGCCTGATAGCCCGTATCGTAGGAGGCCAGTTTCGCCTCTTCCAGCGCCACGGTATCCAGAACCACCGTATCCGGGCGTCCGGATTGTTGTTCGGCGGTTTCAAAAACTTCGAGTTTCAAGGCCACTACGCAGGCTCCTCATTTTCTTCCATCCATCCGCGCAAAATCTCGATTGATTCGGCCTGGCGTTCATCGATCAGGCGCCGCAGGCGTTCGATCGGGTCCCCACCCGTTTGCCCAAGGCTGCCATCGCCGGACATCAGGCTGTCGTAATCGTCGATCACACCATCCAAAACAGGGAATCCTTCGGCGCCAAAGCCGGGCAGGGCAAGCGGATCGGCGGCGTCTGGGGCGGGCAACATCAAGCCCGTTTCGGCTTGCCGCGAGGTCAGGATTGGACGAAGGACAAACAGACCCAACACAAGGGCGACCAGTGACAGCACGGCAAGCTGGATGACTTGCATCAGGTTTATCGGGCCAAGGCCGGCCAAAAGCCCGGCTTCGACCAAGGTGCCCTGGACGCCCACAGGTTGAAAATCAAGCTCTTTCAGGGTCAAAACATCGCCGCGCGCCGGGTCAAGGCCGACGGCGCTGGAAACCAGTTCTTGCAGCGAGGCCAGCTCTTCGGCGCTGCGCGGTTGTTTGGACAGGGTTCCGTCGGCCGCCACCAGATCAATGCCGTCCACAATCACGGCGACAGACAGTTTGCGGATATCGCCGGGAAGTCGCAAAACCTCGCGTTGGGTTTGACTGACCTCGTAGTTCACCTGCTCCCGCGTGCCGCTGGTTTGCGACTTTGACCCGCCATTGGCCCCACCCGCCCCTTCAGGCAAATTCGAGGCGACAGTCACGGCCCCGCCATTGGTCCCTTCGGTTGAACCGGTGTTCTCTTCGGTATCGGTGGAAATGGCCACGCGTTCCTGCGGGTCGATGCGGCTTTCGGTTACGGTTTCACGCTCTGTCACCAGATCGACGGCCACCTCGACAATGGCTTTGCCGGTGCCCACATGGGCCGACAAAAGGCGTTCGACGTTGCGCTTGATCTCCTCTGCGCGGCTGGCGGCGGCGGGGCCGGGCGACAAGGCATCATCTTCATTCGGCATCAGACCGCGCAGGCTGTCAACCACGGCCACGTCTTCGGGCTGAAGGTTCAAGACCGCCGCAGCAACCAGATGCCGGATCGCCTTGGCCTGTTCTGGCGTAA
Organism: Paracoccaceae bacterium; assembly: GCA_947461435.1. Classification (GTDB taxonomy): domain Bacteria; phylum Pseudomonadota; class Alphaproteobacteria; order Rhodobacterales; family Rhodobacteraceae; genus CAIYZT01. The sequence continues at coordinate 1,574 of CANHLE010000055.1, read as the reverse complement.
GCCCACCGCCCGAGGTGACCGTGACACTGGCTGAAGGGGCAGCATCGGGGGTAAAGGGTTGGTTCGCGCCTTGGGCGATGTGCACCCGGGCCGAACGAATGGCCGGATTCGACAAGATCGTGCGGGCCAGCTCGCCCTCTTTGGCGCGCCAATAGGCGGCATCGAACATTTGCGATGTCGTGCCGAACCCGGACAGAGAATCGAGCAATTCGTAGCCTGTTCCCGAATTCGCAGGCAGCCCTTGAGCCGCCAGCGTCATGCGCAGACTGTCGCGCTGTGCGCCATCGACAAAAATGGCATCCCCGTCGATCGCATAGGCGGTGCCGCTTTGTTCAAGGGCCGCAATCACATCCCCCGAGGCCGCGCGATCAAGCCCGGAATACAGCAGCGCCATCTGCGGTTCGGCCGCAGACCGGGCCAGGCCCAGAATCGCCAGGAACATGGCCAGCGTGGCCCCAACGACGATGATTTGCCGTCTGAGGCCAAGATTTTGCCAGATCGTGACGAGATTCTGCACGTGTGTCCCCCAATTGGCTTCTGCCAGAGTGACGTCCGTTCTGACGGATCGGGCTTAACAATCGGTTAGTGTCCTTCTGTCAAAAGTGAAATTGTACGAAGAACTGGAGGCGGCCTTGGCCAACGAGGAAGAGTCGCAGGATGCGGCACCAAAAAAGACGTCGAAACTGCCCATTCTGATTGGGCTTGTCTTGTTTCTGGCCTTGGGTGGCGGCGGGTTTTACGCCGTTTATTCCGGCTTGATTCTGGGGCCCAAAGACGCACATGCGGCCGAAGAAGAGGGAGCAGAGCCCTTGCCCGAAATCGCCTTTGTTCCGGTCGATTCCCTGACCATCACCATCGGGCAAATGCCGACGGAGCGTCATTTGCGCTTTGTCTCGCAGCTGGAAGTCGACAAAGCCCATGCCGAAGAAGTCACCTTGCTGATGCCGCGCATACTGGATGTTTTGAACGGCTATCTTCGAGCCATCGATCCGGCAGAATTGGAAGATCCCAGCGCCTTGGTGCGGGTGCGCGCGCAGATTTTGCGGCGCGTTCAGATCGTGACCGGTGAAGGCCGGGTTCGCGATCTGCTGATCACAGAATACATCCTGAACTAGGGGGCCAAAATGGCATTGATCGCAGATATGTTGATGGCCGCAGGGGCCTTTGGGGCGGCCATTTACTGCTATGTCCTGTCGGGCCGATTGAAGAAATTCGCCGCCTTGGAAAGTGGAATGGGCGGTGCGATTGCCGTTTTGTCGGTGCAGGTGGACGATATGACAAAGGCGCTGGCCGCAGCGGGAATGGCGGCCACGGGATCTGCCACCAATCTGGATTCGCTGACGCGCCGCGCCGAATCAGTTGCTGCCAAGCTGGAACTATTTGTCGCCTCGATGCACGATCTTCCCCAAGATCCCCCGCGCGAGACGCCCCGGGCGGAGCCGACCGCCGCCGCGCCCCGCGCCCGGCCGCGCGTGGTGCGCAGCCGTCTTGGCACAGATGATCTGGAGGCCGCCGAATGAGCCGCCTGCCCCGCAAATCTGGCCCCGGAACCCTTGTGATCTTGTCGTTGCTTC
>CANHLE010000054.1 GCA_947461435.1 Paracoccaceae bacterium | reverse complement strand
TTGGCCAATATTGATATGCACGCGATGGGCAAGCGGCCCTTGCCCGCCCTCGCCGCCTTCCTTAGAAGATGCGGAGTGGTCGGTCGACCCCGTCGCACGCGACCTGTGGCGATTTAAGGGTTAGGCCTTCCATAGTCAACTTACACACCCCTCGTCGTGATCAGGAAACGGTGAAATGACACAGAAATCGACCTTCTTTGCTGCTTTGGCTGTGTGCATCGCCGCATCCCAACCCGTGTTCGCGGAAGATCCGACGGCGGCGACGGTGGTTGCCACGGTCAATGGCACCGAGATTACGCTGGGCAATCTGATCGTGGCGCGCAGCAAATTGCCGCCTGAATACCAATCCTTGCCGGATGATCTGATCTTTGGCGGTCTTTTGGATCAAATTGTTCAACAAGTCGTGATCGAGCAATCGATGGCGGGAAAGTTGAAGCTGGAAGACGAGTTGACCCTGTTGAATGACCGGCGCACCTATCTTGCATCGGTGCTGGTGGATGAGGTTGCCTCTGCCGCTGTATCGGACGAGGCGATTCAAAAGGCCTATGATGCGGCTTATGCGGAATTCAAACCGCAAACCGAATATCATGCCTCGCATATTCTGGTAGATAGTGAAGAAAAGGCCAAGGAACTTTTGGCCCTGATTCAAGGGGGCGAGGCGTTTGCGACGGTCGCAACCGAAAATTCGACCGATGGGTCGGCCCAAAATGGCGGTGATCTGGGGTGGTTCGGGCTTGGCCAGATGGTTCAGCCGTTTGAAGATGCCGTCGTTGCCGCCGAGGTTGGAAAGGTAACAGGGCCTGTCAAAACCGATTTCGGCTATCATCTGATTCTTGTGACCGAAACGCGCAATTCGGACAGACCTGCCTTGGAAGACGTGCGCGCAGAGATCGAAGCGCAGGTGAAAAAGGACGCCGTTTTGGCAAAAGTTGAAGCGATGGTCGCAGCAGCCAAGGTCGAAAAGCCAGGCGCAGATCTGGATCCTGCTTTGTTGAAAAATATCGACCTGCTAAAATAACAGGTCCAAGACGGAGGGTGAGACGATGGCCAAGAAAGACTGGAAATCCAAGGCGAAGGCATTGAAGGCCGAGTTGAAGGGCCATCGTTCTGAATCAAAGGCTTTGCCCGCCGAGACGCCGACCAAGAAGCCGAAGATTGTGTCGCCCTTGGCACCGTCGCAGTTTCCGAAACTTCCCTTGATTGCCGGGGTGGAATTTGCCGCAGTCGAAGCCGGGGTGCGGTACCAAAACCGAAAAGATGTGATGCTGGTTCGCTTGGCACCGGGAACGGCCGTGGCCGGGGCCTTTACCAGATCGACCACGCGGTCCGGATGTGTGCGCGACTGTCAGCAAAAGTTATCGATGTCGGTTCCGCGCAATGCTGGTGCTGCGATCATCGTGAACTCTGGAAACTCCAACGCATTTACGGGCAAGGTTGGTGATAAGGCCGTTGCAGAGGTGACGGGCAGCGTTGCGGCCGCCTTGGGGCTTTTGCCGTCGCGGGTCTTTTCTTCGTCAACCGGCGTTATTGGCGAGCCTTTGCCCTTTGAGCGGATCACGGCGAAGGTACCCGAACTTGCCGCCGCTTTGCGGGAAGACGCGATCGAGATGGCGGCACACGCCATGATGACTACCGATACCTTCCCCAAAGGGGCGATGGCCACGGTGCAGGGTGACGGCGGGGTCATCCAGATCGCCGGTATTGCCAAAGGGTCGGGCATGATTGCGCCGGATATGGCGACCATGTTGGTCTATATCTTCACGGACGCGAAAATGACCGCCACCACCTTGCAAAAGATGGTGTCGCGGAACATGGACGCAACGTTCAATTCCATCACGGTCGACAGCGATACATCGACGTCGGACACGCTTCTTGTGGCTGCAACAGGACTGTCGGAAGCTGCGCCTGTGGTGGGATCCGTTGCAAAGGAATTTGAAGCGGCCCTGAGATCGGTCATGACAGATTTGGCCCATCAGGTGATCCGCGACGGCGAGGGTGCGACGAAGTTCGTGGAAATCCGCGTGAGCGGTGCTGCGGATGCAGCCGATGCGCAGCGTGTCGCCATGGCGGTGGCAAATTCGCCTTTGGTTAAAACTGCCATTGCCGGACAAGACCCGAATTGGGGGCGGATTGTTGCGGCTATCGGCAAGTCCGGTGCGATGGCAGACCGCGATCGTCTGACGATCAAGTTTGGCGATATCGTCGTTGCCAAGAACGGCTGGCGCAACCCGTCATACAAGGAAGAAGACGGCGCCACCTATATGCTGCAATCTGATCTCGTGATCAGTATTGATATGGGGCTAGGCCGCGCAAAACGTTCGGTCTGGACCTGCGATCTGACAAATCGCTATGTCGAAATCAACGCGGACTATCGCTCGTGATGATTGACGTTCACGAACCAAACCTGGTGCGGTCAGGGTCTTTGGCGCTGACCGGCCCTATAGGCAGGCCTCTGGCATGAAGATCCTTCTCGTTTCGGCCGTTGCCCTGATTGACCATGAAGGCCGCGTGTTGTTGGCGCAGCGGCCCGAAGGAAAGTCTTTGGCGGGATTGTGGGAGTTTCCGGGGGGCAAGGTTGATCCGGGGGAAACCCCCGAGATGGCGCTGATCCGCGAATTGAAAGAAGAACTTGGGATCGACACATGGAAATCATGTCTGGCGCCACTGACATTTGCCAGTCACAGTTATCCCGACTTTCATTTGTTGATGCCGCTGTTCGCCTGTCGCAGATGGGACGGAATTGCGACAGGGCGTGAGGGGCAGACTTTGGCATGGGTACGCCCCAATCAATTGCGCGATTACCCCATGCCGCCCGCAGATATACCGCTGATCCCTATCTTGCGCGACTGGCTTTAGCTTCGGGTCCCAATTTTAGCAACGACAGTATCTTTTTGATGGTTTCTTAACCATTCTGCGCATAGTTTTAATCAAACATGCGTCGCTGATTGGGGGATTGGCCGTGCTTAGAACGATCACTGTTGGAAGCTGCGTTTTTATTCAAGGGCTTATGGTTGGGCAGTTGCCCGATGGACGCATCATCGTTCGTGTCGACGACAAGACATTCACCGGATTTCCTGTGCAAAGCCGAATCGCGGCGTAAGACACCGCCAAAAGAAAAGGCCGGATCATTCGATCCGGCCTTTTGGTTTCGGTCGCACCGCGCTTAGGCCAACGAGCGTTGGATTTCTTCGCGCTCGAAGATTTCGATAACGTCGCCCTCGCGGACATCTTCGTAGCGTTCAAACGCCATACCGCATTCTTGGCCCGAAATCACTTCCTTGACTTCGTCCTTGAAGCGCTTGAGCGTTTTCAGAGTGCCTTCGTGAATGACCACGTTGTCCCGTAGCAAACGAACCCCGGCGGAACGGCGCGCGATCCCTTCGGTGACCAGACAGCCGGCGACATTGCCCGCACCCGTGATCTTGAAGACTTGCAGGATCTTCGCGTAACCGATGAAATTCTCGCGTACTTCCGCTTTCAGCAGGCCAGAGGCCGCTTTCTTGATGTCATCCAGCAGATCATAGATGATCGAGTAGTATCTGATTTCGACGCCTTTTTGCTGGGCGGCGCTGCGGGCCATGGCATTTGCGCGCACGTTAAACGCCAAGATCGGGGCGTTCGACGCTTCTGCAAGGTTCACATCCGAATCTGTGATTGCCCCGACACCGTAGTGCAAGACGCGCACACGGACCTCGTCATTGCCAACCTTTTCCAGCGCTTGAACAATGGCTTCAGACGAACCTTGAACATCGGCTTTGACCAGGACGGGAAGTTCTGACACGGCCTTGTCGGATTTGGCCTTGGCCATAAGCTGTTCGAGGGTCGTTGCCGCGCCAACAGCGGCACGCTTGTCCTTGGTGGTCTTCTCGCGATAGGCGGCGATTTCCCGGGCCTGCGCTTCGGTTTCCACCACGTTCAATGTGTCACCCGCCGACGGGGTACCGGACAGACCAAGAACCTCGACCGGAACCGATGGACCGGCTTCGGCCACGGTTTCACCCTTGTCGTTGATCAGCGCGCGTACTTTGCCCCACTGTTGGCCCACGACAAAGATGTCGCCTTTGCGCAGCGTGCCATTTTGAACCAGCACAGTGGCAACAGGACCACGGCCCACATCCAACTTGGCTTCGATCACGGCACCTTGAGCAGCCCGGTTCGGGTTTGCCTTCAATTCCAGGATTTCAGCCTGAAGGGCGATGGCCTCCAGCAAATTGTCGAGTCCCTGACCCGTCTTTGCCGATACTTCAACGTCCTGAACGTCACCCGACATCGCCTCGACGACGACTTCGTGCTGCAGAAGATCCGTGCGTACCTTGTTTGGATCCGCATCATACTTATCGATCTTGTTGATCGCGATGATCATCGGAACCTTGGCGGCTTTGGCGTGGTTGATCGCCTCAATTGTCTGCGGCATCACAGCATCATCTGCTGCGACAACCAGAACAACGATGTCCGTCACCTGAGCGCCGCGTGCGCGCATTGACGTAAAGGCCGCGTGACCTGGGGTGTCAAGGAACGACACCAAAGACCCGTTCGGAGTTTTGACCTGATAGGCGCCGATATGCTGGGTGATACCACCCGCTTCGCCCGTCACAACGTGGGTCTTGCGAATCGCGTCCAGAAGCGAGGTTTTTCCGTGATCCACGTGGCCCATGATCGTAACGATCGGTGGGCGCGTTACCAGATTTTCCTCGGAATCCAGAACCGAGTCGATCACCTGTTCCACGTCTGCGTCAGAAACGCGAACGGTCTTGTGGCCGAATTCTTCGATCAGAATTTCGGCTGTATCCGCGTCGATGGTTTGGTTCATGGTCACCATCATGCCCATCTTCATCAGTGACTTTACCAGATCGGCGGCACGTTCGGCCATCCGGTTGGCAAGTTCGCTGACGACAATGGATTCCGGCAACTGCACATCGCGCACTTGCTTTTCAGGTTTGACCATCATGCCCAACGCCTTTTGGCGGGCACGATCCTGTTTGCGCTTCATCGCGGCCAAGGAGCGCTGACGTCCACCTTCATCCGAGGTGGCATCTGACAGCGTCAACTTGCCTGAACGACGACCTTCGTCACCCTTGGCCTTGCCGCGATCGCGTTCTGCATCGCGCTCACGCTCGGTCTTGCGCGGGGCAAGGCCGGGTTTCGCGGCGATCGGTGCGTTGCTGCGATCATCAGGTGACGGCGCTGCTGCAGCCGGTGAGGGCCGCGGGTTGCGCCCGGCACTGGCCGGTTTGGCAACGGGCGCCTCTTCCACGGCAGGTGCTGCGGGCTGGCGTCGCTGGGTGCCCAGGACATCCGCCTTGCGAGTCACTGCCTTTTGCGCAGCCAATGCGGCGGCTTCGGCCTTCAGACGCTCTTCTTCTTCGGCCTTTGCACGAGCAGCCGCTTCACGCTGACGCTCCTCACGCTCTTTCAATTCGTTTGCGTCCCGCTTGCGCTGACGCTCTTCCTCGCGGGCCTTTTCATCCGCAAGGCGCTTGGCAGCGTCTTCCTGCTCGCGCGCTCTGGCAATTTTCAATGCCGAAAGGCGACGTTCCATTTCCGCGTCGGAAATGCCTGCAGGGCGGCGCGACGTGTCGCTGACCGCTGCTGCGACCGCAGCCCCTGCCGTGCCTGTGGCAGGCGCGCCCGTCACAGGTTTCACCGGTGGGGTTGGGACGACCACGCGTTTGCGCTTTGTCTCCACCACCACGGCATGCGTTCGTCCATGAGAGAAGCTTTGCTTCACCGATCCGGAACGCGTACCTGCCCCAAGGCCAAGGGGTTTTTTGCCGTCTGTATCGCTCATACGTCCTTCGTATCCTTCCCGGCAGACCTTCTGCCGACCCGCTTTACCGTCATGCCGCGCACGCCAGAAAGCCTTGCGGCTTCCTCTACAACACGCGTTGTGAGTCTTCCAGCCGCAAGCGCGGCGTGTATCGCACGTTCCCGACCGAAAGCCAAACCCAATTCCCCTGCAGTCAAACAGCCAATCAGGCTTTCTGGTCCATCGGGGGGATACAGTTTGTCTTTGCCGCGTTCAGAACCGTCAGAGGCCTGTATCAAGACCTCTGCTTTGTCTTTGTTCAGCCAATCCTTGACCTTCTCGAATCCGCAGATTGCATCACCGGCCTTGCGGGCCATGGAGATATAGTCTGCCACGCGGCGCGCCAATTGCATCTCGATCAGTGCGATCAAATTCTCTGGCAACGTCACAGGTTGTTTTGCGGCTCGGGAAAACAAACCCTTCGAGCTTGCCTTGTCCAGCGCGTCCTTGCTGGCTGTCACATATATTCCGCGTCCCGGCAAGCGGCCAAGCACATCGGGCACCATCATACCATCAGGCGCCAGACAAAAGCGGATCAGACCCGCTTTCGGCTGGCTCTCCCCGGTGACGATGCATTTTCGTTCAGGGTCTTCGTTCATTTGTTCCCGGCCGCCACGTGTCAGGGCGATACTCCGAGGCCTGAAATCAGGCCTCGGCCTCCTCATCGATGTCGTCCGCGGGCTCTTCGGCAGGGGTCATTTCCGTCGGATCGACCCAGCCCAGCATTACCCGCGCCGTCATCACAAGATTCTGCGCTTCTTCCAGGCTGACCTCGAACTTCTCAAGAACGCCCTCGTCTTTCACGCGCTGGCCATTCACGGTTGTCCAGCCGCCTGCCAATTCCCAATCTGCGCAAGTTGCAAAATCTTCCAAAGTCTTGATGTTGTCGTGCGCTAAAGCTTCAAGCATCTGCGGCGTCAGACCTTCAAAGTTTACAAGGCTGTCCTCTACGCCCATGGCGCGAGCAGTTTCCATGGCCTTGCGGCTTTGCTCTTCAATGTAGTCGCGTGCACGGGCCTGCAACTCGCCTGCGGTGCCCTCATCAAAGCCGTCGATCGACAACAACTCGTCTGATTCGACATAGGCCACTTCTTCAAGATTCGTGAATCCTTCCGATACCAGAAGCTGGGCCATCATTTCGTCGATGTCCAAGGTGTCCATGAACAGCTTGGTCCGCTCAGCGAATTCTGCCTGACGGCGTGCCGATTCATCAGATTCGGTGACGATATCGATATCCAGTCCTGTCAACTGGCTGGCCAGACGCACGTTTTGTCCCCGACGCCCGATGGCCAATGACAGTTGTTCGTCCGGAACGACGACTTCGATCTTGCCGGCTTCTTCGTCGATCACGACCTTGGATACTTCTGCAGGCTGCAGGGCGTTCACAAGGAACGTGGCCTGATCCTGATTCCATGGAATGATGTCGATCTTTTCGCCCTGCAATTCGTTCACAACAGCCTGCACGCGCGATCCGCGCATACCAACGCAGGCGCCCACCGGGTCAATCGAATTGTCAAAGCTGATCACGGCGATCTTTGCGCGCGATCCCGGATCGCGGGCCACCGCCTTGATCTCGATGATGCCATCGTAGATTTCTGGCACTTCCATCTTGAACAGCTCTGCCATGAACTGCGGGTCGGTCCGGGACAGGAAGACCTGAGGACCGCGCGCTTCGCGGCGGACATCCTTGATGTAGCACCGGATACGGTCGTTCGGGCGATAAGCCTCGCGTCCGATTTTTTCGTTCCGGCGCAAGATGGCTTCGCCGCGTCCGATATCGACAATCAAGTTGCCGTATTCTTCCCGCTTGACCACGCCATTGATGATCGTGCCTTTGCGGTCAATAAATTCTTCATACTGACGATCACGCTCTGCTTCGCGGACCTTTTGCAGGATAACCTGCTTGGCGGATTGCGCGGCGATGCGGCCCAGATCAACTGGCGGCACATCATCAATGATTTCATCGCCGATTTTCGGGTCTGCCAAGTAGTTCTTGGCCTGCTTCACCGTCAGCTGCGCATGGTGATTTTCAACGGCATCATCTTCGACCACGGTGCGAATGCGGGCAAAGGTGGCACGGCCGGTTTTACGGTCGATTTTCACACGAATGTCGTTGTCGGCACCATAACGGGATTTCGCAGCACGAGCGAGGCTGTCTTCCATCGCCTGGATCACCAGTTCGGGGTCAATCATCTTCTCGCGGGCCACGGCCTCGGCGGTTTGCAACAGTTCCAGCTGGTTGGCAGATGTAATCGCCATTAGGTCTCTCCCGGCCTAGTGTTTCGTCTCAGGGGTGGGATCTTCATCCTCATCCCCTTCGGATGTCTCAACCTCATCGAACATCGTTTCATCAAACGCGCCCGACACTTTCTTTTGCCGCAGCATCTCTGCGATCAACTGATCAGAAAGAATCAGTTTCGCATCGGACAGCCATTCAAACTTTAGCCCGATGATCATTTCGTCGCCGCCGTCTGCGATGTCGATCAGCACTTCGTCGCCCTCAACCCCCGCAAGCCCACCCTTGAAACGACGCCGGCCATCGATCAGTTCGGTTGTCTCGATACGTGCTTCCCAGCCTTTCCATACTTCAAAGTCTTTAAGGCGGGTCAAGGGGCGGTCAATCCCGGGGGAGGACACTTCAAGCACGTAGTTTTCTTCGACGGGATCTTCAACATCCAGAACGGCCGAGACCGCCGTAGAGATATCTCCACATTCGTCAACGCCAATGCCCCCATCAGGGCGTTCGGCCATGATTTGCAAGATTCGTGTCCGTCCGCCCATCAGGCGAATGCGCACCAATTCAAACCCCAACCCTTCGATGACTGGGGTCACGATCTCGGCTAGGCGCCGGTCAATGGCAGTTTTGGCAATCAGATCTGACATCAGGTTCCAAAAATAAAAAACGGGCCAAACGGCCCGGGCAGATTTCTCGGTAGCTTCAGGTTTGGACCCTGAAACAGCTGTTGATCACGATATAGGCCGGATGATTTTGGATTGCAAGGGAAATGCCTGACGTCGCGGGCCTGCGACGTCAGGCACGTTTGTGTGACTTGATGAAGGCCGGTCGTAAGCCTAGATCAATTAAAGGGCTTATCCTTGGTCCTGTCCTGATCGAGGCTTTGGCCTTGGAAATTCTGAAGGGGTCCGGAAAATGGTATCTGCTGGCGCGGCGTTTGGCGTTTCTCGCCGACAGTTTCTTGCGGGCATCGCAGCGAGTGCCGTTTGGCCCCAGTATGCAACTGCGCAATCTGGCCCCCTTTCCTTGACCACAACCAGCCGTGTCTTGGACATCGACGGCAGGGCGGCCACGGTTTTCGGTTTGACCAATGCGGCAGGGGGGCAGGGCCTTGTGCTTGACCCGGGCCAGACTTTTCGCGTTGATTTGACCAACGCCTTGGATGTGGAAACGATCATCCACTGGCACGGCCAAATTCCGCCAAACAGTCAGGACGGTGTGCCGAATTTTCCGATGGCGCCTTTGTCGACCGGCGAAACCCGCAGCTATGACTTCGTGGCCAGCCCGGGCACCCACTGGATGCACAGTCATATTCCCGTTCAAGAAATGGCGTTGTTGGCCGCCCCCTTGATCGTTCGATCTGCGACTGATGTTGCGGCGGACCGGCAAGAGATCGTGATGTTCCTGCACGATTTCTCATTCCGCCCGGCAGAAGAGGTTCTTGCGGAAATCACGGGCGGAACTGCCACACATGACATGGCTGCGATGGATCACAGCACCATGAAGATGCCCAGCGACGCCATGGACATGACCGCCATGAGCGGCATGAAAATGGATTTGAACGATTTCAATTTTGACGCCTACCTTGCCAATGACCGAACCCTGAATGACCCCGAGGTGATCGCTGTCGAGTCTGGTGGCCGCCTGCGCCTGCGGGTCATCAACGGATCTGCCGCCACGGTTTTTTGGGTCGACACCGGTGTGCCCGCCCGACTGATTGCCGTAGACGGACAGCCGATCGTGCCGATCATGGGCGCAAGGTTCGGGGTTGCGATGGCGCAAAGACTTGACCTTGAAATTGACTTGCCCGGTGCCGGTGCCTTTCCGATCCTGGCTTTGCGAGAAGGCGCGTCAGAGCGGACAGGGATCATTCTGGCGACGCCCGGGGCAAAAATCGCCAAAATTAGCGGTGTGAGCGAAACGGTTTCACCGGCCTTTGACACCGATATGTCGCAAGAAATGCGCCTGCAGGCCGTGTTGCCGTTGGACGCAAGGCGGGCGGATCGTACCCAGATGATCATGCTGGCGGGATCGATGATGCCCTATGTTTGGACGATTGATGGGCAGTCGTGGGGCACGCACCAACCGATTGTTGCCACAACAGGCGAACGGGTTGAGATGATGTTTCACAACATGTCGATGATGGGGCACCCCATGCATCTGCATGGCCATCGGTTTCAGGTGGTGTCCATCAATGGAATGGCTTTATCAGGGGCCATGCGCGATACAGTTTATCTTCCGCCCATGTCGACTGTGACCGTTGCGCTGGATGCTGGCGAAGCTGCGCGCTGGATGCTTCACTGCCACCATATGCCGCATCTTTCGACAGGAATGATGACAGAGTTTGCTGTTACGGCTTAGGCGTCGGCCGTGTCATACCCAGCAGCGGACAGCGCGGCACGCATCGCGCCAACGGCTGCAACACTTGTGACGTCAACCGTGCGCGCGGCCATATCAAAGTCAAGCGAGGCCGTGGGATCAAGCGTCTTGATCGCCTTTTCAACGGTTGCTTTGCAGTGACCGCAAGACATGTCGGGGATCGAAAAAGTCGTCAATGTGAATCTCCTGGGCGATGATCGGGATCTGGCTGCAGGGTGCCGAAGGACGCGTTGATTGTTTGTGCCGTAACCCATGCTGCCTTGAATAGATGCGCTGTGATCACTACTGTTTCAAGTCTGGAAAAGAGGCCCAAATGGCATCCGCAGTAACCGTGACCCTTTCGGTCGAAGGCATGACCTGTGCGTCGTGCGTTGGCCGGGTGGAGCGGGCACTGAAATCCGCCCCCGGCGTTACAAACGCTGAGGTCAATCTGGCAACCGAAACAGCAAGAATCACAACGGACGGCGGCGCCAGCCCAGTGGATCTTGCCAAGATTCTGGATCTGGCCGGTTACCCTGCAAGACTGGCCAAGGTGGAGTTGCAGATTGCGGACATGACCTGCGCCTCTTGCGTGGCAAGGGTCGAAAAGGGATTGTCGGCTGTCCCCGGCGTGATCTCGGCCATTGTCAACTTGGCGACGGAAACGGCTTCGGTGCAGTACCTGGAGGGTCAGATAACCCCGGCGGACCTGATCGCGGCCAGCGTTGTTGCCGGATATCCCGCAAAGATCACCTCGCGCAGTGACCTTGATCTTGGAACGCGCAAGGATCGCGAAGCGCAAGCACTTGGGCGGATCACATGGATTGCCGCTGGCTTGACCCTGCCGGTCTTCGTTGTGGAAATGGGGGGCCATCTTTACCCTGATCTGCATCACCTGATCATGACGACCATCGGCCAGCAAACCAGCTGGGTATTGCAGTTTGTATTGACCACGCTGGTGCTGGTCTGGCCCGGACAGGGATTTTATAGCAAGGGGCTGCCCGCCCTAATGCGGGCGGCGCCTGATATGAACAGCCTTGTGGCGATTGGGACGCTTTCGGCTTATGCCTTTTCGGCGGTCTCTACCTTTGCGCCCTCGCTTTTGCCGGCAGGGAGCGCGGCGGTTTATTACGAGGCTGCGTCGGTTATCGTGGTTCTGATTCTTCTAGGACGGACCTTGGAAGCGCGTGCCAAAGGGCGCACCGGCGCTGCCATTCGTCGGCTGGTCGGGCTTGTCCCCAAGACAGCCCAAGTGGAACGGGCTGGGGTTTTGGCAGATCTTCCCCTTGAAGACATCACCATAGGTGATCTTGTGCACGTCAAACCCGGCGAAAGGGTTGCCGTCGACGGTGCCGTTGTTCGTGGGCATTCGTTTGTTGATGAAAGTATGATCACGGGCGAGCCTGCACCTGTGGAAAAAGCAGAAGGCGATTTGGCGACCGGCGGTACAGTGAATGGAACCGGGGCGTTGGTGTTGCGCGCAACGCATGTGGGCGCGGATAGCGTTCTGTCCCAGATCATTCAGATGGTGCAGCAGGCGCAAAGCGCGAAACTGCCCATTCAAGGCCTTGTTGACCGGATAACGCTTTGGTTTGTGCCGGTCGTCATGGCCTTGGCTGCGCTGACGGTACTTGTTTGGCTGGTCGTTGGGCCAGATCCTGCGCTTGCCCATGCCATGGTGGCCGGGGTTTCCGTTCTGATCATCGCGTGCCCCTGCGCCATGGGCCTTGCGACGCCCACCTCGATCATGGTGGGAACCGGGCGGGCCGCAGAGTTGGGTGTGTTGTTCAGAAAAGGGGATGCGTTGCAATCGCTGCAAGGCGTTGCCGTTGTTGCCATGGATAAAACAGGCACGCTGACAGCGGGACGTCCTGAACTGACCGATCTTGTTGTGATGCCAGACTTTGACGAGGTCGAGGTCCTCCGCCTTTTGGCGGCCGCCGAAGCCGGATCAGAACATCCGATTGCCACGGCCATCCTGCGCGCCGCAAAGGCCCGAGGGCTGGATGTGCCGCAGGCCGCTTCCTTTGCCGCCATCCCCGGCTTTGGGTTGAAAGCGCAGGTGAACGGCCAACAGATCATCGTGGGGGCCGACCGTTTAATGACGCGTGATGGCATTGAATTGCCTGCGAAAAACCCCGCGCATGACATCGCAGCAAAAGGGCGTACAGCGATGTATGTGGCGATCGATGGGCGCTTGGCCGCGATCGTCGGCGTCGCAGACCCGATAAAGCCCTCTACGCCTGCCGCGATCGCCTCGCTGCAGGCCCAAGGGTTGCGAGTGGCGATGATCACGGGCGACAACGCCGTCACCGCCCAAAAAATCGCAGCCGAACTTGGCATAACCGATGTTTTGGCTGAGGTCTTACCAGCTGGCAAAGTCGCCGCACTGGCGGCTTTGCGCAAGCACGGCACCGTTGCCTTTGTGGGCGACGGGATCAACGACGCGCCAGCACTGGCGGCGGCGGATGTTGGGATCGCGATAGGGACGGGCACCGATGTGGCCATCGAAACCGCCGATGTCGTATTGATGTCTGGTGATCTTTCCGCTGTCGTTTCAGCCTTTGCCATCAGCCGCGCCACGCTGAGCAATATCCGGCAAAACCTGTTTTGGGCATTTGGGTACAATGCGATTTTGATCCCGGTCGCAGCTGGGGTACTTTTCCCGGTCTATGGCGTGCTTTTGTCGCCTGCGCTTGCGGCGGGCGCCATGGCGCTGTCGAGCGTATTTGTCGTCACCAATGCCCTGCGCTTGCGCCGCGCCGCACAGGGTTGATCTTTGACCGCTCGCGTCAGCCTTGGGTGATGACGTAGAGTTTTCTGACTTTTTCAATCACATGCCATTCGCCGATCCAACCCAGCGGCAAATTGATGGCATCCCCTGGCCCAAGGCGCACTTTGGTGCCATCGGCATGGATCATTTCGATCAGCCCTGAGATGAAGTGGCAAAACTCCGATGATTTGGAGCGGTCGGCCGTAAATCGGCCAGCCGTACATTCCCAGACACCAATTTCAATCCGTCCATCGGAACTTGACCACAGCGTGACGGCTGCTTCGGTTTGTTTGCCTTCAAAAGATGTTGGCTTTGGGGCAAAGGCCCCCACTGGCAGCGCGGACAGGCCTTGAAAGGCCGAAAGATCGATCACGTTTCGTAGTTCCTCATATTCAGGTTGAAGCTGACTGTTGCGCCTTGCACGTCCAGACGCAAGACGAATTTGACACCCTTAACGAGGTGCCAACCCCTTGTCAGCCGGGGTCATTGCGCAATAGAAACGGGCGGATTTTCGGGCCACGCATGGCCAGCCATTCAGGAGAGATCTATGCAAACTGTGTCAAACTTCGTGAATGGTGCCGTGTTTCAACGCTTTGTCATCGGCGTTATTTTGTTCAACGCCGTCATCCTTGGCTTGATCACAACAAATGTAAGCCCCGAAACACTTGAACTTCTTCATCTGTTGGACAGCATTTGCCTGACGATTTTTGTGGCGGAAATCGCCCTGAAATTGGTGGCAAACCGTTTGGATACCTTTCGCGATCCGTGGAACGTATTTGATATCTTGGTGATCGGTATCGCACTTTTGCCGGCTTCGGGGGCCCTGTCGGTGCTTCGGGCGCTGCGTGTGTTGCGCGTCATGCGCCTGGTCACCGCGGTTCCATCGATGCGCCGCGTGATCACGGGCATGTTCGTCGCCATTCCTGGTGGGGCCTCTGTCGCGGCGGTTCTGCTTGTTATGTACTATGTTGCGGCCATTGTTGGCGTGACGCTGTTTCGCACCGATGTGCCAGAGCATTTTGGAGACCTTGGCACCACGTTCTTCACCCTTTTCAAGATGATGACCTTGGAAGGCTGGCCAGATATCGCAGGGCAAGTGATCGCAAAGCAGCCCCATTCCTGGATCTTTTTCGTGGTCTTCATCATTTTCACCACCTTCACCACGCTGAACCTGCTGTTTGGTATCATCGTTGATGCCATGGAACAGGCCAAAGAAGTTGATATCCGGGAAAAGATGGCAGCCAATGGAATCCCGATGGGCGATCAAAGTGCTGAGGTTCGGCTTGCGGTCATGGAGGGCGAATTGAAGGCGATCCGCCTTGCAATGGACAAGTTGGCGTCAAAGGCATGAGTAGTAAGGGGCGGGGCAACCGCCCCTAGCCACATCAGATGGCGTTCGGCCACATAAGCAAAAATCTAATCGCCAAGCGAGCGGAGCACATTCGTTGCGGCAACCAGCCGCTCGGATATGCCGGGCTCTGAAAGGGCGTGTCCCGCCAAAGAGACGATCTGCAAATCGGCCAAGGCCCAACCCTGCGCAAGTTTCCATGATGACACCGGCGGGCAGACCATGTCGTAACGGCCCTGTACAATCGTCGCGCCAATCGCTTCGATGCGGTGCCGGTTCTTTATGATCCAACCGTCGTGATCCAGAAAGCCACGATGAACAAAATAATGGTTTTCAAGCCGGGCAAAGGCACGGGCGTATTCAGCCGGACTTTCGCCCCAGATCCCTTCATTAAAAACCGAGGCAAGGGCATTTTCCCAAGCAGACCATGCCCGCGCGGCGCGCGTTTCTTTGTCCAGAAGTCCGCAGAACAGCAACCGATGATAGGCTGAGATGGGATCGTCGCGATCGGTCAAGGGCAGGACAGATAGAAACCTTTGCCAAAGATCAGGAAAAAAGGCGCCAACGCCGCCGCCATAGAACCAATTCAATTCGGACTGTTCCGACAGGAAAACGCCCCGCAAGACAAGGTGACGCACACGTTCCGGATGCGTGATGGCAAAGACAAGCGCAAGTGTTGCGCCCCAAGATCCGCCAAACAGGACCATTCGGTTGATGCCCAAGGTTTCGCGTATCAATTCGATGTCACGAACCAGATGCCATGTCGTATTCGCCTCGACGCTGGCATGAGGGCGCGAGCGCCCGCAACCGCGCTGATCAAACAAGACAATACGGTAATGCGCAGGGTCAAAGTAGCGCCGCATCGCTGGGCTGCATCCGCCCCCTGGCCCGCCATGAAGCACAAACACGGGTTCCCCTGCAGGATTGCCGCATTGTTCAACGTAAACCGTATGACCATCGCCCACGTCGATCCGCCGCTGATCGAAGGGTTCGATCGGCGGGTAAAGATAATCGACTGCGCGCTTATGCCCTGATCTTTGATCCATCACGAACCTGTACTACATGGTCAGACTGTACCGCCTTTGCGGCGGGCGCAAGGAGTTCTGGAATGTCTGTCACCTCGACAATCGATCCCGCCGAAGTTGCCAAATTCGAGGCGATGGCCGCCGAATGGTGGAATCCAAACGGCAAGTTCAAGCCGCTGCACATGCTCAATCCTTGTAGATTGGACTATATCACGCGTCAGATTGCCGCCGAATTTGACCGTGACCTTGCCACGAGCGAACCCTTCAAGGGGCTACGATTGCTGGATATCGGCTGTGGTGGTGGGCTTTTATCGGAACCTATGGCGCGGCTTGGGGCCGAGGTGGTGGGCGCAGATGCCGCCCCGCGCAACATTCCGGTTGCAGCAGTTCACGCGCAGCAGGCCGGGTTGACGATCGACTATCGCTTTACCACCGCTGAAGATTTGGCCTCTGCGAATGAAGTCTTTGACGTGGTTTTGAACATGGAAGTGGTCGAACACGTTTCTGATCCCTTGAGCTATTTGACGGCCTGTCAGCAACTTTTGAAGCCGGGTGGTTTGATGATTTGCTCTACGTTGAACCGCAACGCAAAAAGTTTTGGCATGGCCATCATCGGGGCGGAATGGGTGATGCGTTGGCTTCCCAAAGGGACCCATGACTGGAAGAAATTCATCACTCCGGACGAACTTTACGATTTGATCAGACGGGCCGGGCTGGACCCGGTTGACCGAAAGGGCATGGTTTTCAACCCGGTAAAGTGGAGTTGGTCCCTGTCGTCGCGTGATTTGTCGTGCAACTATGTGACGGCATCGGTCAAGCGTTAGGGGGATGGGTTTATCCCCCGGTCTTTTTGCGGTAAGAAGGTGCTATGAATCCTTTACCGACAAAAGAGCAGATCCTGACATGGATCGCCGAAAATCCCGGCCTTCTGGCCAAACGCGATATCGCCAAGGCCTTTGGCATCAAGGGCGATGCCAAGATCGACCTGAAGCGAATGCTGAAAGAACTGGAAGGCGACGGCGCGCTGGAACGCAAGCCGCGACGTTTTCATTCTGCGGGTGATTTGCCGCCCGTGTCTGTGTGCCAGGTTCTTGCCCCCGACAAAAATGGCGATTTGTACGCCGTTGCGTTGGAAGGCGGGCAGGTGGGCGAAGAGAGCCCGCGAATCTTGATCATCGCCCATCGGGGTGATCCTGCGCTGGGCGCTGGTGACAAGATACTCGCACGTCTCGCGAAAGTGGATCTTGATGACTATCAATATGAGGCGCGTGTGATCCGGCAGCTTGGATCGAACGCAGTCAAGGTTTTGGGGGTCTTTCGCGCGACTGCCGAAGGGGGGCGCATTGTTCCCATCGATAAAGGTGCGGACAAGGAATGGCTGGTTTCCAGCGCCGCATCACTTGGGGCCAAAGACGGCGAACTTGTCGAGGGTGAAGCTGTTGGTGGCCGCCGCATGGGCCTGCCGCAAGCCAAGATTACCGAACGCTTGGGCGATCCTTCTGGCCCGCGCGCCGTTTCGTTGATCGCAATTCACCAACACGCAATTCCTGATCAATTCCCAGATGCTGTCATTGCTGAAGCGGACGCGCAAATTGCATCGCCCCTGG
The DNA here is from genome assembly GCA_947461435.1 of Paracoccaceae bacterium. Classification (GTDB taxonomy): domain Bacteria; phylum Pseudomonadota; class Alphaproteobacteria; order Rhodobacterales; family Rhodobacteraceae; genus CAIYZT01. Next base: position 6,147 of record CANHLE010000054.1, on the reverse strand, counting down.
GCCAGCGCACCGATTTGCGGGATCTGGCCCTTGTGACCATTGATCCGATTGATGCGCGGGACCGCGACGACGCTGTCTTTGCCGAGGTGGATACGGAAGCAGGAAACAAGGACGGGTTTGTCATCTGGGTGGCCATCGCGGATGTGTCACATTATGTCACGCCCGGCTCTCAATTGGACCGTGAGGCGCGCAAGCGCGGCAATTCCACCTATTTCCCTGACCGCGTGGTGCCAATGTTGCCTGATATCCTGTCTGGCGATTTGTGCAGTTTGCATGAACATGTCGACCGTGCCTGCCTTGCCGTGCGCATCCGAATAGACGCGCGTGGAAACAAGATTTCGCACCGATTTGTTCGCGCAATGATGCGCAGCCGGGCCAGTCTTCACTATGGTCAAGTCCAAGAGGCGGTTGATGGGCGCGCCGATGACAAGGCCAGGCCTCTGCTGGAAGGGGTGCTACGGCCGATCTATGCCGCATATGAGGCGCTGAAGATATCACGGGCGGTGCGTCAGCCTCTCGACATCGATTTGCCCGAGCGCAAGATCGTTCTGAGCGACGAAGGCAAGGTCAGCTCTGTGGCCTATCGTGAGCGATTCGATGCGCACAAGCTGATCGAGGAGTTCATGATTCTGGCCAATGTGGCGGCGGCCGAAGAACTGGTGCGCCTGAAGCGGCCCTTGTTGTTTCGGGTTCACGAAGAACCTTCGCCGATGAAGATGGAGGCACTGCGAGAGGTCGCGGAGGCCTCTGGTTTCACACTGGCCAAAGGGCAAGTTCTGCAAACAGCGCATCTGAACCGGCTGCTTTCCCAAGCGCAGGGGACGGAGTTTGATGAACTGGTCAATATCCAGACGTTGCGTTCCATGACTCAGGCCTACTACAATTCTCAAAACTTTGGGCACTTTGGTTTGGCGCTGAAAAACTATGCGCATTTCACCTCGCCCATTCGCCGATATTCCGATTTGATTGTGCACCGCGCGCTGATCGCGGGGCATGGTTGGGGCGGTGATGGCCTTTCGGCGTGGGATGTCGAGAATCTGGACGAGACGGCCAAGCTTATTTCGGACGCCGAGCGTCGTTCGATGGCGGCGGAGCGGGATACGATTGATCGTTATCTTGCCGCCTATCTTTCAGACCGGGTTGGCGCGGAATTCACCGGCCGGATTGCCGGTGTGCAACGATTCGGATTGTTCGTGAAACTGGATGAGACGGGTGCAGACGGTTTGGTGCCGATCCGCTCTGTGGGGCGCGAGTTTTTCCATTATGACGAATCGAGCCAGTCTTTAACCGGTGCCGATACGGGCGTGACGCTTGGCATGGGACAGCGTGTTGTGGTGCGGCTGATGGAGGCTACCCCCGTCACGGGCGGTCTGATGCTTGAACTTCTGACTTTGGAGGGTAATCCCTTGCCCGCCGGGTCTGGTCGAGGTGGCAAACGAGGTGGCTATCAGCCCCGCATGCCCGGCAGAACCGCCGCCAAGGACCGTGCTGTGAAACGCAAGGTCATCCGCAAGAGAAAATGATGCAACCATGGATCCGCGCCCTTGCCTGCCTTGCCCTTTGTTCGGGGTTATTGGCGGATATGGCCGCGGGACAGGAGGGGTCTTTGGCCTATGAACCAGGGGTCCGCGGGACCGAAAGTGGCCTTCAAGCCTGGCTGGCTGAGTTTCGATCACGGGCCCTGACCGCTGGCTTGACGGCGACAGATCTGGAACAAGCGCTGGCGAGCATCACCTTTCTGCCCGAAGTGGTGGACAAGGATCGACGCCAAGACGAGTTCACCCGCGCCATTTGGGACTATATGGACCGCGCTGTGTCGGATGACAGGATCGCGCTTGGGCGAAAGGCGCTGGAAAAGCACGCTGCGCTGTTGGACCAAATCGAAAAGACCTATGGCGTGGACCCTGCCTATGTGGTGGCCATCTGGGGGTTGGAAAGCTCTTATGGGGCTGTGCGCGGTGACATTCCCACGCTGAGCGCCTTGGCCACTTTGGCCTATGATGGGCGACGCGGGGCCTATTTTGAGGGCGAGTTGTTGCAAACTCTTCGGATGTTGCAATCTGGCGATGCCACCCTTCCCGATCTGAAGGGGTCTTGGGCCGGTGCTATGGGGCACACGCAATTCATGCCCACATCTTTCTGGACGATCGCCGTGGATTTTGATGGCGACGGTCGTCGCAATTTATGGTCCGAGGATCCCAGTGACGCGCTGGCATCCACTGCTGCCTATCTGCAAAAATCACGGTGGAAGTCGGGTGAGGATTGGGGATTTGAGGTTGTCGTGCCCGAGGGGTTTGATTGGGAACTTGCCGGCGAGAGGACACAAAAGCCAATGGCATTTTGGATGTCAAAGGGCATCACGCGCGCGGATGGCGGCGCTCTTCCTGCGGACAGATGGTCTTCTTTGTTGCTGCCCGCAGGGTACCGCGGCCCGGCGTTGATGGTGTTTGACAACTTCGGTGCGGTGGAAACCTATAATCTTGCCGATGCTTACGTGATTGCGGTGTGCCATCTGGCGGACCGTCTGCGCGGTGGCGGGCCGTTTCAGCATCCTTGGCCGCGTGATCTTCGGGTCTTGTCTTTGGCAGAGCGGATGGAATTACAGCAGCGGCTGACCGTGGCCGGATTTTCAACGGCCGGGGTGGATGGCCGGATTGGTCCGCGGACATTGAACGCGATCAAGGCCTATCAGCGGGCTCAGGGCCGTGTGGCTGACGGCTTTGCTTCGACTGAATTGCTTGACTTGCTTCGCGCGGCACAGGTGCAATTCGCGCGCCCTTAAGTCGGGGGATGCCGTGCCAAGGGTTCTGCCTTGGGCGGTGGCGGCAATCAAGGTGATGTGACGCTTGGTTATCCAATAGGCATGACTGCCGCGGAAGTCTTTTGGGGGTCAATATTGCCCGTGGCAGAACCAGCCACCTGAGATCTCTGCGCCATGGGCGAAATACATCCAAAGACGCTCTCCGCTCTCCGCCTCCACCCGCCAATAGTCGCGTGGTCCATTGCGCCATTCGGGCAGATCAAACCACCATTCCGGAAGAATGCGTTCAGGGCCAAGCGCGACACGGGTTGCCAGATCGCGGCGGCGCCACCGGAACCGGGCAGGAGGCATGGCATCTTCGGGGGCAGTGATAGGCTCTGGCGGGAACAGGACCAAGGGGCGGGGTCCCGGCGGCCCGGGCCAGGGCCCTGCCCAAGGCTCTGCCCAGGCCGCCGCCAGCGGCATCGAGGCTTTTTCGGGCAGATGGCTGTCCGTCGGATGGCTGCGGGTGACAGCGTCGCTGCCCAATCTTGCCCCCAGCTTGCCAATCAAATCGGCCAATACCTCGTCCTCTTGCTGTGCGCCGGAAGGGGCGACAGAGGCGCCGACAAAGCGCGTCTCGACCGGGCCACGGTGCTGTACGGCCGACAGGGTTTCTGTCAGCACGGCCTGCAGGCGTAGGCAATCTATGCCAAAGCCGGGATCGATCTGTTCGTATTTCAAAGCCAGAAGCGGGCGCATCCGATCCGCTTGTGCGGCCGGGCGGGCCAAGGTCACGTCAACCACCTGCACTTGCCCGTCCGAGCGAAACGCCTGCAGCCGCAGCCGCCGCGCCCCGTGACCGCGCGCCATCAGCCTGGCGCACAGTGGCGGCAAAAGCCGATCCACCCCCGCTGCGATATCTTCAAGTTTGCCAATAGGATCAGGAAAGGTCAGCCGGGCGGCGAAATGCAAGGTGGCGGCGGCGGGCGAAACTGGTTCGGGTTCAAGTCCAAGGGCCTGATCCAGACGCTTTACGGTTTCGGCCCCGAAACGCCGCGCAATCGCCGCGCGCGGCAGGCCAAGGATATCGTCGATCCGGCGCATTCCCAATCTGGTAAAGCTTTCGATCACAGCCGTTGGCAGCCGTAGGGCGGCAAGGGGCAAAGGTGCCAGCGCCTCTCGCATGCGGCCGCTCGGGGCGATCACACCTTGCGGCCGTGGCGGAGCCCCCCGCCCGCCTGTGGGTAAGGGACCGCCCTTTTCCCAATTGCGCCGCTTGGCCGCCCTAGACCGGGTCGCCCGCGCCTCTTGGGCAATATCATCGCCGCTGCGCGCTCCAACCCCGCCACCTTGCCCCGCGAACCGGGCAAGCGCCCAGGCCGCACCGGGCGTATCGCCAACCCCGGCCCGCACAGACAGACCCAGTGCGGCGCAATCGCCTTCCACCTGCGCCAAAAGGGCCTCTTCGCCGCCAAACAGATGGCTGCAGCCCGTCAAGTCGATGATCAGGCTTTCGGGTGATTCTTCGGCGACCCAGGGGCTGAACTTGCCCGCCCAGCGCCTGAGATGCGTCAGAAACGCGGCCTCGCCCTGTGGGTCGGCAGATTGGGTCACAAGCGCCGGGCACATGGCCGTTGCATCGCGCAGGGCCTGGCCGCGTGTCAAACCTGCCGCCTCTGCTTCATGGTTCAAAGACGATAAAACCAAGGCGCGCGCACGATCTTCAACCACGGCAAAGGGCAAATCCAGCGCTTCGCGCCGCATCCGCATGGCGCGTTCGGCAGCGAGACGGGGAAACCACAAAGACAAGATTCGGCGCGCCATCTGGATGTTCTCTTTTTGTTCACATTACATGCTGAAAATTTAGGAGTCGATCCTGAGAAATCGACCGAAAAACGCGATGACAATCCCGTGATACCCATTGAATCAGACCAAAGTCTGTTTTCTGAAACGTCAACCCAAGCGATACTGCGACAAATTGCCCAACAAGGATGTTCAACAATGAAATTCAATCTTAAACTCGTATTCGCAACTGCGGTGCTGGCTGCAACAGTGTCTTATGCCGAAGGCACCCGTACCGATCCAAATGCCATTGCCCGCGCGCAAACGATGGATGCCATCGGGGGCGCCATGAAGGTTTTGGGCGGAATGGCGGGCGGTCAGGTGGCCTTTGACGCTGGTGCAGCCCAAGCGGCAAAGGATGCCATGGTCGCCGCTGTGACGGCTGCACCTGAGGTGTTCAAGACCCAAGGCGCGGCAGACCCGGCTTCGGAAGCGAAACCAGAGATCTGGGCCAATTGGGATGATTTTGCGGTCAAGGCAACAGCCTTGTCAGACGCCGCCAATGCACTGGATGTGACCAGCGTGGAAACCATCGGTGCTGGAATGGGCGCACTTGGCGGGGCTTGCAAGGCCTGCCACACCGCCTATCGCATGTAAGAATTACGAGTGCTCCGTTTAACGGCCCCCGGCTTGCCGGGGGCTATTTCATGTTATCCGCAGGTCACCGAGGCGATGACATTCGACGCGTTCACGGTGATATTCAAACGCTCTGCACTATAATCCATCGTGACCGCCATTCCCGGGCGGATCAACCGCATCGGCCCAGGAAAGGTCATGGCGGCAAGGGCAGAGAAAGGTTGACCAACCAAACTTTGCATATTCGCGGCACCGCAGGCATCCGCACTTTGATCTGCTGGAGCCAACACAGGCGGCATGGGTTCAGGTGATGGAACCGTCATTTGTGGCACACAGGCCAAAAGAAGGATCGGCAAAGACACAGCAGAAAATTGGTGAAAACCCATAGCACACACTCCAAAACAAGCTAAAACACCTTAAGATTGTTTACCATTGATCAACAATCCGCTCAAGCGACCAGCCCATCTGACAGCCAAATAAACCCAGATAACGGCTTCAGCCACAAAAGATTCGGCGAACCGTATCTGTCGAATCCACCTGAACATTCAAGCGGCTTGGGCTGATGTTTGCCTCTACCTTTTCGCCCGGTCGAATGATTCGCAGGTTCCAAAGGTCAGGCGCATCGGCCAGATCTGAATAGGGCAAACCAATAAATCCATCCAATGACGCATGACCGCAGGTATCCGACAAGTCCGGCAGAATGACACTCGGGCTTGCCCGTTCGATCACAGGCGCAGGGGGCGCCGGATTGCACCCCATCAAAGATGCCGCGATCAATGCACTGCACATCAAAACTTGCCGCAACTCGGCCCTCAATTAAAAAGATGCTGCTGTGCGGCGATGCTGGCATTTTGCCCGTTGGAAGGCAAAACACCAAAGAGACCAACCATCCGATGTCGTTTCCGGCGTTGCATTTTTACGCGTCATCCCGCAGGTTTGCGACACTTAGGTTTAGGAGGATTTGACCTATGCGCACGCGTGCCGCA
>CANHLE010000053.1 GCA_947461435.1 Paracoccaceae bacterium | reverse complement strand
TGTAAAACGAAACGAATACAAAGAGTTCCTGCAAGTCATCAGCCCCTGGGAGCGAGAGCATCTGCTTTTGAACGTGTGATGGACCTGCTGCATGTGAACGATCGGGCCGGACACTATCCGGCCTCCTATTACGCTGCCTCGCGCACCGATCTTGCGCCCTTCCCCCCCTACCAGGGGGCGGGAAAGGCCGATATCTGCGTCGTGGGTGCCGGATACACCGGCTTGTCGGCGGCGCTGCATTTGGCCCAAATGGGGTATGAAGTGATGGTGCTGGAAGCGCACCGCGTCGGCTTTGGCGCTTCTGGGCGCAATGGCGGGCAAGTGGGGTCAGGTCAACGCCAAGATCAGACTTGGATCGAAAAGACCGTTGGCCATACGGCGGCGCACCAGCTTTGGGATCTGGCGGAAGAAGCCAAGGGTCTGGTCAAATCCCTGATCCGCACCCATGGCATGCCCGTAACGTTCCAACCGGGTATCGCCCATGCCTGTTGGACGGACGCCGAGGTAACGGCAGCCCACCACTATGGCGACAAACTGCGCCGCGACTATGGATATTCCCATCTTGAATCGCTGGACCGCGCCGCAATGGACCGGCTGATCCCCTCAAAGGTTTACAAGGGAGGCGAGATTGACTGGGATGCTGGTCACATTCATCCGCTGAACTATGCCATCGGACTGGCCCGGGCCGCGGCCCAGGCTGGCGTGCGGATTTATGAAGGATCAGAAGTGGTCAACGTTCAGCCGGGGACAAAGCCCGTCGTGCGCACCGCGTCTGGCCATGTGACCTGCGATCACGTGATCTTGGCGGGCAACGGTTATCTTGGTCGTCTGAACGACGAGGTGGCCGCAAAGGTCATGCCGATCAACAATTTCATTGTGGCGAGCGAGCCTTTGGGCGATCGCGCCGCGCAGGTTCTGACGCGGCCCATCGCAGTGGCCGATACCAAGTTTGTCGTGAATTACTGGCGGCTGTCTGACGATAATCGCCTGCTGTTTGGCGGCGGCGAAAGCTATGGTTACCGCTTTCCCGATATTTGGAAAACGGTGCGCAAACCGTTGCTGCAGGTCTATCCCGATCTGGCGGATCTGAAGATTGATTATGCTTGGGGCGGCACACTGGCCATCACCTTGAACCGGATGCCGTGTTTTACCCGTCCTGCCGCCGGAGTGTATTCGGCATCGGGCTATTCGGGGCATGGGGTGGCCATGGCGTCCTTGGCCGGAAAGTTGATGGCTCAGGCGGTCTCGGGCACGGCCGAAAAGTTCGATTTGATGGCAAGTTTGCCTCAGCCGCGGTTTCCTGGGGGCGGCGGATTGCGCTGGCCACTGCTTGTGCTTGCGATGACATGGTACTCCATGCGCGACAGATTGGGAATTTGACGTAGCGTCTTGCCCAAATTCTTTGCGCGGATAATGGCCCGGACCGGCAATTGTCACTAGCGTGTTACCTTGCGCGGGTTTAAAGCTTTTCGAAAGAAGAGTTGAAGGAAACCTAACAATGGCCCCTGATGGACAGATGTTCGCCCCGAATGTCTATGACGCAGAACCGATCCCTGATGCCGCACGACTTGAAATTGACCGGCTGCTCAGCTCGGGTGATTTGTTCCGTTACACCGCGCCAGAAGGCGCCCCCGTTGCCTTGCTGGAAGCCGAATTTGCAGAACTGCTTGGCGCGCGCTATGCGCTGGCCGTGGCGTCCTGCTCGGCCGCGCTGTTCTTGTCATTGAAGGCACTCGATCTGCCCCGCGGGGGCCGCGTCCTGATTCCGGCTTTTACCTTTGCCGCCGTCCCTTCGGCCGTTGTCCATGCCGATCTCGTGCCGGTTCTGGTAGAAGTGGGCGACAACTACCGTGTCGATATGGCCGATTTTGAGGCGAAGCTGGACGGCGCAGACGCCGTTCTCATCAGCCATATGCGCGGCCATACCAGCGATATGGATGCGATCATGGCCCTGTGCGACGCACGGGATATTCCGGTTATCGAAGACGCCGCGCACAGTCTGGGAACCGAATGGCATGGCAAGAAGATTGGCACCATCGGCAAGGTGGGCTGTTTCAGCTTTCAATCCTACAAACTGGTCAATGCCGGCGAAGGCGGGATCCTGATCACCGATGATCCAGAGATTGCCGCGCGCTGCGTGATCATGTCCGGCGCCTATGAAAGCAACTGGAAGAAACACCCGGGCATGCAGAACAGCTATATGCTGTGGCAAAACAAATTGCCGCTTTACAACATGCGGATGCAAAATCTGTCGGCTGCCGTGATCCGCCCTCAACTGCCCTTGGTGGCCGATCGGGTTGCAAAAGGCCGCGCCGGCCATGACCGGGTGGGCGATCGGTTGAACCAAAGTGCCTCTTTGATGGTGCCACCGCCCCTTCCCCCAGAACAGCGTGCCCCCGATTCCATTCAGTTCAACCTGTGCGGCGATTGGACCGACGGCGAAGCTTTGCAGTTTCAAGCCGAGGCCAAGCGTCGGGGGATCTCTGTGCAGGTTTTTGGCCTGTCAGAAGGCAACGCACGCGCCTTTTGGAACTGGGAGTTTCTGGGGCCACAGCCGGATTTGCCGCAAACACGGGCCATGCTGATGCGCGCCTGCGATGTCCGCCTGCCGACCCGGCTGACAGATTCCGAACTGGACTATATCGCCAATGCGATCTTCCACGCGGCCGAGGCGGTCAAAGGCTAAAGAAGGCGCAACTGGCCCTGCAACCAGGGCCAGGCCTTCAAGGCGGGGGCAATGACGGATTGGCCGACAAGGCCTTTCAACTGCGCGGCAACTTGACCCGGCATGTCATGCAGAACGCCTTCGCGGGCCGACAAAGACAAGGTGCGCTCCAGCGGCGCAAAGGGCAGCGGCTCCACCGAAATGCCTTTTGCAAAGCGCGCGCCATTGTGCAGGGCCAGCGGGGTCAAGATCGTCCACCCCTCGCCGCCCGCGACCATGGCCAATATGGCGTTGTAGCTGTCCAGTTCAAACCGGTGGGCCGGACGCAGGTTTTGGCGCGCCAAATGCCCAGAGATCTGACGTCCCATCAGATGCCGGGCCGTGTATTGGATCAGGGGCAAATCGCCGATGCCCCGGCCTTTGGGGGTCACCGCGACAAAGGGTTCGGCCAAGACGGGATGCACCTCGCGCCAGCCCTCATCCGCCGAGTCTGAGGCCAGATCTGCCGCCACCACCATATCCAAGGCGCGGGCTTCCAGTTGGTCCAACAGACGGTGGCTGGCCCCGGTTTCCAAAAGAAATCGGCAACCCTTCAGATCGCGCGACAGAGCCGTCAGAAGGGCGGGTGTCACTTCGGCGTCGAAATCCTCGATCATACCCAAACGCAGCGTGGTCAGCCCCGACATATCGGCCAAAGCCAACTCTGCCCGCGCCTCGGCTTCGGCGTTCAAGATGGTCTGCGCGTGGCGGCGAAACATCGCACCGGCCGGGGTCAGCCGAACGGGGCGCGCCGTTCGGTCCAAAAGCTGGGCCCCAACCGCCTGTTCCAGACCCGCAACCTGCTGGCTGACAGCAGATGGACTGACCCCCAATCGCCGGGCTGCACCGGAAATAGCGCCCTCTTCAGCCACTGCCAAAAAGACCTCAATTCCCCAAAGCGTGACGCGACCCTGCGTTTCGGCCATGGGTTACAGCTTTGACAATTTCTTTTGCAGTTCCGCGAACTGGCGCTTTATTTCCGCCAGATCTTCGGCGGAATCAGGCGTGCTCGGCGCCGCGTCTTCCTTGGGCGAACCCGGGGCTGGCCAAGCGGGCATTGCGCCCATCAGGCCTTTCATAAAGACCTCTTGCTGTTTGCGCATCACTTCGAATCCCGGCATCGCCGCCAAAGGATTTGGGATCACCGTCAGATTTTCGACCATCTTTGACTGGCTTTCACGCAGCATATCGAACGAGGCTTGCAGAAACTGCGGCACGACTGACTGCATGTTGGTTGCATAGCTGCGCACCAGATCTGTCAGCACATTCGTCGGAAGCACCGTGTCACCCTTGGATTCATGCTCGGCCACGATCTGCAGAAGATATTGGCGCGTCAGATCATCGCCAGATTTCAAGTCGATGATCTGAACCTCGCGGCCCGAACGGATGAAGCCAGAGATATCTTCAAGCGTGACATAATCTGAGGTTTCGGTGTTGTACAAACGACGGCTGGCGTAACGCTTGATCAGCAGTGGTTTCGCGGCCTCTGTCATCAGACCCCTCCCTCGGGATATTGCACGTGCAGAGAAGTCTAGGCGAGGTGCAGAAAAAAAGAAAGGGCGGCCACGAAGACCGCCCCAATCCGTTTGCGCCGCGAGGGAGGACGCGGCGCGAAATCAGATCACTTTGCTGCAGTTGCAACTTTCTTGGTCGCTGCGGTGACGTCAGCCGAGGCTTTCTTGACGGCAGCCGAAGCTTCGTCAGACGCGTCCTTGCCGGCAGCCATCATCAGCTCGACCGTGTCCATCTGAACTTTTTTTGCAACTTCTGCAAAAGCGGCCAGATTTTCAGCAGCCAGTTCCGCCGCTTGCGTGGCGAAATCGGACGCAGCTTTGGAATAATCGGCGGCTTCAGTTTTTGCTTTGGTGGCAGCGGCCATCTTGGCCAAGGAATCTTTTGCCCACTTGGTGGTGATGTCGGTGGACTTTTCTGCTGCGGCCAAGGCAACAGCGGTCATTTTTTCGCCAAATGCGGCTTGGGTTTTGAAAGCGTTCTGGAACGCCGTGGTGTCCATCGGGAAAGACGCCATCATGTCTTGCATAACTTTTGTGAAATCCGGGGTCTTGGTCATCTCAATTGCTCCTGCAAAATCGGGTCCAATACCCGGTTTCTGATGCAGCAGATATACATGCTGCGGTGCGGCATTTCAAGGATTTTTCTGCAATGCAGCATGAATCTTTTGCAACGCAGCTATGACTGGATCAATTATCTTGGCACGGCAACGACATAGGTGCCCGGGGCATCACACAGGCTGTGCGCCGGGTCTGGCGATCGCGCAGGGATCTGACTGCCTGCACGCCCAGCCAACCACTCCCCCCAACGCGGCCACCACGATCCGGGGTGAAATTCTGCCCCCGCGCGCCAGTCTTCGGGCGACGTCATTGGCCCGCTATTGGAATAGTGGCCATATTTCCCCTTGGAGGGCGGGTTTATAATCCCCGCGATATGCCCAGACTGCGACAAGATGAAGGTCTTGTCGGCCGACCCCATCTGCTGAATGCCACGAAAAGATCCTCGCCAATGGGCGATGTGATCCGTCTCGCAGGCAATGGCGCAGATCGGCAATTTGACACCTGAAAGGGCGGTTGGCACGCCTTTCACCGGAAAGCTGCCCTTGGCAAAGGTATCATCGCGGCACAGCCCATACAGGTATTCCTTGGCCATTTTGCCGGGCAAATTCGTGCCGTCCCCATTCCAGAACAAAAGATCAAAGGCCGGAGGCGCCTCTCCCATCATATAGCTTTTGATGGCGGGCCCATAAATCAAGTCATTTGACCGCAGGAAAGAAAACGTGCGCCCCATGAAGGTCTTGGACAAAATCCCATCCATATCGATCTGCCGGCCAATTCCATCCAGAAAATCGGCCGCCAGAAACACGCCCACCTCTCCTGGATCGGAAAAATCCGTCAGGGTGGTAAAAAAGGTCGCCGACAGCACAGGGCTTTGCCCCAGGCTTTCCAAATGCGACAACGTCAGGCCCAAAGTTGTGCCCGCGATGCAATAACCCACGGCATTGATCTGCTCTTGCCCAGTGATCGCGCGTACTTCGTTTATGGCGGCCAGATAGCCCTGCTCGATATAGTCATCCATGCCGATGTCGGCAAAGCTGGCATCGGGATTGACCCACGAGACGACAAACAACGTATGGCCCTGATCCACGATCCATTTCACCAGCGAATTGGACGGTTTAAGATCCAGGACATAGAATTTGTTGATCCATGGCGGAAAGATCAGCAATGGGGTCTCGTATACCGTTTCCGTGCTCGGGCTGTACTGGATCAACTCCAGCATCTTGTTGCGAAAGACCACTTTTCCCGGGGTCGTTGCAATGTTTTGCCCCAAGACAAAGGCCTTTTTGTCGGCCAAGGTAATCAGCAGATCCCCCTCAGACGCCTCAAGATCTGCCACAAGGTTTTCAAGCCCCTGCACAAGACTTTCGCCGTCGGTCGCCACCGCTTTTTCCAAAGCGTCGGGGTTCGTTCCCAGAAAGTTGGTGGGCGCGAACATGTCGACGATCTGGCGGGTGAAGTATTCGACCCTGTTTTTCTCGGTTGGGTCCAGCGCCATGTCGCCGATGGCCTCTTTCACCGCATCGGCGTTGATCAAGTACTGCGCTTTCAAAAAGCTGAAGGCAGGGTGCGTGTCCCACAAAGGGTTTGAAAAGCGGCGATCTTTCAGGTTCGGGTCGGGTTCGGGCGCCTTGAATTCGCCGCCCGCCAGGGCCGTCTGGGCGGCAGCGTAATGCTTTAGGGTACGCCCCCAATACGCGATTTGATGTTCCATCACCTTGGCAGGGTCCTGCATCATTCCCGCGACATAGGCCGCGGCCGCCTTCATGAACAACTCGTTCGACGGGCCCGCCACACCCGGATCGCTGGCCTTGCGTTTGGCAAAGGCCTGCATCATGCGGGCTGACAATTCCTCGATCCGGGCAAGATTGACTTCCAATTTCGTGGGGCCGTCCGCTTTGCCGTGATCGTCTGTTGTCATGTTCATCATTCGCCCCTATCTTTCTGCTATGCAGCATAGCGCCGCCATGCCACTGTGGCGGTGCGGCGAAAGGGCGTTGGCCCCTCGTGCCGCGACAGGAGACGGTAATGAAGTATATGGCCACTTACGACCTGATGGAAAGTGCCCGCAACACGAGTGAATGGTTGGGGGCAACCGCCCGGGCCATGTCAAGCTATCCTGCATTCGCCCTTTCGATGAATCCTTTTCTTCAAATGACGGCCGCCTGGGGCGAGGTGACCGAACGCACCTTCAGTCGCATGACGGTAAAACCCGATTGGGGCATTCGGTCTATTCCCGGTCCGACCGGCCAAGACCACCTTGTCGATGTCGAACCGGTGATCGAAAAACCCTTCGGCTCGCTCATGCAATTTGTCGTCCGCCGCCGCGAACCGATGATGCGCAAGGTCCTTTTGGTGGCCCCCATGTCTGGTCACTATGCCACCTTGCTGCGATCCACCGTGGCCAGTCTGCTGCCCGATGCTGACGTTTATGTGACAGATTGGCACAATGCCCGCGATATTCCTGTTTCGGCCGGCAAATTCGATGTCGAAGACTATACGCTCTACCTTGTCGAATTCATGCGCGCGCTGGGCCCGGAAATTCATGTGATCGCCGTGTGTCAGCCAGCGCCCCTGACGCTCGCCGCCACGGCCTATCTGGCCGCTGAAGAACCGGCCGCGCAGCCGCGCAGCCTGACCTTGATCGGCGGGCCGATCGACCCGGATGCAGCGGCCACTGACGTCACAGATTTTGGCCACCGCGTCACGATGGGCCAACTGGAACAAACAGCAATTCAGCGCGTCGGCTTTAAATTCAAGGGCGTTGGCCGGCTGGTCTATCCGGGGTTGCTGCAGCTGCAAAGCTTCATCTCGATGAACCGGGAACGCCACACAAAGGCCTTTACCGAACAGATCATGCGCGTTGCGCAGGGTCAGGCCAGCGATCATGACGCGCACAACCGGTTTTATGATGAATATTTGGCCGTCATGGACATGACGGCCGAGTTCTATCTGTCGACGGTCGAGCGTATCTTCAAAAATCGTGACATTGCGCGCAATGACTTTGTCGTGGCAGGCAAGAAGGTGGATATCGGCGCGATTACAAACGTGGCTGTGATGGTGGTTGAGGGCGAGAATGACGACATCTCGGCCCCCGGTCAGTGTCTGGCCGCGTTGGATCTGCTGACAGGTCTGCCGCAGTCCAAGAAGGCCCAACATCTGGAGCCTGGCGCAGGCCACTACGGCATTTTTGCTGGCAAAAGCTGGCGTTTGAACATCCGGCCGCTGGTTTTGGACTTCATCGATCGCAATTCTGGCACGGATCAGTCTGCAACCGTGACCCGGATCAGCGCAACAAAACGGGCCCGTTAAGAAACGCCTCGATGGCGGCCGTTGTCATATCGGGCTCTTCCAAAGAAGGAAGATGCCCGGCGGTTTCTATCACCTGCAGTTTGCCAAAGGGCATCAGGTTTGACGTGAATTCCTGCCGCCGCACGGGAACCAACCTGTCTTGCGCCCCGGCAATCACCAATGCCGGAAGTTTGAACCGGCGCATGGTTTTTTGTTGATCAGGACGGCGCTGCAACGCCCGCGACTGGCGCAGAAACACACCCTCGCCCAGCCCCATGGCCATATCCTGCACCAGCGCAAGCACCTCATCGCGCCAAGGGGTGTCGGCGAAAGTGTTTTCGGGAAATTCATCTCGCATTGCTTCGTCCAACCGCCCCGCACGGGCGGCTAGCATGCGCATTTCACGCTCCGCGGCAGTTTGGGGCGGTTCGGCCAGTGGATCGGTTGACAGCAAGACGATATGGCTGACGCGGTCAGGAACACGGCGCACCACATCCAGCGCCAAGTTCCCACCCAGACCTTGGCCGATCAACACAAACCTATGCGGCAAATCGGGCAGGATCGCCTCAGACATCTGCTCGACCGTGTCGCCAAACGTTGGAAGTATGATCTGCGTGGCAAAGCGGGCCCCCAGACGGACCAATTGCGGCAAAAACTGACGGGCATCGGCCATCAATCCGGGAAGAAAGACAAGCGTTTCGCGCATCAAAACCCCTGCTTTTCGGCCCAAGCCACGATCAGATCAACGGTGTCCTTGGTCTGTCCGGGAGACAGGATATCGCCAGCAATCACATGCGAATAAACGTCATCGTTTGGCCCCATGCTGCGCGGTTCAAGCTGCACATCGCCCCCCCAATGCGCCATCAATCCCAAGGTCTTGGCGGGATCGACCACCTGATCATCCGGGGAATACAGCACAAGGGCCGGCGTGGTGACGTTGCGATAATCCAGCGCCGCCGCATGGCGAACAAGGGCTGCCATGGGAAACAGGGCGATCGTGGGATAAGAGGTTGTCCAATACATGCCATGGGCCGCGTTCTGCGGCGGAAAACTGCGCGTGGCACCGGCCACCAGCGGCCCCAATATCCGGGCAAAGGGCAGGTCTAGGATCTTGCCCGCAAGGGGGCGCACACCGAAATTGGGCGACACCATCACGATCCCGGCCAGATCTGCGGACAAGTCAGGATCGGTGGCGGCAATGGTCGCCAAGGTGCCCCCAGTGGAGGTGGACAAGACGAGCACCCGATCGCCCAGTCTGCGCCCGATGGCCATCGCTTCGGCCATATCTTCGATCCAGTCCCCCGCCGTTGCACTGGCCATCGCCTCGCCTGGCAGACCATGGCCCGTCAGCCGCGTGAAGAAAAGATTGGCACCCAAAGCCTTGGCAACGTCATCCGGCACTGGCCGGATTTCTTCGGCACTGGCCGAAAATCCGTGCACATAGATCACCGAAAGCGAGGTCTTTTCGCCCTTGCCGCCTGCCCAGACAATGCGCTTTGCGGCAGCCGGATTAAGGTTCGAAAATTGAAACTCGCGTTGATCCAGCCAAGCTTGAACATCAGGCCCTATTGCTCTGGAATCAAAACTGATTTCGCGGTCAACGGGTTCGGCAGGCGCAAAGGCCCATAGACCCCAAAAAACGATGAAAATGACAACAAGGATGCGTCCCAACCATTTCCCGAAACTACGCATGGTCGGATCCTTTCAGAATGTCTTCGATGCTGCTTTGTATCAGGGCCAAGCACGCCGGGGTTGAAAATCGGTGATCGGCCCCTTTGACCAACGTCAACCGCAGATCAGGAGATTGGGCATGGTCCATCAGGCGCAGGGCCACGGCGGGCGGTACATCCGTATCAGCGGTCCCTTGCAACAGGCGCACCGGAAACGGCAGAACCAGCGGCGATTGCAGCACAAGATGACGGCGGCCCTCGGTGATCAGACGCTGAGTGATGACATAGGGTACATCGGTATAGTCCGACGGCAACTCGACCCGCCCCTTGGCGTCCAAATCGGCTTTTTGTTGCGGGCTAAAACCAGCCCACATGCTGTCTTCGGTGAAATCGGGGGCGGCTGCAATGCCCACAAAACCTGCAATCCGCTGCGGCATCCTTCGGGCCACCAGAAGGGAAATCCACCCCCCCATCGATGAACCCACAAGGATCTGCGGGCCTTGCGTCAGCGCCTCTACCGCCGCCAAGGCATCTTCAAACCAATCCCCAATCGCGCCGTCCAGAAACTCACCGGATGATTGCCCGTGCCCCGAATAATCAAGGCGCAGAAAGGCGCGGCCTGTCCGATCTGCCCAGTCTTGCAAAAAGACTGCTTTGGTCCCGGACATATCCGATTTGAAGCCGCCCAGAAACACCACGACCGGCCCCTGCCCCGGGGTTTGGACAAAGGCAATCCGGCGGTGTTGCGGGGTCGAAAGAAACTGGGTCATCGGGGCCTCATCGGCGCCATCTATAACAAGGCGCGCGCGGCGTGACAGCCCTCTTTGCAGCGGGCCTGAACCGATAAAAGTCGGCGCTGCGCATTGGCAACGGTTGACAAGCCTTTGATCACAGCGCAAAAACTCCGCACATACCCGCAACCGGGCGTTTCGTAGGCGCCAAAACGACGAGGAGGACGACATGTCCCAAATCACTTTGACCTTCCCCGATGGCAACAAGCGTGACTATTCCGCAGGCGTGACCGGCGCCGAAGTGGCCTTGTCCATCGCCCCGGGATTGGCAAAAAAGGCCATCTCCGCATCCGTCAACGGCCAGCATTACGATCTGCAGTGGCCCATTCTTGCCGATGCCCGCATCGCGATCCACACACTCGCCGATGAAGCGCAGGCGCTGGAACTCGTCCGGCACGACTGCGCCCACATCATGGCCCGCGCCGTGCAAGAGATCTGGCCAAGCGTCAAGGTTACCATCGGCCCCGTACGGGATTACGGCTGGTTTTACGATTTTGACCGGGCAGAGCCGTTCACCCCCGAAGACCTGGGCGCGATCGAAGCAAAGATGAAGCAAATCATCAACGCGCGCGATCCGGTCAAAACGGAAGTCTGGGATCGGGCACGGGCGATCCGCTTTTACGAAGGCAAGGGTGAACCCTTCAAGGTTGAACTGATCAACCGCATCCCCGAGGGCGAGGATCTTCGGATGTATTGGCATGGGTCTTGGCAGGATCTGTGCCGCGGCCCGCATCTGGCGCATACCGGACAGGTGCCTGCCGACGCCTTCAAGCTGACGCATGTCGCCGGGGCCTATTGGCTGGGCGATGCGTCGCGGCCCATGTTGCAGCGCATCTATGGCCTTGCCTTCAAGAACCGCGATGACCTGAAGGCACACATGACGATGCTGGAAGAGGCGGCAAAACGCGACCACCGCAAGATCGGCCGCGAGATGGAACTGTTCCACCTGCAAGAAGAAGCGCCCGGCATGGTGTTCTGGCATCCCAACGGCTGGACCATCTATCGCCAGTTGGAAGATTACATGCGCGGCCGCCTGCGGATGGCCGGCTACAAGGAAATCAAGACACCGCAGGTCGTTGACCGCGTGCTTTGGGAAAAATCAGGCCACTGGGAAGCCTACCGCGAGAATATGTTCATCGTGGAGGTTGACGAAGACGGGGCCAAGGAAAAACGCATCAACGCCCTGAAACCCATGAACTGCCCGTGCCACGTGCAGGTGTTCAATCAGGGTCTGAAGTCTTATCGCGATCTGCCGTTGCGCTTGGCCGAATTCGGATCATGCCACCGCTATGAATCCTCGGGGTCCATGCATGGCTTGATGCGGGTGCGCGGTTTCACGCAGGACGACGCGCATATTTTCTGCACCGAAGATCAGATCGAGTCCGAGTGCGCCGGTTTTATCGCGCTCCTATCCTCGGTCTACAAAGACCTCGGCTTTGAAAAGTTCGACATCAAGCTTTCGACCCGTCCCGATGTTCGGGTTGGATCTGACGAGGTTTGGGACAAGGCCGAAATTGCCCTTCAAAAGGCGATCGAGGGGCTCGGTCTGCCCTATATCGTCAATCCCGGAGACGGCGCCTTTTATGGCCCCAAACTGGATTTCAAACTGACCGACGCAATTGGCCGGGAATGGCAATGCGGCACCTTCCAGGCCGACTTCAACCTTCCGGTCCGTCTGGATGCCGAATATGTGGGCGAAGACGGGGCCAAACACCGCCCTGTCATGCTGCACCGTGCCGTTTTGGGCTCATTCGAACGGTTCATTGGCATTTTGATCGAAAATTATGCCGGAAAACTGCCCTTCTGGTTGGCCCCACGTCAGGTTGTTGTCGCCTCAATCGTTTCGGATGCCGATAGCTATGTAAACGAAGTCGTTGGTCAACTTCTCAAGGCCGGTGTTCGCGCCGAGGCGGATGTGCGCAACGAGAAAATCAACTACAAGGTTCGCGAACATTCCGTCGGCAAGGTTCCGGTGATCTTGGCCATCGGCATGAAAGAAGTCGAAGAGCACTCGGTATCCGTGCGGCGCTTGGGCGAAACTCATGTTGAAACGATGAGCTTGGGCCAAGCGATCGCGACCTTCGGTCTGGATGCACTTCCGCCGCAACACTAAGGTGCGGCGGCGGTAAGGCACGTCAATGCGTATCTGGCTCGCGCGCCGCGAGGGCCAGAAGACCGCCCAAGGCAAGCATGGCGATGGGGAACATCGTGAAGACGTTGAAGCCAAAAGCGAACCAGATCAGAACGGCCGCAGCCCCTTCCAAAATTCCGGCCGCCTGATTGCGCGAACGCGCCATCGCGGCCCCGGCGATTGCCAGCACGGGGGCCGCGAAACTGGCCAAACGAATCAATTTCGGATTATCAATTTGCCAGAGCCACGTCTGGACTTCGGCATTCTGGGCAACGATTTCGGTGTAACCATAACCGAAAAATCCAACGAACATTGCCCAAATTCCGCCGATCACCCCAAGCATCAAAGCCGCATTTCGCATGTTTATCCTTTTTTTCCAGCCTCTTAGCCCCTCGAATCATCTCGAAGATTCCGGGCTTGATTTTCGGTTAAGCTTTGGCATGATTTCAGGAGTGACGACAGACTTTCTATCCGCCTCCGTTGCGAAGGCTTGAAGGATTGCCGCACGGCTTTCGGCAATTCCGCCGGAGGTGGTTGTGAAGGGGAGAAGCGGCATGCCGACAGGCACCGTTAAATGGTTTAACTCGACCAAGGGCTATGGCTTCATTGCGCCAGATTCGGGCGGCAAGGACGTATTTGTGCACATCTCGGCGGTGGAACGCGCTGGGCTGAAGGGTCTGCAGGACAATCAGAAGATTGGATATGAACTGCAGACCGGACGGGACGGCAAGGAATCCGCGGGCGATCTGAGACCGCTTTAAGACAGTGAAGGGCCCGCCACTGGCGGGCCTGTTCACGCCGTCAAGCGGGCAAGGGTGGCGTCATCCCACCCGATGAACCACCCGGCGTCAGACTGTATGACCGGCCGTTTCATCACGGTCGGCTGGGCTGCTATTTGCGCCTCGGGTTCTGACTCGCGCAGGAAATCGGAAAATCCCCGGTAGGTGGTCGACTGCTTGTTGATCGCCTTGTCGCCGAATTCGGTGACGATCTGGTCTATTTCAGCGGCGGACAGGGGGTTGGCGCGGATATCGCGGAAGGTGGGGGAGAGGCCGGCGCGGTCCAGCTCTTTCAACGCCTTCTTGGTGCTGTCGCAGGTGGAAATTCCGAAAACGATCATATCTAGCCTTTGAATATCATGCGGGTGATGGCCACGCCGAGCCAGGTGGTGACGGCGGTGAGGAGGGTTCCCCAGATCAGGTCGGTCGCCAGCATCTGGAACGTCCAGTCTTTCATAATGGCATAGGAGGTGAATTCATAGGTCCCGTAGGCCATGAATCCGATCACGGCGGCGGGCAGGAGGGTGGCGCTGCCGGTGCGGAGGGCGGGGAGGGACACAAGATAAAGAAGACCCGCGATATAGAGGAGATAGAAGGCGGCGGCGGGGGCGGGGCGCAGGTTGGACATGAGGTAGCCGATATGCTGGTCAAAGAGGGGTTTGGTCACGAGGGTGATCATGATCCCGTCGAGGATGAGGAAGGGGATCAGGGTGGCGAAATAGAGGGTGAGGATGAGGGGCATGGCGGTCTCCTTTTCAAGATCAGTATAGGGCACAGCCGGGCTTTGGGGAGTGTCCCGAGTTGGGACATTTTTTTTATTTTGGGTTTTCAGGGGCTTGGTTTGCCGTTTTTACCGAATTTTAACACTCGGGGGCCGGACAGGTTGTGTTGAGTGCCCAGAAATGGCTTGCGAAGAGGCCCTCCGCAGCATTGGCCCCAAAGAGACCGGCGGGATGGTGTTTGTGACCGGGGCGACGTGAAGGACGGGAATGCTAGCGCGGCCCGTTGAGACTGTGCTGCAGGCGCTCGGGGGGCGATGGCCGAGCGCCCCTTCATGAGAGCGGCTTGGCTTGTTTTTGCATGTGCGGGTGTCGCCGCATTCATCGTGGTATCGGGCTTTGGCGTGGGTTCAGGGAGTTAGCGTGCGCATTCATTGAGCACGCTGTGGCTGGCTAATCGCCCTTTAAGTTTACCCTCTCTATTAATTTCTCGACGATCCCGCCAACGCGATCACTTATCTTTTCGATCGTAGATTCTGACACAAAACCTTGAGGCTGAGATGATCGCGCGTCATCAAAGAATACATTCGCCATCTCTGCCCTAAGAAGCTTTCTTTGCGTCGCATCCGCAGTCAGCAAATACGCGTCAAATGCCTTAATCCGGAGCCCAAGCGACTGTAATGCATCACTCGTCTTTAAGTGCTTTCCTCCAAGGGATGAAAAATACACTGCTGGTACAAACAGCGCGACAGAAATTGGCAGGCGCATCAGTATATCAGCAAGTCCGCTTGGTTCGAAAAAAATATGATATAGCCAAAGACCAGCTAGCGAACTAGCACCAAGAATAAAGAACAGCTTTGCGTACCAAGCGTTATCTGTGTACAGCTTTTTTTCTTTAATTGATGCCTCTACAAAACCGCCCGCTAGCGCAGTTTGGGCAGCAACGTCATAAACACTAGAAATGTCAGCCAATCGCCTTTGGGCCAGATTTTTGCTATCGCCGATTTCAGTTACAAAGTGCGCTTTAAGAGATGTGCCAGCTCTGGTGTACTCACCAGTCAGGTCGCTAAGTTGCTTTCTAGAGCCGGTCAGTTCCAATCGCAATTCCTCGAGCAGTGCCCTCAGTTCTGTCACTCTTTCCGTTTCAAAGGCAGAATAGGCATTTGTTAATTCCCCGAGCCTAACAGAAGTATCTGTTGAAAACTGACTGTCCCAATTCTGAAGCTTGGTTTCAACTTGAACATTGAGTCTAGCTAGGGAATCTGCTGACGTTTTGATTTCGCTACGAATTGAAACTGTTGAATCTGCTAAACCTTGGACTGCTGCCTTGATGCTACCAAGCGAAGCATTCATCTCCCGTTCAAATTCCAATTTTCGCTCGCGCAGTTCAGCTAAAATGTTGTTGGCGTCTGATTTGAAAATCCGCTGGATCCGTGGGTATGGAAGTCGGGCGAAAACACCCGAAAAGATACTCGAGATCGTAGCAAGATGCTGGAATTCACCGGCATTACTTCCAAGGTGACTATTTAAACTTTGGAGGTCATTCCGAATCTGATGTAGCTCTGGGTCAGAAATCAAAAGCGGGTCAGACGACTCAATTGTCCATCGCAAGTAATCGGCCTTGCGCTTAATGTCATCAAAGCGAGCATCCGATTTAGATTCCGTGGAAAACCCATCTAAGAGTGAATCCATTTCACTTAGGGCGGCCCATACCCTGTGGCTCCTAAAATCAACTTCGATCAACACTCACCCCCAAACGTCACTAAACTCCCGCCACTCCCCCTTGCTCATGCCCGAGGTTTCTTGGCT
The DNA here is from genome assembly GCA_947461435.1 of Paracoccaceae bacterium. Lineage (GTDB taxonomy): Bacteria > Pseudomonadota > Alphaproteobacteria > Rhodobacterales > Rhodobacteraceae > CAIYZT01. The sequence continues at coordinate 7,470 of CANHLE010000053.1, read as the reverse complement.
GACCGCCTCACCTTTCAATCTGCGCTTCAAAACGTCAATCGCTTTTGAGGAGAGCGTTACTCCGCCCATGCGGTAATCCTCAAACGCCGCATAGGCCAGCGGCACCCAATCTTTGACGCAGGCGGCGATCGCCTCGGCGTAGACGCGGATTTCGTATTGCGCGTGGGGGTCGGCGCGCAGGCGCAGGAAGTGGAAGAGGTTGTGCAGATCAACCTTCCAATACCACTGCGTATAGATGTTGGCGGGCAGGTTCATGCGGGCGAGTTCGCGGGCCAGGCCCTGCTGGCCTTCTTGGGACAGCATGGCTTCGTAATTGTCATAGGCGCGGTTGGCATCGGATTTGAGCAGGTCGAGGACGCGGGCGGCCTCCTCTCCTTGCAAGACAGCGCCGCGGCCTTGGTTGTTGACCACCGATTGCGCGGCCAGATGTTCGGGGGCGGGAATATAGAATTCCCGATCCAGGATCGAATAGCGGGCGGAGTATTCGTTGACGTTGGCGGTGCGGTGGCGGATCCACTGGCGGGCGACGAAGACCGGCAGTTTGACGTGCAGTTTGACTTCGCACATTTCAAACGGGGTGGAGTGCCAGTGGCGCATCAGATAGCGGATCAAGCCGTCATCGTTTTGGACATGTTTGGTGCCCGCGCCATAGGACACGCGGGCGGCCTGCACGATGGCGGCATCATCGCCCATGTAGTCGATCACGCGGATGAAGCCGTGATCGAGCACCGGATGGGCGCGGTAGAGGTGCTGCTCCATCCCCGGGGAGGTGGCGCGCAGGGTCATCTGCGGGGCGCTGCGGGCCGCCTCGATTTCGGCGATCTGGTCGGGGGTCAGCGGCATGGGGGCAAATCCTTTGGGCGAAGGGACAGGCGGGCCTGAGTCGGCTGTCACTATATCTGGTGGGGGGGCCAAGGACAAACCGCCAGATCAATGGGGGGATGGGGCGGATTTTCGGGTTTTCGGTTTTGACTTGGGGGCGGAAGTGGCGCAGTATCGTTTGGATTGCTCTTTGGATAGTGACGATGCGGATTTTGACCCCTTCTTTGGCTGCGGCGCTGATGCTGACGGCGTGCGATGGCAACCCCTTTACTGGCAATCCCGATCCGGGGGGCGGGGGGGATAGTGATTTTGTGCTGACGGGCACGACGACGAACCCGTCGCGCGGAAAGCCTATCACGCGGGTGGAAAATCAGGATTCGGTGTCGGGCAACGGATATGCGCAGGATTTCATCTATGATCCTGAGAGCGATACGTTTTTGGTCGATAACCTCGCGTTTGACGGGGAAAATGTGTATACGCGCGACGTGGGGTTCAACGCCTCGCCTGCGGATGCGCCGGGGACTTTGCCGAACACGGGCGTCAATATTTTCGCGGGCGATCAGATTGTGCGCGATGAGCAGGGCGAGGTTGTGGGTCAGTTCACCTACCGCGCGCTATATGGCACCTCGACGTCGGGGCAGACGGAATTCGCCATCGTGCGCACGGGCAGCTATGTGGAATACGGCTTTGGCGGGTTCATTTACAAGCGGAACGGCAGTGTGACGCTGCCCACCGCGGGGCAGGCGCATTTCGAGGGGGATTATTCGGCGGTGCGCGATTTCAACGGGCCCGATACCATCGTCGGCGGGATTGAATATGTGACCGGGCAGATGGTGGTGGACATCGATTTTGATGACTTCAATGACAGCTCGGGTGTGATCGGTGACGGGGTGAAGGGCTTTGTCTATGATCGGCAGGTGTTTGATATCAATGGAAATGACGTCACCGGAGAGATTGTGGCGGCGCTGAACGGGGATACGGGGACGGCATCGGAATTGCCGGTGATGACCTTTACCGTGGGGCCCAACGTGATCACGCCGGCGGGCGAGGTGACGGCCGGTGTGTTCAGCTTTAGCCAAGGCGTTCTTTATGAAAACGGCACCTATTATGCGGTGATATCGGGCGAGGGTGCCGAAGAGATTGTCGGGATCATCGTGGTGGAAAGCACCGATCCACGCGAGAACATGGATGGGGTGACCGTGCGCGAGACGGGCGGATTCATCGTTTACAATTGATGCCGGTGCGGCGGATCCTTGCCCTTGGGTTGGCGGTTTTGGTGGCGGCATCGTCCTTGGCGGCGGCCGACCCGATGGTTCTGGATGCCCGGGCCATGCGCCAATTGGCCAGCAAGGCGATTGATGCCGGATTTGCGCAGGATGCACTGGAGATTGTGGCACAGCTGTTGGCCCGCGACCCTGCGGATTCGACAGCGCTGATCCTGAAATCGCAAGCCTTGCGCATTCTGGGCCAGTTACCAGAGGCCGAGGCGGCTGCACGGGCGGCCTTTGCCGCCGCCGAAACTGACAATGGCCGCTATGGGGCGGCGATGGTTCTGGCGCAGGCCCTGTCACTGCAAGACCGACGCATCGAGGCGCAACTGTGGCTGCGCCGTGCGGCCGAAGAGGCGCCCAGCGCCAAAGCCCTTTCTATTGCGCGGCGAGATTTTGATCTGGTGCGGGCGAACACGCCGCTGAAGCTGTCCTTCGCAATGTCGATGTCGCCGTCCAGCAACGTGAATAACGGGGCGCGCGATCCGGTGTTTGAATTGCCCAGCGGCTATATCTGCCCGACAGGATGTTTGGGCGGGGCCACGGGGGCGGCGCTGGCCTTGTCAGGATTTGAAGGGGCTGTCGGCATGGCCGCGCAGCTGCGCTGGCATGACAGTCAGACGGCGCAGGGTCTTTTGGCGGCCACGGTGAACCACGGGTTCGTGATCTTGTCAGAGGCCGCGCAGGCAACCGCCCCGACGGCGCGGGCCAGCGACTTTGCCCTGACCAGCCTTGATCTTGCCGTGACAGAAAAACGGTATGAGGCACGGCACGATACGATTTATGACGGCAGCGTCAATCTGGGCCGGGTATGGTACGGCGGCGCGGCCCTGACCGATTATGCGGCGGGGAAGGTCGAGGTGTCGGCCCCGTTGAGCGAAACCATCACGCTGCGCACATCGCTTTCCCATCAATGGCAGTTTTCCGCGGAAAGCGGCAGTCTTTCGGCGCGGCTGAGTGACGGCAGCCTGGGACTTGACGCAGGCCTGCCCGGCGGCGACCGGATTGGGGCCGAGGTGGGATTTGGGGTGACGACGGCCCCGGATGCCTTTGCCGAAAATGAACGGTGGAGCCTGCAATTGAGCTGGCAAGCCCATCAGCCCGTTTTGGGGATGGGACTGTCGGCCTTGGCGCAATTTGAAACGCTGGACTATCCGGAGTCCTTTTATGCCTTTGAGGGGCGGCACGACCGCGCCGCGAACCTTTCTGTTTCGGCCCAACTGGACAAGTTGGACTATATGGGCTTTGTTCCCGTCATCTCGCTTGAGGCTGGGCGGAATTGGTCGAACATCGGGCTGTACGACAGTGAGACCTTTGGTCTGGGATTGAGCGTTACCTCAAAATTCTGAAAGGGCCTGATCATGGGCATCAAATATCTGCATACGATGGTGCGCGTTTTGGATTTGGAAAAGTCGCTGGCGTTTTACAAACTGCTGGGACTGGAAGAAACGCGGCGCCATGACAGTGAAAAGGGACGGTTTTCGTTGATCTTCATGGCCCCGCCCGGACAGGAAGAGTGCCCGGTGGAGTTGACCTATAATTGGGATGGCGACAGCGGCCTGCCATCGGACAGCCGCCACTTTGGGCATCTGGCCTATGAAGTGGATGACATCTATGCGACCTGCGCACATTTGCAGGCACATGGTGTGCTGATCAACCGCCCCCCGCGCGATGGGCATATGGCCTTTGTGCGCAGCCCTGACAATGTATCGATCGAGATTTTGCAAAAGGGCGCAAGCTTGGCCCCGGCGGAACCTTGGGCGAGCATGGCCAATACGGGCAGCTGGTAAGGATCAGGGGGGCCCTGGCCCCCCTGCCCCGATGGGTCAATCGTCCGAGGCGGTGCCGGGACGCAGTTCCGAGACGAACCTGTCAAAATCGTCAGCGGCCTGGAAGTTTTTGTAAACACTGGCAAAACGCACATAGGCGACGGTGTCGATCCGGGCGAGGGATTCCATGACGATCTCGCCGATCATCTTGGACGGGATGTCGGTATCCCCCAAGGATTCCAGTCGCCGCACGATGCCGCTGATCATCTGATCAATCCGTTCAGGATCAATCGGGCGTTTCTGCATGGCGATCCGGATGGAGCGTTCCAGTTTGGTGCGGTCGAAATCCTCGCGTTTGCCCGATGATTTCACGACGACCAGATCGCGCAACTGCACACGTTCATAGGTGGTGAACCGCCCACCACAGGCTGGACAGAAACGGCGACGGCGGATCGAAACATGATCTTCGGCCGGACGGCTGTCCTTCACTTGTGTGTCAATATTCCCGCAGAATGGGCAGCGCATGGGCTCCCTCCTTGCTTATGGTTAACCTGCCTCGTGCTCTGGGCTCTGCGTCCCAGTTACCCCATGTCTATAGGGGAGGCGCGCAGGGTTAGGCCAGAAGGAAATGCGGGCCACTAGGGATTGAGGGGGGAGTGTTGCGGCGGGGACTCAGGGGCGGAACGCGCCGCTTTGAAGGTACCGCCCTTTCAGGTGTGATCCAGCGCCTTGGCCTGAGACCAAGGAATTCGGTTGGGTCCCCCTGCGGTACAGGTCACCATGAAGAAGGGCGCCCTGAGGCGCCCGTATTTCACTGATCGAGGAAACTGCGCAGTTTGCGGCTTCGGCTGGGATGCTTCAGCTTGCGCAGGGCTTTGGCTTCGATCTGGCGGATGCGTTCGCGGGTGACGCTGAACTGCTGGCCCACCTCTTCCAGCGTGTGGTCGGTGTTCATCCCGATGCCAAAACGCATGCGCAGCACGCGTTCTTCGCGCGGGGTAAGCGAGGCCAGAACCCGGGTGGTGGTTTCCTTCAGGTTTTCCTGAATGGCGGAATCCAGCGGCAGGATGGCGTTCTTGTCTTCGATGAAGTCGCCCAGTTGGCTGTCTTCCTCGTCGCCAATCGGGGTTTCCAAGGAGATCGGTTCCTTGGCGATTTTCATCACCTTGCGGACCTTTTCCAGCGGCATTTGGAGCTTTTCGGCCAATTCCTCGGGCGTGGGTTCGCGGCCGATTTCGTGCAGCATCTGGCGGCCGGTGCGGACCAGTTTGTTGATCGTCTCGATCATGTGCACCGGAATACGGATGGTGCGCGCCTGATCGGCGATGGACCGGGTGATGGCCTGACGGATCCACCAGGTGGCGTAGGTCGAGAATTTGTAGCCGCGGCGATATTCGAATTTGTCGACGGCTTTCATCAGACCGATGTTGCCTTCCTGAATGAGATCCAGGAATTGCAGCCCGCGGTTGGTGTATTTCTTGGCAATCGAGATGACGAGACGCAGGTTGGCTTCGACCATTTCCTTCTTGGCTTGCCGCGCTTCTTTTTCGCCCTTTTGCACCTGGTTCACGATGCGGCGGAATTCGGAAATGTCGACGCCGACATATTGGCCGACCTGCGCCATCTCCGTGCGCAGATCTTCGATCGCGGCGCGGGATTTATCGATCAGGCTTTGCCAGCCGCGTCCGGGCTTGGTCGCCATCCGGTCAAGCCAGGTCGGGTCCAGTTCATAGCCCTGATATTCGTCGATGAATTCGCGCCGGTTGATCCGGGCAGCATCGGCCAGTTTCACCATGCCCGAATTGATCGCCATGATGCGTTTGTTGATGCCGTAAAGCTGGTCGATCAGGGCTTCGATACGGTTGTTGTGCAGGTGAAGTTCGTTCACCAGAACCACGATTTCGCTGCGCAGCTTTTGATAGGCGGCTTCTTCGGTGGCCGAGAAGGTCGACGTTTCGGACAGGGTCGCCGACATGCGGGCGTCCTGCATTTCGGCCAGATGGGTATAGTCGCGCGCGATCAGGTCAAGGGTTTCCAGAACCTTCGGTTTCAGCGCGGCTTCCATGGCGGCGAGGGACATGGATTGTCCGTCATCATCTTCATCATCGTCATCGGCAGCCATGATCGGGTTGCCATCGGCATCCATTTCAGGTTCGGCAGACCGGCGCGGCGCGGCGGCGCCTTCAAGATCAACACCGTCAAGGTCGGGGCCAACGATGCCTTCTTCGCCATCAAGACTGCGGCCAAAGGTGGCTTCAAGATCGATCACATCGCGCAGAAGAATGTCTTCGGACAAAAGTTCGTCGCGCCAGATGATGATGGCCTGAAAGGTCAGCGGGCTTTCGCAAAGCCCGGCAATCATCGTGTTGCGGCCAGCCTCGATGCGTTTGGCGATGGCAATTTCGCCTTCGCGCGACAAAAGTTCGACGCTGCCCATTTCGCGCAGATACATGCGCACGGGATCATCCGTGCGGTCCAGCGCCTCGGTTGTGGTGGTGACGACGGCCACGTCGCGGGTGGTCGAAGCCGTTTCCACAAGTTCGCCCAAAGGCTCTGCGCCTTCTTCGATTTCTTCGTCTTCAATGACGTTGATGCCCATTTCGGACAGCATCGACATGACATCTTCGATCTGCTCGGACGACACCTGTTCGGGCGGCATCACGGTATTGAGCTGATCGTAGGTGATATAGCCCCGTTCGCGCGCGTCAGCGATCATCCGTTTGACGGCGGCCTGGCTCATGTCCAAGGAGACATCGGCCTCTTCGCCTTCGGGTTTGCCTTCGTCGCTGTCTTTCACGGCCATGACAATTCCTTTGTGCGAATCAGAGGGTGGTGCGAATCAATAGCGCGAATCACGGGCAGGTGCACGGGGGTGCGAACGCGAATCACTGATTCTTTCTAACAAGGTGGGTTTGAGGGGCAACAGGTTCAAGTGAGGTTAACCAAACAGGGGGTCAACGCGCCTTTTTTTCCCAAACCTTGCCGTCAATCAGGCTTTGCAGGTGCGACGATAGGGCAGAGCGGTCTTCGCCCAGATCGGCGGCGTCTTCGCGGGGGGGGCGGTCTGCCAGATTTCGCGCCTCGACCGCTTTGGTAACGCGCCAGGTCAGGCCTTCGTCGGCTAGGCCGGTGACATCTTCCATGCCCTCTTCAACCTCGCGGCGATGGGCGCGGCGGGCGGCGAGTTTGGCCAATTCTTCGGCAAGGCAGAGGGCGGCGAAATCGCTGTCGGCCGAGTTGACCGGCGGAGCGATGTGGACATGAGGACGCGTCATCAGGGCGTTATAGGCGTCTGAGGCCTGCGCCAGGATGGTTTGGCCCAAGGTGTGCGGCGGGCAGTGCAAGATCAAGGCGCGCAGGGTGTTATGATCGTCGCCGTGCAGATCCAGCCGTTCCAAAGCGGTGGCAAAGCGCAGAACCAACGGCGGATGAGCGATCAGGGTTGCAAGGATCACCGCCTCGCGCAGGTCTTCTTCGGTGCGGTCCGTGCCCGAAACCAGCGCCGAGGAGCGGGTCGATTGCAGGGCGGGCAGATCGGGTTTTTGGCCAAAGGGTAGCCGGGGGCCGCGAAACGGCCGAAACGGTGCCGAGGTGCGCCCTGCGTTGAACAG
>CANHLE010000052.1 GCA_947461435.1 Paracoccaceae bacterium | reverse complement strand
GCAAATGCATCCGTCGAATGATGTTCAATAGTCCCATGTGGATCACTCCGTTGCCCCCGCCGCTCACCGCTTTGGGGAAAGGTTCACATGGCTCAGTTCTCAGTGAAAATTATCAGCCTAACCGGCTCAGTTCTGGGTGAAAATCAACAACCAAAGTCCTGGAAGATGATGAAGCCGCGCATTGTCAGCCGCTTGCTCAGAATTTGCCCCATCATCCATGACGCCCGGTCGGGCCCTTCAGGGAGGCTGGTTGCGTTGTATTGCGAGACCAGCCCGCAGACAGGCACGCGCGCGGCGGTGTTCAGCAGCGGCAAGACCGCGTCAAACACCGCACCGCCAACATTTTCAAAATAGACGTCAATGCCTTTGGGCGCGGCGGCCTGAAGCTTTGCGGTAAAGTCGCCGGACTTATGGTCGATGCAGGCATCAAACCCAAGAGATGCCATCGCAAAGGTGCATTTTTCCGCCCCGCCCGCGATGCCCACCACATGACATCCCATCAACTTGGCAATCTGACCCACGGTCGCCCCGACGGGCCCGGTTGCTGCGGCCACACAAACAGTCTCGCCCGGTTTCGGCATCCCGATCTGCGTCAGGCCCGCCCAGGCGGTAAAGCCCGGCATCCCCAGAATCCCCAGGGCCCAGGACGCATGTGCCATGTTTGGGTCGAGCAGCGTGACGCCCGCACCGTCCGATAGTGCATAGTCCTGCCACCCATTAAAGCACAGCACCTGATCGCCCGCGCTGAAACCAGCCACATGCGAGGAGACCACTTGGGCAACCGTGCCGCCCTCCATCACGCCGCCAACCGCCACCGGGGCGGCATAGGACGGGGCGTCGCTCATCCGGCCGCGCATGTAGGGGTCCAGCGACAGATAGTCGGTGCGGAGCAGCATTTGCCCCGGACCCGGGGCCGGAACCGGGGCCGTTTCCAACCGCAAGGTCGCCGGCGTGGGCTCGCCCTTGGGGCGCTCTGCCAAAACGAACCGGCGGTTCAGCGTGTCTGTCTGCGGCATCATCAACTCCTGCTGAACAAGGCAGATATCTGGTGGGACTTGCCCGTTTTCAGGCGGCCCAAGGACGGGCCGCCTTCTGGTCTTCCGGCAACTGAACTGCGCTCAGGCCGCGCCGGCTGGTTTTGACGGGCCATAGTGGCTGACCATGGCTGTTTCAAAATCTGTGGTCATCGGGCGGGACGCGTCGTATTCCGGGCTGGTTCGGATATGGTCGCGGTTCACACCCAGATAGATCAGATGCTCGGTCCAGCGGATCGACTGCGTGGACCGTGGCGAGATCAGAACTTCCTTGCCCTGCCACCAGTTGCTGGTGTTGACGATCAGATAGCGTAGCGACCAATCCGAATCCTCGATCAAAACATCCGACAAATGGCCAATCTCTCCATCACTGGCATGGATGTGATAGCCGCTGATCTCGGCCACGCTGCGCAGGTTCGGGTCGTCATTTTGACGCATCATCTCGACGATTTCATCCTCGCGCCGGTCCACTTCCAGAATGGGCGCCATCGGCACGATGCCATCCCAATAGGCGAAACCGCTCATGTAAAGATCGGTACCCCAATAAGGGCTGAAGCCGTAATAATCATAGGCGCGGGATTCGAACTGACGCGACACCGGGCGGTGGGTGTCAACATCCGGGCTGCCTTTGACCTGCGCCATCGTCAGATTGACCGCAAGGCTGCGCGCCGCCGTGTCCGGGTGGCCAAGCGCCGAGGCCGGGATCAGAACGCGGTGGTCTGCCCACCAGTTGCCAGTCTCGACCACCAGCCAGCGCACAGTCCAGCTGGCATCATCAAACAGCAAATCGCTGATGGTTCCCAAGATGCCATCGCTGGCGCGAACATCGTAACCTGTTGTATCTGTTGCCTTGACTAACATCGGTTCAACTCCTTTGGCGCTCTACGCCCTGTAGAAATTCGTTCGTGGGCCTGTACGTTCCTGAAGGGGGGAGTGTTGGCCGCATCACGGGAGCGGCCGCAAACAGTCCCCAATTACCGGCCCATCAGAGCGTAGTGTGCGCGATACCTTTCCGCGCTGTCTTGATGCAGGTTGGTCTATCACGTTTCATTCGCGCAGCTTTGAGGGCCGGTTGCGGAGTGCTGCAGGACGACGATGATGACCGCTGCATTCAGCGCCGCTGCGCCCTCGATGGGCATATCGACCATGGCCGGGGCTTCGGGCTCGGCCGTGTTGCAGAGGCGGCCGAACGTGCGGTCGGCTTCCAGCGCAGCGCCGATATTGACGATCAGGGTGTCGAAGGCAGTGGCCCGGCCATTCGTGGATTGGACAACCACCTCGATTTCGCCGCGGTGCTCATAGTGATCGCGCAGTGGCGACATTGTGACTTCCGGCCTAGCAGATTGGCCGGCGCGCAAGATGATCAGCCCTGCTGGCGGAATTCGCTCGGGCAGGACCTCAACCTGCAAGATGAGGGCGGCACGGAGCTGCAGCCGCGCATGCCGCGCGGCGAGAACAGTTTCGCAGTTCGTGGGCATTTATCACCACGGAAGGAACGACCTAGGGCAGCGCTGGATTGTTTGCCGCTGTCGCCTGATCAGTTCGTCAACGAGCCAGCCGGGAGCGGCGTTATCGTTCTCAATGTCCGAATTTGCGTGACCGGCATGGGCAGTTAGAGCTTCACAAGTGGTCTTACCGTCCCGCTGTCGAACAAGGGCACTGTCCGCGCGCCATGCAAACCCTTAGTCCAATTCGCTTTTCTGACCTAAGGCCAGACCATACATGGTCGTATCGGTTACCAAGATTTCTCATGTCTCGTCATGGATCAGCGGGGTGCCGTCCTGAAACTTCGGCACGGCTATGGGCCTGAAATACGGCCTCGTAGCCGAGGTTCAGGCCAATTTCGAAAGGGAGGCAAGTACGATGTTTACCGCAGTAAAACATCAACAGCCACACGGCTGGCAACAGAAAGACACCGCCTTTTCGCCAGCGGCGATTTCGGCCTTCACCGATTGCAAAGGGGGGCCTGCAAACATCTGGCAAAAAAAGCGCGTGGCAGAGTTGGGGCCGTTTATTGGACTACGAAGTCGCGCCATTGGGATGACCGATGTTAATCGCCTATCGGGCAATAGGGTTATGGTAAAGCGCAAATGCACTACTGCAGACCGTGGAAGCGCGAAGACGACCAAAAGGAAAGTGAATTGAAATGGCAACTATTGATTGGCACATTATCGGGAATATCACCGCTGAGGGGAAAATCCGTATCAGTGGCTTCTCCTTCGGCGGGGACAAGTTGTTCGACTCGCCCGTTGATCTTGACGAAATGATCGACGCTTTGGCGGCAAGCCACGAAATGCCGCCCGATCTTCTGCTTTCTGCTGCCGGCCGGAAAGAGTTGACCAATTTGGCTGCGACCCTTTCCAAGGCAGGCTCGGGGGTTCGGGAGCGTCTGCGGGAGGACGACACCAAGAGTGAAGAGGTTGAACGCCGCGACGATGAAGATAAGGGTGAACCCCACTGATTTGCATCTGGAACGGGCTTCGGCATCGTGGTCGCCCTGAACGAAAGTGGGCGGCATCTTGGCCGTGCGAATATCAAGCAATGTGCCGGTTACGTTTCCAAAGTTGTGCCAGGGGGGCAGTTTCCGCAAATTTTAAGGCGGAGGCCCAAGGCTGCGCCGGCTCTCGTTGCACTGGGACCATGGCCGCTCTCATCTGTGTCCCCCGTTTCGCCGCGAAAAATATCAAAAACTGGGGGGGCCCAAAGGACCATCGGGCAACCAACCTTCGCGGCAGACTTCGTTCAACTTCCCAAAATACAGGCTAGAAGCACAACCGCCCCACCAGTCCACTGCATCAAGGTCATTGTTTCGTCGGGAAGGAGGAGCGTGGCGCTGATGGTTGCGACCAGCGCCTCTGACATCATCAAGATAGCCGCGCGACCAGGAAAAAGCACGCGGCTAGCCCAGAAAATAGCCACGATACTTGGCAAAAGAAGCATCGACGAGCCAACGAACGCCAAAGGGAAAACGCCAAGCAACTGTGCGGGGGCGGGGGCCGTACCGGGAAACATCACCAAGGCAAGGACCGACCCGGCAAGAACGGCGAATACAAACTGATGGAACGTGGTTGCCAGCAGAGCTTCGGCCGGCCACCGTTTCATGCCTGCCGCGCCAAAGGCCCACAGGACCCCGGAGGCAAGCGCCAGTATATCCCCGACGCCAAAGGCAGAATGCGCGGCGTCCGAGGCACCGGCGATTAGGAAGAACAGGCCAAAAAGGCCGGCGGCCACGGTGGCTATGCGCCGCAGATCAAGCTTTTCGGACAACCAGACCACGCCAATGATCGTTGACCAAACTGCGGTCAGGTAAAATTCCATCGTTACCCGGATCACAGGGGCAATCACCATCGCGGTGGAGTAAATCCCCATGGCCACGCCCGTCATGATACCAATAAAAAGGGCGGGGCCGGGCCGTGACCAAAGGTCAACGCGTTTCCAGATCAAAAGCGGGATCAGGACCAAGAGAGGGCAAAAGTTGAAGAACACAACGCCCCAAGTCCCCTCGATCCCGAGGTTGTTCATCTCGCGCAGCGGAAGCCAGTAAAGGCCCCAGACCGAGGCGCCAAGCACGAGCGCCAAAGAGGCGCGGCTGTTTACCTGTCGGTCAGTCACGGGGGACGCCGCTCCAATCTTGCGGGGAATAGACATCACCAAGCGTTGCCGTCACGTCGTTGTACCAATCCAAGACGCTGCCCATCGACTGTTCGCCCCGAAGATAAGCATCGACAATCTCGCGCAGGCGGGCCTTGCCAAATGAGGGGTAGTGACCGCCATGAAACACGTCTGCATCCAAGTCTCGCAGACGTTCCAACGTCATGCGGTAGGTCGCAGGATCCGAATGGTACAGTGCGTCCAGAAGGTCGCCGTCATAGACGGCATCGCCCGAAAAGACCGTGCGCGATTTTGCATCCCACAGGGCAATTGAGCCCGGAGAATGGCCGGGAACATGCAAGACCTGATAGGCGACATCGCCCAGATCCAGCACATCGCCTTCGTCCAGATATCCGGTCAAAGGCGCGGGTGTGATGGCCCAGGTTTCGGGCTGGAAATCGGGGTGGGCTTTGGGGCTGACGATTTCGATCCGGGCCCAATCACCAGAATAGACAACTGCATCGGGCGTTGGACTGGCAAAAACATGTGCCTCGGCCCGGTGGCCCAGACGGCAGTCGAACTCGTGCAGACTGCCCATATGGTCGAAATGGCAGTGGGTGCAGATGGCTTTTAAGGGCCGATCGCTTGCGTGCTGAATCCAGTTTTTCAGCGGCCCCAAACCCATGCCCGTGTCGATCACTAGATCGTAGTCGCGCCCGCGCACATGCCAGATGTTGCAGCGAAGAAAATTCGCGACGCCGGATTCTTGAATAAGCGAGACTCGGTCGGACAGTCGGTGGGTTATGAAGGGCATAAGGGTTACCAATCTGCGCCGGCGTTGATCTGGATATCGACGTTGGTGAGCGCGGGCGCCGCATCGGTACAGAAGAAATCAACCATTGCGGCGACTTCAGATGCTTGCACAATGCGCCCTTGCGGGTTCGATCCGGCAATAACTGCCCGCGCCGCAGCACGGCTGATGCCTTGCGCCGTCGCGATGCGGTCGAAAGCATTTTCCATCATCGGAGTTTCCACCCAAGTCGGGCTTATGGCGATGCAGGAAATGCCATGCGGCGCGCCTTCAACGGCTGTGGCCTTTGAAAGACCAATAAGCCCGGCCTTTGATGCGCAATAGGCGGCATAACCGCGTTCGCCTTTGGTGCCCGCGGTTGAGGCGATATTGGCGATCCGGCCCCAGCCGGCCCCAATCATGCCGGGAAAAACGGCGCGCGTCATTCGGAAGGCCCCTGAAAGGTTGATGTCGATCTGATCCTCCCATGCGGCGTCGGAATGGTTGTGAAGGAAGGCCTCATGATAGATGCCGGCGGCGTTCACCAGAATCGTCGGGTCCCCTAAGGCATCCCGCACGGAAGCCATAAAGCTGTTCACAGAGGCCCGGTTTGCCACATCCAGCGGCGCCAACATAGCGTCGCGGCCAACCGCGCTTTGAACCTCTGCCTGAACAGACGCATCACCCGCCCGCCTTGCGCCGATGGCCACCTTGTATCCGCGTGCCACCAGCGCCTGAGCGCAGGCAAGGCCAATGCCGGTGGTTCCCCCGGTCACGATGGCGGTGCGGGCCGATGGGTGTTGGCGGTCAAATGGGGGGTTAGCGGGCATGGGTCAACGCCTGATGGATCAAGGCTGTCACCTCTTGCAGGTCAAAGGGCCGCGGGTTGGTTCCGGCGGCCGTATCTGTCATCGCCTTTGCGGCGATGCTGTCAACCCGGTTTGCCGTAACCCCGATTTCGGCCAGCGAGCGGGGAATGCCACATTGGTCCAAAAGGCCGCAAACCGCCGCATAAAACGTTTCAAAATCTGTCCCGTCGAGCCCCATCGCCTGACACATTGGCGCGATCTTCGGGCCGATCGATGAGGCGTTGAATCGCAGGACGATCGGTAACAGGATGGCATTTGTCAGCCCATGTTGGGTGTCAAACTCGGCCCCGACCATATGACTGATGGCATGAACCATGCCCAGACCCTTCAGAAAGGCCACACCGGCAAGGCAGGATCCGGTCAACATCGCACCGCGTGCCGGGATTGAGGTGGGGTTGTCCAGCGTTTTGGGCAGAGCGCGGTAGATCATTCCCAAGGCCTGCAACGCTATGCCGTCACACATCGGATGAAAGCTTGGGACAATATAGGCCTCGATCGCATGGGTCAGCGCGTCGCAACCCGTCCAGGCGGTCAAATTGCGGGGCAGGCCAACGGTCAACTCCGGGTCCAACAGGGCGGCAAAGGGCTTTTGTGCGGGATGCCAGACGCAGCCCTTGATCCCCCGCTTTGTGTCGGTGATCATCGCTGTGCTTTCCGTTTCCGCCCCGGTTCCGGCGGTGGTGGGCACGCATAGAAGCGGCACGAAATCGTCCTTGCCCAGTTCTGCGGGCGGGGTCACGTTATAGTCGAAATCCCACAGATCGCGCGGGCTGTTCAGCACAAGGCTAATCGCCTTTCCCGCATCCATTCCCGACCCGCCGCCAAGGGCGATGATGCTGTCATGGCCACCTGCCAGAAAGGCCGCCTTGCCCACCACAACTTCAACATCCGTGGGGTTGGGCGAGACGTCGGAAAAGGTGCCATGGGACAGACCTGCCGCAGCCAGATGGCCGCGAAGGATTTCCACGAATGGCAGTTTTGCCGTCAACCTGTCCGTGACGATCAGCGGTTTTCGGCACCCGGCGGTCAAGCAAAGCGCGCCCACCTCAGCCAGCCGCCCCGGCGCGTATTTGACCGAAACCGGGAAGTCCCAGTTTGCCGCTTGCGTGAACTGATCGTCTTTCATTTGTCCTGTTGCCCCTTGTTCGTTGTGCAAATCATAGCGCATCTTTTGGCCCCAGCCCCAGCCCCAGCCCCGGCGTCGCGGCCGGGTTGGCCTTTGGTCATTCGTCGGGCATGGTCAGAATGATCTTGCCACTTCCGCCAGCGGCTTCCAGCAATTGATGCGCCTGCGCGGCTTTCGCCAGCGGAAAGCGGTCTTGAATGCGGACGAACACCTTTCCCGCGGCAAGCCAGTCCATCGCCCTTTGCAAGATCGCGGCCTGACGGATCAGATGGGGCCGCAGCCCCTTCCACATCGGCGTCAGCATCATCACATTATGAATTGTCAGGTTGCCATTATAAGCCGTGCTATCGGGCAGATCGCCTGGCGTACCCATGAGGGTTACGATATGGCCGTAGGCTTGCAATACCCTGAGGCTGTTCAAAAACCCATCCCCCCCGATATTGTCGAGAACCGCCTTGACGCCGTCGCCGCCGCTCCATTCCATCACGGCCGCCACGAAATCTTCGTCCCGGTAGTTAATGGCGCGTTCCGCCCCAGTGGCCAAAGATAACTCGGCCTTTGCCGCACTACTGACGGTCGTGGCCACGCGCGCGCCCATTGCGCGGGCAATCTGGGTGGCCATCTGCCCTGTGCCGCCCGCGCCGCCGTGGATCAGGACCAGATCATTTTGCCCGACCCCAGCGCGTTCTACCAGCGCCTCCCATCCGGTGATGAACACCAAGGCGATGGCAGCGGCGTCTTCCAGAGCGACACTGTCAGGAACCCGGACAAGGCAATCGGTTGGCACAACGGCGTGCCGGGCGTAGGTGCCCGCTGCCCCGCCCACCCCGCCATGACAAAAGCAAACCCGGTCCCCTTCGGAAAATCCGGTGGCGCCAGTGCCGACGGCTTGCACAATGCCGGCGCCGTCATGGCCCAAAACACAGCCTTTGGCAGTGCCGATGTAAGGGCCCAAACTGCGAAAGAACGTATCTGCAGGGTTCACTCCCGCCGCAACAAGACGCACCAGAACCTCGCCGCCCTCCGGATCCCAGTTCAGGCCCAGCGCGCGATATTCCAACACTTCGGGCCCGCCGGCCCCGCGCATTACCATGGCCTCGGTCGTGAAAGTCATTGCCCCATCTCCCCTGCAACCCTTTCGGGCCTATCCTTCAAGATACCCGGTCAGAACATTGGTCACGTTCTGGCCCAAGGGCGCAATCGCATAGCCGCCCTCCATCACGAACAGCGTTGGCAAGCCCAACCCCGCAATCACCTGCCCAAGGCGCAGGTAATCGGGCGTCTGCAAGCAGAACCCACCCACCGGATCGCCGTCGAACGTGTCGACACCAAGCGACAGCACAAGGACATCCGGCGCGTAGGCCCGGACGCGGGCAGCAGCGGCCTGCAGAGCGGGCAGGTAGGTATCTATCTTCGTGCCGGGCGGCATGGGCAGGTTAAGATTGAAGCCTTCACCCAGCCCTGCCCCTGTCTCATTCGCGAACCCCAGAAGGAATGGATATTCTTCTTCTGGCCGGCCATGAAGTGAGACGAAAAGCACATCATCGCGGTCGTAGAAAATCCGCTGTGTGCCGTTGCCGTGGTGATAATCGATATCAAGAATCGCGACCCGCGCCGCGCCCTGATCGCGGAACATCTGGGCCGCGATGGCGGCGTTATTGAGATAACAGTAGCCCCCCGCCAGATCGGCTGACGCGTGGTGGCCGGGCGGACGGCAGAGGGCAAAGGCCTCGCGCGCACCTGAGTGTACCAGACCTGCCCCGGTCAGCGTGACGTCCAAGGCCGAACGGATCGCCTCCCAGGTCCTTGGAACGAAAGGCGAAAAGATGTCGAAGGTGAAGGCCGACAACATGGCATCAATGTTGTCCATATGCGGCTTTTGCGCCATGTTGCGCATTCCGAACGTTCGGGCAAAGACGGCGCGGCTTGGGCCGTGGCGTTTCTCCCACAGGGGATAGGCGGTTTCGAGGAAGGTCAGGAAATCTGGGTCATGAATGCGCGCGGCCTCGGCCAGCCCAAAGGATTTGGGCCGGTGCACATCGCGCAGACCGGCCTCTGCCAAGGCGGCAAGGATGACGCCCATCCGCTCGGGGCATTCGGCCATCGGAACGAAGACCTCTCCCCGAAGTTCCAGCGCGCCCGCATGGCCCTTGTGGGCGTCAGAGTAGATGATCTTCATGGCCTTGCTCCCTTCAGCTTTGCGTCGATGCGCTTTTGCCACGCACGGCAGTATTGATCGGCCAGAAGCGCGATCACCGCCATGGCCATACCCGCCACAAAGCCGATTCCGAAATTGCCCTTTGACAGGCCGATATAGATGATCTGGCCAAGCTCGTCCGTGCCGACCAACGCGGTAACGACCAGCATGGAAATGCCGAACATGATCGCCTGGTTCAGGCCCAGCATGATGTTGGGCATCGCCAATGGCACCTTGACCCGCCACAGCAATTGCGAGCGGGTTGCCCCCATGCTTGTTGCGGCTTCGATCACATCCTTGGAGACGTTTCGCAGCCCATACTCGGTGTAGCGGATCGGCGCGACGACGGCATAGGCGATGATGGCCAAAAGGGCCGAAAATTCGCCGATCTTGAAAATCATGATGACCGGTATCAGCAGCACGAAAACCGGCATGGTTTGAAGTGTGTCATTGATCGGGCGCAGGATGCGGGAAAAAGGGTCACTTTGGGCGGCCGCAATGCCAAGGCCTGTCCCGATCAGGAAGGACGCCGCCACAGCCAAACCGCATAACTGCACTGACAAGATGGCCTTGTCATAGCTTCCCGTCGACAAGATGAAGACGAGGGCCGCGAGCGTCCAAAAAGCCAAACGCGCGCCGCCGGACCGGAAGCCGAACCAGATCAACAGAAGACTTGCCCCCGGCCACGTCAAGTTGGTGAGGCCGAAGAACATGATCAGCCCAAAACTGACGATCGTGATCGCTTGACCGCGTCTGCCGCGCCAAAACGCAAGACCGGAACCCGCGGCCACCAAAGCCGCATAACCGACAGCATGCCAAACCGTTGCCGTGAACCCCCAGGTGTAGGGGCCCACAACGTTCACAAGACCAATCTTCAGCGGCAAAACCAGCGTGAAGATGATAAAGTTCTTGACCGAATCCAGCACCGGTTTGGCCCAAAGGACAAAAACCTCAATTCCGAAATTGAGTCCCCCGGCGGGATCAACGGTCCAGTCATCGGGCCAAGTTTGCAGGTCAGGCAAGCCTAGGGCGGCAAGGTAGGTCAGTGCTGCTGCACCCATAACCGTCAATCCAAACTGATGACGCCCGAAAAACCCCTGTTGAGGCGACATATCCGGCGCACGCGTGGCCAGGCCATAAGTGATCCGGTCCAGCACCATCGCCATCAGGGCGATGACAATGCCAGCTACCAGACTCTCTCCGAATTCGGCCTTGCGAAGCGTGGACAAGACCCGCCAGCCGATATCTTCGGACCCGCCGATGATCGAGGCGACGATAATCATGTTCAGTGCAGCCATGGTGGTCTGGTTTACCCCCAGAAGGATCTGTCGCAATCCCGCCCTTGCGCGGACCAGAAAGAACAACTGCCCTTTGGTGGCCCCAGACATCAGCCCGCTTTCGATGATGTCGGACGGCACGTCGCGTAAACCGATGATCGTGTTCTTCACCATGGGCGGAAAGGCGAAAATGATGCCTGCGATCAGGCCCACGACTGGGCCGAATCCAAACAAGATCAGGATGGGCAACAGATAGGCGAAGGCTGGGACGGTCTGCGTGATATCCATCACGGGGGTCAAGAAACGCTCGACCCGAGGGGAATAATACCCCGCGACGCCAAGGCCAAATCCAAGCAACACAGCCAGCGGCACCGACACAGCCACCAAGGCCAGTGAATTCATCGTGTCGGGCCAAAGCCCCATCAAAAGAATGTACAAGATCGACCCGCCGGTGAAAGCAGCCAAGGGCCAAGCGCCGGCGCGGTACCCGATGATGACAGCGATGACGGTGCCCACCGACCATGGCAGCCAGCCAAGGAAACCGGAAACCCAAAACAGTGGGTATTCCATGACGGCCGACAGCGCCCGAAAAACCGGCTTAAAGGCGCCCACGACCCAATCCATACCTGTGTTCAACCAGTCTGTGGCAGGCAGGGTCCACGCTGCCGGGTAAGACTTGAGGTCAGGCAGACTCGACTGCCACTGGGCCAGCACCAGCACAGACAACAGGACCAAAATCCAGATCAACAGGCTTTTGCGATCGCTCGTCTGGGCCTTTGACGGTTCAGCCATGGGCCACCTGCGACGGGTGGGCCGACTCGGCCCGGCCAAGGGTCTCTACCAAAGAGGCCGCTGTCACCGTCCCAAGGTAAACGCCGCTTGGACCCAGCACATCAAGACCGGCGGGACTGGCAGCGAGTTTGGGCAAAAGCCCCTCTATCCGGTCATCGGGGGCGACTTGTGGCAGACCGTCGGGACGGCCTGGCATGGCGACAACGCATTGATGGGCGCGCAGGATTTTGATCCGGGGCACCTCGCCTGTGAACTGGGCGACATAATCATCGACCGGATTCAGGATCAGTTCCTCTGGCGTGCCGATTTGTACGATGCGGCCGTCGCGCATGATTGCCATGCGGTCGGCAATACGAAGCGCCTCTAGAAAATCATGGGTGATAAAGACAATGGATTTTTTCAAAACGCGCTGGATGCGCAGAAATTCGTCCTGCATTTGGCGGCGGATCAAGGGATCGAGCGCGCTGAAAGGTTCATCGAGCAACCACAACTCCGGCTCAACCGCAAGCGACCGCGCGATCCCAACACGTTGTTGTTGGCCGCCCGACAACTGGCTTGGATAAGAATGTTCGCGGCCCGTCAGCCCGACGAGTTCAATGACATGGGCGGCGCGGGCGCGCTGCTTTTCGGCCGACAAGCCCTGCAGACGCAGGGGAAACGAGATATTTTCGATCACATTCAGATGGGGCAGAAGGCCGAAGTTCTGGAACACCATCCCCATCTTGTGACGTCTGATTTCAATCAGTTCGCGGTCGGATTTGGCCAAAAGATCCTGACCGTCCAGCAAGACCTGTCCATGATCCGGTTCGATCAACCTTGACAGACAGCGAACGACCGTCGACTTGCCCGATCCTGACAGGCCCATGATGACGAAGGTCTCTCCGACGTGCACGTCAAAGCCCACATCGATGGCTGCGGGCATATGCCCACCTGTCCGCATTTTCTGGGCCAACGCGTCTGGGGCATCGTTGGTGCCCACGAAAAACCGTGCTGGATCGGGGCCATAAACTTTCCACAGATTGCGGCAAGACAGTTTAACGGGGCCGGGCATGGGCGCCTCCTGGGGGGATAAGCGGAAAGCAAGACTGGCTCTTCGGGCGGGGACGCGCCCGAAGAGCCAGTCGGTGCAATTACTGAATCCAGGTGGACCAGACGGCTTCGTTCTTTGTCATCCATTCTGCGGCCAGTTCTTCGACCGAGCGGCCTTTCTGGTCGACTTCAAGGATCATCGCGTTTTGATCGGCATTCTTCAGCGTGAACTTGGCGATCATCGCAGCCGCTGCCGGATATTTCGCCGCGAAATCATCGCTGTAGATCTTTTGGGCCTCTGCTTGGGCGAAACCGCAGGCGGTTTCCTTGACTTGGGTTTCCTCGATGCACTCACCATCGATGGGATTCCATTCAACGAATCTGAGGTCTTGCTCTGCGAAGATCCAGTGCGGCTCCCAGAACATCATCAAGATGGGTTCCTTTGCCGCAATTGCGCTTTTCAACTCGGCCAACATCGCGCCTTCGCTGCCGCCGGGCACCACGTTGAAAGGCATTCCGATGGCTTTGACCACGTCAATGTCGCGCGTGCCCCAGTCGGCGGGGTAACCCACCAAGCGGCCATTTGGAAAGGTTTCAGCGGTGCCGAAGGCCATAGCGCAGTCATAAAGTGCCTTGTAACTTGGCAGGCCCGGGCAAAGCTCTTCCATATAGGCCGGATAAATCCAGCCTTCGCGCGGCTCCAGCCCGAGGGGGCCGGCGGCGATGATTGAACCCGAGGCGAGACCGTTGGTATAGGCATCGGTTACGGAATTGTCCCAAACTTCGGGGTTAAAGTCCAATTCGCCTTGTTCGATCGCCGCGAGTTGGGGAAGGGCGCCGGCGATCACCAGTTCGACATTGTATCCCATCTTCTTCAACACTTCGCCAGCGATCGTGGCTGACAGGATTTGGCCGGTCCATTCGTTCACGGCAATACGGATCGGATCGGGGGATTCAGGGGCCTGAGCCTGCGCGAAGGAAGATGTCCCCAATGTCAGTGCAGCGGCCAGAAGGCCAAGTCGTCTCTTGTGCTTCATCGTCTTCTCCCTGTTGTTTTTATAGTGTCATTTCCGACAGAAGCTGCGCCCGAAGGGCGGCTCTGTCAAAGGCGTAGTTCCGGGCAATTGTGGGGCCGCGTTGACTGTTCTGCCAATCGTTATCAGCCATAATTGGTGCATCTTGCGCCGCGGGCAAGACTTTTCCACGGATGATGTCGGCGGCGCGTTCGGCCAGCATGATGGTCGGGCCGTTCAAATCCCCAGCTGTCGCCTGCGGCATGATCGAGGCATCGACCACACGCAGGTTGTGCACCCCGATCACCCGGCATTCGCTATCCACCACGGCAAGCGGATCTGTACCCATCCGGCAGGTTCCGCAGGGGTGATAGGCGCTTTCGACCTTGCGGCGGATGAAATCATCCAACGCTGCGTCAGACTGCGCCTCTGGCCCCGGAGCAAGTTCTGCCCCGACATAGTTGGACATCGGCGCTTGAGCAAAAATCTCGCGGCTAAGGCGAATGCAGGCACGCATTTCCTGCCAGTCATCGTCATGCGTCATGTAATTGAACTGTACACGCGGCAGGCTGTGCGTGTCGGAATTGCGCAGCCGCACCCAGCCCCGGCTTTTCGACCTTTTCGTGCCGACATGCACCTGAAAGCCATGCCCCTGCGCCAGTGACTTGCCATCATACGAAATCGCCAGCGGAAGGAAATGGAACTGAATATCCGGATAAACAAGGTTCGCTCGGCTGCGGATATGGCCGCCAGTTTCGAAATGGTTGGTGGCACCAAGACCCTTGCGCGTGGCCAGCCATTTCAACCCGATCGCGGCCTTGCCAAGAAGAGACATCGAAGGGAACAGCGACACGGGTTTTGTGCAAGCATATTGGACATAAAGTTCTAAGTGATCCATCAGGTTCTCGCCAACACCGGCGCTGGCGTGCACGACAGGAATGCCATGTTCGGCCAATTCCCCCGCCGGGCCGATCCCTGAGCGTTTCAGGATCACCGGCGACATGATCGACCCCGCGCTTAGGATCACCTCGCGGCGCGCGTTGACCTTTTCCACCCGGCCATTGCGCACATATTCAACGCCTATGGCGGTCTTGCCTTCGAAAAGTATGCGCTTGACCATGGCCCCTTTGATCAACCGAACCTTCGGGTTTTTCAGGGCGGGGCGCAGATAGACCCGCGCGGCAGAGGCCCGCATGCCATCGCCCACGGTCATTTCCATTGGGCCAAAGCCCTCGTGCTGGATCTCGTTCATATTGGCGCTGCGGGGATATCCTGCGGCAACAGCGGCATCGACGAAGGCGTGATAGAGCGGATTAACCTCCGGTCCGCGCGTCACGCGCAGCGGTCCTGCGGTGCCTCGGTAGGGCCCGCCGCCCTGCACGTTTTCCATCTTCTGGAAGTAGGGCAGGACATTGGCCCAATGCCAGCCTGAGGCGCCTTTTGCCTCCCACAGTTCATAATCCATAGGATTGCCGCGCACATAGCACATCCCGTTGATCGAGGATGACCCCCCCATTCCCTTGCCGCGCGGCAGGTTGATGCGCCGCCCCTTCAGGCCCGGTTCGGGTTCGGTTACCATCCCCCAGTTGAACCGCCGAGTGTTCATCGGCATGGTCAAAGCGGCAGGCATGGCCACAATGACCGAGCGGTCGCTGCCACCAGCCTCTAGCACCAAGACGCTGACGCCAGCATCCTCTGAAAGTCGTCGGGCGAGGACGGACCCGGCAGAGCCCGCACCGATGATGACGTAATCGTAGGTTTCCCCAAGCTGCGTCATGTCATGCGCCCATCATCATTCGATGATGACATAGTATTTCAGCATCGGCTGGGTTTGGCGCCAAAACCCCTTGAACCCCTTGGGCACAAAGAAGGCATCACCTTTGCGATAGGTCTCGCTGAAGCCATCAGCCTCCAGCGTTACTTCGCCGTCCAGAACATACATGAATTCATCAGCGGCATAGCTGTCGTAAAATTCGGTATAGGGCTGCGATCGCCAGATCCCCATGCGATACTTTGGGTTCTCGCGGCCAAAATATGCATGGTCTGCACCCATGGGGGTGCCACTAACAAAGGTTGCCGTTTCTTGTGGCACATCGGCTTGCGCCATCCAGCCCTCGGGACCGGTAGACGAGAACTTGATCGGCAGAGTCACGCACTTCTCCTGATATCAGCGCGGGTGCCGCTTGACGCGACGCCTTCAGTCGAAACGTTAAGGATGGCTTGGTTGATTGCCGAATCAATAATAGTATTGAAGGGTAACCTGAAGTTACCAAGAGTATGCAACCCATGCCTGAAAGACTTCCCCTGACGGCGCTTCGCGCTTTTGAAGCCGCTGCCCGGAATGGCTCCCTCACCGCCGCCGCTTCGGAGCTTGGGGTGACGCGTCCGGCAATCAGCAAGCAGATCAAGCAACTTGAGCAGATGCTGAATTGCGCCTTGATGATCCGGCTTGGCAACGCCGTGCAGCTGACAACCGCAGGCCAGGACCTTGCCCATGACGTGGCGCAGGCGTTCGGCCAGATTGCCGCCTCGCTGCAGCGGCAGATCCATGGCAGGTCACTTCCCAATGTCATCCGTATTCTGGTTGACCGTGACTTTGCATCGTCCTTTCTGGCGGGTCATATCGGGCAGTTCCTTTTGCGAAATCCCGGTGTATCGGTTGAAGTTGTGGCCGAAAAGAACGGCCGGATGCGCTTGGAAGAGGATTTCAACTTTCGCATCTTCTACGGCCACTTCGGCGCAACCCCTTGTCCGGGTTTGCGCGAAAGGGTTCTGTGCCGGTGGTATGATCTGGTCGTTTGCACCGCCGATTATGCTATGGAACATGTCGACGGCGCGGGCGCGCTGGTGGATGCCCAGCTTCTGATCGACGGCAACTACAACGTTTGGGACAGCTGGTTTGACCAGATCGGCCTCAACCATCCGGGCCCGGCGCGTGACATGACCCATTTCAACGAAACTTCGCTGTGTCTTTCGACCGCGCTGACGGGCGGCGGCATTACTATTGGCGACACGATATTGGCCTTCCCCGCGATCCGCGCAGGACGGCTTGCCTTACCCTTTCGGCATGGATTGGAAAGCGAACAATGCTACGCGCTTTTTGACCGCGCAGGGCGTCCGCATACCTTGGCGGAGGCATCTTTTCTTGAGTGGCTGTCAGAGGTCGTCAAGCAGCACGAAACGGAAGTCAGCGCCTTTCTTTTCGAAAATGGTATCGACATCAATCATGGGCGCAAGACGGCGGGTACCGGTGAGATGGCGAAACGACCCTTCGTGACATAGATTTTCCGACCGTACCTTTCATGAAAGAGCTAGTCTTGATGGAAGCCTGCCTATCGCGCGCGCGGCATTAGAGGCAATTGCCCATAAAGTGGCCGATATTCCGGGGCGACGCTTTACACGAAATAATGTCGAATAAGTTGGCGCGCTGGGCGTTGCGTCCATGGCCTGGGGCAAGGAGCTTGCGGCGCAGCAAGTGAAAGAATATTCGCCCGTTCTGCCCGCCAAGATGCACGCAACCGCGCAAGAAAACCGGGCACGGCCCCTGATCAAAGCGAGGGAATGCTGGCAGGGGGAGCGATGCCCCTCGCTTTGCTCAGGCAACGGTCGCTGATCCTGCCAACCTTCAACAAAGCCAAAATTTGACCGACCGCATGATCAGCATCGCCCCCCGCATGGCCGAATTCGTTTCGATTGACGCCGATCACAACCTTGCTGGACTGACCGATTTGCGGTGTCAAAAGCCGTCCAATTCTTTGGCCGCATCATAAAGACCAGCCCAGCAGGCCGCGTACCGGGAAGGGTGTTCATCAGCCAATCCGTGAACGTCACGGGAAAGAGGCTTGCCTTAGAAATTCTTTGCAGATCCTGATGCAGGTCTTGCGGGTTCTGGGCGGCCAGGCAGGGCAGTTCTCCAACCGATCCATGATCTGGTCCAAGCCTCTTGACGTATCAATTGCGATATCGTGACAAATGACAATGGCGTGTACTGTCCCCGTATCGCCCCTATCTTCGTCTGATCTGGCCAGCATCATCGACCGCTTTTCTGGCGCATTGATTAGATTTTCTAAGCCAGCGTTAGTTTTTTTGCAGTTGCCCAACTGCGTAGGAATCCGCAGCATTAGCCCATCAATACGGGGATTCTCATGCGCGACATTCTTGATCTTGACCGCTATCCGCTTGACCAACCGGGCAGTCCTGCTTGGCTTGACCTTGTGGCGCGGTCCAAAGCTGAACTTGCCAAGGAAGGTATGTTCAATCTTGAGGGTTTGATGCGCCCACAGTCGATGATCAAAGCGATGGACGAAGTGAACCCGATCATGGAACGCTTGTCCTTTCTGCACAAACGCACGCACAACATTTACTTCCGCAAAGAGGTGCCGGGCTTGGCCCCCGATCATCCGGCCCTGAAAACTGTCGACACGATCAACCACACCGTCTGCGGTGACCAGCTAGAGCAGACGGTGATCGATTGGATCTACAGCTGGCCCCAGATGGCTGTGTTTTTGGCCGCATGCTTGGACAAGACCGCACTTTTCACCATGACAGACCCATTGGCGCGGATGAACATCATGCGCTATGGCGATGGAGAGGCGCTGAACTGGCATTTTGACCGGTCGGAATTTACCACGACCTTGCTGTTGCAAGAGCCTTCAGGTGGCGGAGAGTTTCTGTATCGCACCGACCTGCGCACCGACAGCGATCCAAACTACGACGGGGTGGCGGCGGTTCTTGAGGAACGCGACCCTGCCGTTAAATCGCATTATCTAAAGGCGGGCACTCTGAATGTTTTCAAGGGCAAGAATACCCTCCACAAGGTGACAACTTGCACTGGCCAACAGGCGCGCTTTATTGCGGTCTTTTCCTATTACGAGCGCCCCGGCGTCCGCTTTAGCCGCGAAGATCAGATCGGCTTTTACGGCCGCGCTGCTTGATGGGCGTGCAAACCGTTCAAGCCCGGTTAGCCTTTTCGGCGAAAAGGCCCATCTTGAGCGGGCGTGGTCAGTAACCACGTTCGGTCACACCGATCTGGCCGATTGCGACGCTGCGTGCGACACCCTGTCTGGCAAGGAATAGATCTGCCCAGTCCGGGCGACGGCATCACTTTCAAGCTTTGCGACGAGCTCGGAAAGAAGACTCCCAGATCTATTTCTCAAAAACGGCGCAAAATAGGGTCATCCTAATGTGCCGATATTTTGACTGCGGGTCGCATTCCTTTTGTCAAACAATACTTGGTTTCCGATAGGCCCAGTTTTTGTCTTGCCGCTGCTTGGTGCTGCGATCTTTGCCATCCAAACGCGCAGGAAGGACGATGAACCACGGCCGCGGCCGCCGAGAACGCGCTTTGACTAGAAACAGAAAACTTTGCGCCTTCGGGTATGTTCCGATGCTCTTGCGCAACGCACACTTTATGCATGACCGAAAGCGCCATGCGCCATTCCTTCGCCCCCGTTTTCCCCGAGTTAGAAAAGCAGATTGGCCAGCGATAGAAAGACGGAAAGGGCACATATTCAGGGAAAAAGATCTGCGTTTTGCAGCATTCTTCGGCAGCATTTGTTGGACTGGCGCACGGGTGGCGACTTTGGCATCCGTATCGTCAAGCCGGCCGTTTGAAACGAGGATTTTTGAACGGTGACATCCCAATGCAGATTCTCGTGGTTCTGACATCCCGCGACAAACTTGGCGACACGGGCAAGAAACCTGGTTTCTGGCGCCAAACCTGCGCTGCCCTTTGTTTGACTATCAAGGGTGCCGGCACCTTTCGGTATGTTTGAGCGCAACTTGATCACTGGGCAAAATCCGGTATCCGTGGAGGCAACA
Organism: Paracoccaceae bacterium; assembly: GCA_947461435.1. GTDB lineage: Bacteria > Pseudomonadota > Alphaproteobacteria > Rhodobacterales > Rhodobacteraceae > CAIYZT01. The sequence continues at coordinate 4,159 of CANHLE010000052.1, read as the reverse complement.
GCGCGGAAACTTCTGGAATTGGTTTGAAGCGGCCCCTTTGGGCGCAGGCCAATTGTTGCACAGGCCCGCTCGTGACATCAAAGGGACAAGACAGGCGGCGATCCTGCCATACTGAAAAGCGTCAGAACGTAGTCGGCCATTGCTGATCTTCATCGATCGCTGTCGTCAATCGACCCCGTCCCACGCTCTTTCTCGATGGATGTGGAACCAAACCTGTTGGCCCCGCGTTTCGCAAACACCCCAACACTCTACCCGCAGGAACATCCATGCTGAAATTCATATCGCTTGCCGCACTGCTGGTCGGGACGGTCGCCCTTTCTGCGGAAGCTGAGACCATTCGTGTTGGCATGTCGGGGGGATATTTCCCGTTCACTTTCGTCAAGCAAGACACGCTGCAAGGCTTTGAGGTTGATTTGATGAACGCCCTGGCCCAACGAACGGGCGATACGGTGGCGTTTTCCACCATGTCATTCTCGGGGCTGATCGGCGCATTGGAATCCGGTCGCATCGATACGATTGCGAACCAAATCACCATCACACCTGACCGCGCAGCAAAGTTTGCCTTCAGCCAGCCCTATGTCTACGACGGCGCGCAGGTTGTGGTGAAGAAGGGCAACGAGACGGAAATAACCGGTGTGGAATGCCTGCGGGGCCGCACGGTGGCGGTCAACCTTGGATCAAACTTTGAGCAGTTGTTGCGGGAACTTCCCTTTGCGGATGAGATCGACATCCGAACCTATGAGAGCAACGTTGCGCAAGACACGGCTCTCGGACGTGTTGATGCGTTTGTGATGGACCGGGTATCCTCGGCGCAGGTCATCAAGGAAAGCCCGCTGCCGCTGGCCCTCGCCGGCCCGCCGTTCAGCGAAATTCAAAATGCGTTGCCGTTCCGAAACGATGCGGATGGTCAGGCGCTGCGCGACCGATTGGACGCCGCGCTGACCGAAATGAAGGCAGATGGCACATTGAAGGCCATCTCAGAAAAGTGGCTCGGCCTTGACGTGACAAAGCCTGCGGGCTGAACGATGCGGGCGCTTGATCTTGACTACATGCTGGGTCTGGTGCCCGTCATCTTGGGCTATGTGCCGCTGACCCTCGGTATGGCATTGGCCGCGATGGTTGGCGCGTTGGCGTTGGCCAGCCTGATGGCCGTCGAACGTGTGGTGCGTGTGCCGGTGCTGGACGGCGTTGTGCAACTGTTCATCAGCTTTTTTCGTGGCACGCCGTTACTGGTGCAGCTGTTTTTGTTCTACTATGGCCTGCCGCAGATTATTCCCGTTCTTGCTGGGATAAACGGTGTGACGGCGGCGATATTGGGGTTAACGCTGCACTTTTCGGCCTATATGGCCGAAAGTATTCGCGCGGCGATCTTGGGTGTTGACCGGAGCCAATGGGAGGCGGCGCAGGCGGTCGGCATGACGCAAACACAGTCAATGCGCCGCATCATCCTGCCGCAGGCGGCGCGCGTTGCTGCCCCGACGCTGGTCAACTATTTTATCGACATGATTAAAAGCACATCGCTCGCCTTTACCCTTGGCGTGACCGAGATGATGGGTGCCACGCAAAAGGAGGCGGCGGGCAGCTTTTTGTATTTCGAGGCTTTTCTTGTCGTCGCGGTGCTATACTGGGCGATCGTTGAGATATTGTCCTTCCTGCAAAAACGTCTTGAATTCCACCTGACAAAGGCGCTTGCCCGATGATCAGGATCCGCGGACTGACCAAGCGTTATGGCGCAAACACCGTGCTGGACGCCATCGATCTTGATATTGAGGCAGGGGAGCGGGTCGTGATCATCGGCCCGTCAGGCACAGGGAAATCGACCCTGCTGCGCTGTGTGAACTATCTGGATCGCCCGGATATCGGTGTAATCCGTATCGGCGATCTGACTGTTGATGCGGCCAAAGCGCGGCCCGCAGAAATTCTTGCGTTGCGCCGGCGCACCGCGTTTGTCTTTCAGAACTATTCGCTTTTCGCCAACAGGACTGCGCGCGAAAACATCACCGAAGCCTTGATCACTGTGCAGGGCAAAAGCCGTGAAGAGGCGGACGCGCGGGCAGACGCGATCTTGCTTGACATCGGTCTGGCGGACAGGGCCAACGCCTATCCGGCCGCCCTGTCGGGGGGGCAACAGCAGCGCATCGGCATTGGCCGCGCGATGGCGCTGGACGCGGGCTTGATGTTGATTGACGAGCCGACATCGGCGCTTGACCCCGAATGGGTTGGTGAGGTGTTGGACCTGATGCGCCGCGTCGCGGAACGGCGTCAGACGATGCTGATCGTGACACATGAGATGCAGTTCGCGCGCGAGATTGCTGATCGCGTGATCTTCATGGACGGGGGACGCATCGTCGAGCAAGGGCCGCCCGCGCAACTGTTTGACGCGCCGCGTGACAAACGCACGGAAAGCTTCTTGCGCCGGGTCAGGTGAACCGAACCGCGAAAGTGGCGTGAGTGTGGCCGTGATCAGCGGACTGTTTGTTGACCGTTGCATCGTGGTGGTGGTGATACCTTGTCCCAGACGGGACCTTCTGAGGCTAAACTGTCGGCAGGCGGCCTTTGACGTTGCGGCCGTCCAAATTTCTTTGCGCGAAAGGGGCCGCTCAGGCGCAGAAAGATGCGGCAGCGGCAGTCTTGAAGAAATGTCGGGAAACAACATCTTCAGGGCCGCCGCTGCAACGACCCTCTGGCAGAAAAGCCAGAGGGTGTTCGAAAAGGATCAGGCCAGCGCGTGTGCCGCCGCATCCAGTTCCTTGGTGGCATCGGCATCATGCTTGGCTGCATGGGCCTTTTCGGCAGCCTGATAATGCTTCAGGGCCGAATCCTTCTTTGCCCCGGCAGGGGCCTTGTCCCAAGCTGCCTTGACGGTCTTCATGTGCTCGGCGACGGTTGGTTTCGCGTGCATAGATTTTTCTTCCATAGTCATGATGTCAGTCCTTTGGTCTGTGCTGTGCGACAACAGGGGATCGGGGAAAGGACTGGCCCTGCCGCGATGCCTTGGTGTCAAGTGTGGCGACACGCTGGGTGGCCACATCTGACCATGGACTTAGAATCGATCACCCAGACTGATGCAGGTTCGCTTCGCGCCAAGATGGAGGGTTGTGCCGTTACGTCACCGTGGTTCGGCCGCAAAAAAACGAAGCTGGCCATACGACAGCCAGAAAATGTGATCACCATCTGGCTTTTTGGGAATCGTTGCGGCCGTTGTTGTAGGTCTGAATCTAGAGGACGTGGGCCCGTTTGATGGCCGAGGATTTGAGCACAAAGACGTGGCCATCTTGCTGAATTGCAAATCGCCGGGGGGATCAGCGTCTCAGTCCGAAAGGTGAAACAGATGGCCTGCGGGTGGGATAAAGGCTCGACTACCGCTGCGTTGGTCAGGACAGGAAATCAGAAAAACTCTCCTGTTCCTTATGCCACCGTGTCTGATTGACGCGCCGGCCATCTGCTTCATCACACAAACGTGGCAGCGGCACCAAGGTTCCATCTAAATCCACGCGCCGGTGCGGCGGGATCGCACTTTACCGCATTGGGCCGTGGCGTGATCTTCTTAAAGGTCGGCAAGCGAATGGGCCGTGCGTCGAGGGACACTTTAGCAAATTTTAAGGATCAACCGCGCGAACCTGGCCGGCCATTCGTTCGCCCAATGTCCCCATTGAGCAGATCGAACACGATCATTCCCCCCAGAACTGACCCAAGAAATATTGAGGCACCCGGAGAAAACATTCCTGCGGCGACCATGGCCGTCAAAGGGATGTACCCCGTCAGCCCCCAGCCCAGACCGAACAAGACGGCACTCAACAATGGCTTCCAGCCCTTTGCGCGGTGCAGTGGGTCAACCTCGCCGCCGAGCAAGGCAGTATTCCCATGGCCCGCTATGGTGACGACAAGACTTGCCGCAATAATCGCGACGAGCAGACCCAGACCCAATGAATATGCCCAACTCGCTTGCGGCATCAAAAATGAGTGCAGCAAAGCCGGATCATGAAGGCCGGATAGAACGATTCCTGCCCCGCACAATAGACCGCATCCCAAAGCCACGAGCCGTATCATGTGATCCCTCCACCGCTGAAGGCACGTTGCAGATAAACCGCGATGGCGGCACCAACCATAATCGCCCCAAAAAGAACCGCCGCTTGGCCCGAGCGCCTTGCCATCCCTG
>CANHLE010000051.1 GCA_947461435.1 Paracoccaceae bacterium | reverse complement strand
TCGGAGGGCCATGCAAAATCGCTGGCGGGCGATATTGTCATGAAGGTCAGGAGGGGGGCAGGCAGCTTTTCCGGATGGCATAGCCCAACCGCCGAGGACCAAACCTGCATCCCCTCGAATTCGATGGCAACCACGACTTTCAGAACACACACTGTGGAAAATTGCACCACCAGACACCGCAACTTCTTGAGCGACCCGGACCGGCGTTCGACAACGATTTGGCTGGGGTCAAGGATACCTTCAGCCGCTTTTATGGCAAGTTGAAGTATCCGGACTTCAGTCATCGTTCGCGTCAGTGGAGGCGGCGGAAATCGCGGGATGGGCCCTTTGCCCTGCGCCTTGTGAATTTCTATGTTCTTGATGTCGAGATTGTAATGGTCGACCCCCTGTTGCACTGACTCTTCATCTGTCGGGACAATCAGGGCGTCAATCTTGGCCAAAGCTATTACCATCCGAGCGAGCATTGCCTTGATGTCCGGATCGCTGGATCCTGCGGTAAACCTCTTGTTTCCTTGCTCAAAAGTCGGTGTATAGCAAAGGTTGTGCAAGGCTCCTTTTGCCCGATGATAGTCTTCAAAAAAACCGACCGACTGGTTCAATGCATGAACAACTTCGGGGCCACACTTCTTCAAAATGTTTTCGCGGTGCTCCGCATGGTTACTGCGGTAACTTCGGCGAGGTGCAGTTGGCTTATGTTCGGATGTCATGGGAAAGCCCACCAAGGAGGCGGGATTGCCAGCGGGCTTGTCATCGGGCTTTGGCCAACATCCGGCAGGACTTTGCCGAGGGCTCTGTCCATCTGGCCCAATCGCGTATCGCTTGTATCGCTCAAGGTATAGCCAACGAGCCCATCTGCCGCACCACTTTCGACAACTTTGACGGAATAGATATGCCCGACGCCCGGCCCCACGGCGTTCCCCACAAATTCCGGTTTGCCCGTGAACAGATCAGGGAACTTGCTTGGGTCTCCGGGCACTGCAGTCACACCATTTGCTTTGAGTGTTGCTCCATAACCGACTAAGCGATCCTGAATTGGCAAGGGGGTCAGCGTAGGTACCAAAACAGTTGTTCCTTTTACGATCATCGGCAACCCAGTGATGCGCACAGTAATGAAGAAAGCAACCTTAGCGGCCCTCAGAGGCGTACCAAAAAGTTGCCGTGATCATGCACCCCACTTCACACTGACTACAGCAGGTCGACCGGCAGGGTCCAGGCATCAAGCGGTTCGGCGCGCTCCTCGACTGAAACCACCTCGGCCCAGGTGCCGTCGGGGTTCAGGAGACGGTCGCCGGGGCGAAGGTGGCCCGCGTCTATCCAGGGCCCTCCGGGGATGGGGCCGTCATAGGTGACACCTTCCGAGGCGGGGGGCGGAACCTTGACAACGGGCCGCCCGCATGCCCCGCCCCCCTTGACCCCACCCCCCAAATCCTGCCACCCTTCCCGCCATGAAAACCCGCTTCACCAAGGAACGCCGCCCCGGCCCTGTCTGTGCCCTGCGCCCGCCGCAGGGCTGACCCCGGCACATCCCGCCGAATGGTCCGCCCGCATCCATGCGCCTTTGCGCCCCATGCCCATAACGGACAAGCCCCATGACCCTCCTCGCCGCCCGCGCCCTGTCGCTGACCATCGCGCTGCCCCTTTTCACCGATCTCACCTTCACCGTCACCCAAGGCGACCGCATTGGCCTTGTCGCGGCGAATGGGCGGGGAAAAACATCCCTTTTATCGCTGCTTTCGGGAAGCGGAGAACCGACGAGTGGTGACATCACCCGCGCGCGCGGCCTGAAAGCGGCGTTGGTGCTGCAGGATGTTCCCCCGGCGATCCTGCCCCTCACCTTTCGCGCTGCCGTCCTTTCCGCGCTGACGCCCGATCAGGCGGAGGAGGAATCGTGGCGGGTCGATATCGTGCTGGATGATCTGTCTGTCCCCGAAGCGTTCCGCGACACGCCGCTGCACTCTTTGTCGGGCGGCTGGCAGCGCACCGCGCTTCTCGCCCGCGCCGCGATCACCGAGCCGGACCTGTACCTGCTGGACGAACCCACCAACCACCTTGATCTGTCGCGCATCGGCATCTTGCAAGATTGGCTGGCGGCGCTGCCGCGCGATGTGGGCGTGATCATCACCAGCCACGACCGCGCCTTTCTGGACGGGGCCACCAACCGCACCTTGTTTTTGCGCGCCGACCGGTCGCGGTTTTTTGCACTGCCCTACACGCCTGCCTTGCAAGAGTTGCAAAAGGCGGACGAGGCGGACGAGCGGCGGTTTGACAATGATCTGGCGCGCGCGGACCAGCTGCGCCGTCAGGCGGCGAAGCTGAAGAATATTGGCGTCAACTCTGGTTCTGATCTGTTGATCACCAAGACCAACCAACTGACCGAACGGGCGGCCAAGATCGAGGCCTCTGCGCGCCCGGCCCACAAAGAAGCCTCGGCCGGGGCGATCAAGCTGACCAACTCGGGCACCCATGCCAAGGCGCTGATCACGTTGAATGACGCGGCGATCCGCGCCCCCGACGGGCGCGATCTGTTCCGCACGGGGCAAAAATGGATCGAAAAGGGTGACCGGGTGGTTTTGCTGGGCGCCAATGGCGCGGGAAAGACCCAGATGATCCGCGCGGTTCTGGCCGCGATTCAGGGGGCAGAGGGCGCGATCCGGTCGGTGCCCAGTCTGGCCTTGGGCTATTCCGATCAGATGCTGTCACAACTGCCCGGACAGGCCACGCCCTTTGATCTGGTCACGCGCCAAACGGCGGCGGACAGCACCGCGCGCAACCTGCTGGCGGGGGCGGGTGTCAAGTCTGACTGGCAGGGCAAACCCGTTGCCAAACTGTCGGGCGGGCAAAAGGCGCGGCTGGCGATGCTGCTTTTGCGACTGTCGGATCCGAATTTCTATCTTCTGGACGAGCCGACCAACCATTTGGACATCGAGGGCCAAGAGGCGTTGGAAGAGGAATTGCTTGGCCAGGGGGCCACGTGCCTGCTGGTCAGCCATGATCGGCATTTCGTGCGGTCCGTTGGCAGCCGGTTCTGGCAGATCATCGGCAAACGCCTGACCGAGGTGGACGATCCTGAACCGTTTTTTGCGGCCGAACTGGCTCGTCGCTGACCGGCGGGCGGCGCGATGGCCGAAAATACCGCCGCTGGCCCGCCGCATGGACGCGGCCGGCAGACGGCCCCCCTTTTCAAGCGCCGCCTCGCCGTGTAGGGAACCACGCTTAACCCCCGCCGGAGACCACCCATGCAAGGCAGTGCCAACCTTAACCTGATGATCAAAGCTGCGCGCCGCGCGGGCAAAAGCTTGGTCAAGGATTTCCGCGAGGTGGAAAACCTGCAAGTGTCAACCAAGGGTCCGGGGGATTTCGTGACCAAGGCCGACCGCGAGGCAGAGCGGATCATCAAGGAAGACCTGATGGGCGGGCGGCCAACCTATGGCTGGCTGGGCGAGGAAACCGGCGAGGATGAGGGCCAGGATCCGACGCGCCGCTGGATTGTGGACCCTTTGGACGGCACGACGAATTTCCTGCATGGCATGCCCCATTGGGCCGTGTCGATTGCGCTGGAGCACAAGGGCGAAATCGTCTCGGCGGTGGTGCATGACCCGGCCAAGGACGAAACCTTTTGGGCCGAAAAGGGTGCGGGCTGCTGGTTGAACGACAGCCGCCGCTTGCGTGTGTCTGGACGGCGAACCATGTCTGAGGCGGTTTTTGCAACCGGGGTGCCTTTTGGGGCCAAACGGACCCTTCCGGCCATGTTGCAAGACCTTGCCCGGCTGATGCCCGCCTGCGCAGGCGTTCGGCGCTGGGGGGCGGCCTCGTTGGATCTGGCCTATGTGGCGGCCGGACGGTACGAAGGATACTGGGAACGCGAATTGCAGCCTTGGGATATTGCGGCCGGGCTTTTGCTGGTCAAAGAGGCGGGCGGCATCAACGCCCCGGTGCGCGAGGGCGATGACATTCTGGCCAAGGGCGCGGTGATTTCGGCCAATGACCAGATCTTTGACAGCTTTTCCAAAGTGATCCGCGGCTGACCTGCCCCGCTGGGGCCCCGATCAAGGCGTGCGGTCCGAAGGGTGGTTCACCCCGTCGGACCAAGGCACCTCGCCCAGATCGCGGGGGTTGATCCCCTCGAGGATCGCGACATTCACGCCATATTCGTTCGGATTGGACCGACGGCGATGATGCGTGTAGATCCCGCAGATCTTGCAGAAATAATGCTGCGCTGTCCCTGTGCCCCAGGTGTAAAGCGTCAATTGATCGGCACCTTGAACCACCTCCACCCCGCCCATAGCGGCCGTGACAACGATGGCACCGCGCCTGCGGCAGAACGAACAATCGCAGCGCCGGGCACTGGCCAGCCCCGCCGAAAGCCCAACCCGAAGTTCGACCGCACCGCAATGACAGGTGCCCTTCATCGCCGGGGCACGCGGGGCACCAGCGACTTGGACAGGGGATATTGCGCAGCGGGATGCGGCGGCTCGCCGCCCGTGCGCAGCCAATAGCCGCGCCCACCGCGCCGCAAAAGCGCCGGGATCGTCAGGCATAGACCGCCCGCAAACCCGCCGATATGCGCCCAGTAGGCGACGCCGCCCGCCTCGGTTGGGGTGGCGGCACCGCTGATCAGTTGAAGGCCAATCCAGACCCCCAAGACAATCCAGGCCGGTATGGGAAAGATGCGAAAGAAGATGATGAAAATGAACAGAACATCGACACGGGCCTTGGGGAACAGCAAAAGATAGCCCCCCATGACCCCGGCAATGGCCCCCGAAGCGCCCACCATTGGCAGCGGCGAATAGGGTGAAATCGCCACTTGCAGGGCGGCGGCGGCGCATCCGGACAGAAGATAGAACCCCGCAAAGCTGCGGTGGCCCATTTCATCTTCCAGATTGTCGCCAAAGATCCACAAGAACCACATGTTCCCCAGCAGATGCATCCAGCCCCCGTGCAGGAACATCGAGGTCAAGATCGTGGCAAAGCCCTGCCCCTGCATCAGGCGTTCCGGCACAAGACCCCAGTTGAAGAAGAAATAGGCCAATTGGGTGTCACTGGGCAAAGCGACCCAGTAGCCGACAAAGATCGCGACATTGGCCGCAATCAACGCAAAGGTCACATAGGGCCTTCGTCCGGATGGGTTGTGATCGCGGATCGGAAACATGGCCTTATGCTTTCCGATCCGCGGGCCAAGGTCAAGCGGTGACAAGCGCCTTGCGCCGTGCGGCGCATCTTGGTGTCACGCAGCGCCTTGGGCCAAAAGCTGCGCGTTGCCGCCAGAGGCCGTGGTATCAATGCAGACATGACGTTCCAGCATGACGTGGCCAGTGTCGGGCACATCTGCGATCAAGGGCAGGATGGGGCCGCTGCGGGCCGCCAAGGCCAGAGCATAGGCGCGGGCCTGCGCCGCCGGGCCCCAGAAAAGCGCCGCCGAAAACCCCGTCAGCCGCGTCAGGACGGCCGGATCCAGACCCGGCGCTTCGATCGCCGTGCCGCCCAAAGCGCGAACGGATTCGGCCTGAGCCAAGGCGGCGGGCAGGCTGGGCCCGAGGCACAAAAGCGGGGCGCGGGGAACAAAGGTCAGCCGGTTGGATTCGCCCGTTGGGCCGCCCAGCACGATGGCCTGCGGCCGGTGCTGCACCGCAGGGGCCATCCGCAGGGCGGCGGCCAGCGCCGGTTCGGTCGTTTGGGGCTGCACGCCGGGCAGGTCGGGCGCAGGGGCCCGCGTAAAGCGCGCCAGATAGTCTGGCCCGCCGGCCTTGGGTCCGGTCCCCGACATCCCCTCGCCGCCGAACGGTTGGCTGCCCACGACCGCGCCGATCTGGTTGCGGTTGACGTAAGCATTGCCCACATGCAGGGCCTCGGTCACCGACTGCACACGGTCATCGATCCGGGTGTGCAGACCGAATGTCAGCCCATAGCCCGAGGCATTGACCGCCTGCACCACCGCCGCGTGTTGACCGGCGCGGAAGGTGGCCAGATGCAGCACGGGGCCAAAGATTTCGCGGGGCATCTGTTCCAGCCCCGAAACGCGGATCACCGTGGGCGCGATGAAATGGCCGGGGGACGGTGCGGCCATTTCCTTCATCACGCGGCCCTCGGCCCGCGCGGCATCGATATAGGCGGCTATGGCGGCCTGCGCTTCGCCATCGATCAGGGGGCCGACGTCGGTGCTGAGATCGGCAGGCTGGCCGATGGTCAGTTCCTCCATCGCGCCGAACAGCATTTCTGTGACGGTCGCCGCGATATCTTCTTGCACATACAAACAGCGCAGCGCCGAGCAGCGTTGCCCCGCCGATTGGAAGGCCGACGCCAGAATATCGCGCACCGCCTGTTCGGGCAGGGCGGTGGAATCGACCATCATCGCGTTCAGCCCGCCGGTTTCGGCAATCAGCGGCGCGCCGGGCGTGAGATGCTGGGCCATGGCGCTGCGGATTTTCAGTGCCGTGGCGGTGGACCCGGTAAAGGCCACCCCATCCACCCGGGCATCCGACGTCAGGGCCGCGCCGACCGCGGCGTCGCCCGGCAGCAGTTGCAGGGCGGTTCGGGGAACCCCGGCCTGATGCAGCAGCGTGACCGCCAGATGGGCGATCAGCGGCGTCTGGGGGGCCGGTTTGGCCAGAACCGCATTTCCCGCCGCCAGCGCCGCAGCGATCTGACCCGAAAAGATGGCCAGCGGAAAATTCCAAGGGCTGATGCAGACAAAGATGCCGCGCGCCGGATGGGTTTGGTGTGACTGATCGGCGTAATAGCGCAGAAAATCGACCGCCTCGCGCAGTTCGGACAGGGCATCGGCGCGGGTCTTACCCGCCTCGCGGGTCAAAAGAGCGAAGATCTGGCCGAAATTCTCTTCATAAAGATGGGCCGCCCGGATCAAGATGTCACGGCGCACCTCGGGGGGGGCGGCCCAAGGCTCTGCCAGATGCAAGGCGCTGCCGACATCCCCCGGCGCGCTGGACATGACATAGCCCACTTCGGCGCGCGACGCAGGATCGTGCACCGCGGTGCGCAGACCGCCCACAGGGCGCCCGGCGATCAAAGGGGCGGCGTGGAAGGCGTGCAGCATATGCGGGGCCATGGCGGCATCGATCGCCGCCAGATCAACGGCATCCGTCAGATCCCAGCCCTTTGCATTGGCGCGCGCGCCAAAAAGGCCGGGCCCTGTCAATATGGCCGGGTTGGCAACCTTTGCCATCCCCTCCATCGCGGTGACGGGGCAGGCAGCCACACGTTCGGGGGGGACCTCGGCATTGACGATCTGGTTGACAAAGCTGGAATTGGCCCCGTTTTCCAGCAGGCGGCGCACCAGATAGGCCAAAAGATCGCGGTGGGCCCCCACGGGGGCATAGATGCGGCAGCGCGTGCCTTTTGCCGACAAGACGATGTCATGCAAACGTTCGCCCATGCCGTGCAGACGTTGAAATTCGAACGCAGAGGAGTCTGTCGCCATATCCAGAATGGCCGCAACCGTATGGGCATTGTGTGTGGCAAATTGCGGATAGATCCGGTCGGTCATCGCCAGCAGTTTGCGGGCCTGGGCCAGATAGCTGACATCGGTGGCTTGTTTGCGCGTGAAGACCGGGAAAGAGGCCAAGCCCAAGACCTGCGCTCGCTTTACCTCGGCGTCCCAATAGGCGCCCTTGACGAGGCGCACCATGATCTTGCGGTCCAGTTTCCCCGACAAAGCGTACAGCCAGTCGATCACCGCCCCCGCCCGGCGGCCATAGGCCTGCACCACAACGCCGAACCCGTCCCAGCCTTTCAGGCTTTCGTCGCGCAAAACCTCTTCGATCACCTCCAGCGACAGGGCCAGACGATCGGCCTCTTCGGCGTCGATGTTGAAGCCCAGCCCGGCGGCGCGGGCCAGACCTGCCAGCGCCTTCACGCGCGGCACCAGTTCGACCATCACGCGCTCTCGCTTGGCGACCTCATAGCGCGGATGCAGCGCCGAGAGTTTGACCGAAATGCCCGGATTGCTGCGGATATCGCCGTGCACCGCCGCCCGGGCAATCGCCGTGATCGCCTTGGAGTAGGACAGATGATAGCGGCGGGCGTCCGCTTCGGTGCGGGCGGCCTCGCCCAGCATGTCATAGCTGTAGGTATAGCCCTTGGCTTCCAACTCTGCGGCCCGTTTCATGGCCAGATCGATCGTCTCGCCCAGCACGAAGTTGCGGCCCATTTCCTTCATGGCGCGGGCGACGGCGGTGCGGATCACCGGCTCTCCAAGGCGTTTGACGGCCGCGCGCAAATGGCCCACGACGCCGGGCTCACGCTCATCCAGGACCTTGCCGGTCAACATCAGCGCCCAGGTGGAGGCATTGACAAGGCTGGAGGCCGATTTGCCCAGATGCCGGCCCCAGTCGGAGGGGGCGATCTTGTCTTCGATCAGGGCATCCATCGTGTCGGCATCGGGCACGCGCAGCAGCGCCTCGGCCAGACACATCAGCGCGATGCCCTCGTCCGTGGACAGGCCATATTCGGCCAGAAACACCTCCATCAGGCCCGGTTTCACACTGCTGCGGATCTGGGCCACCAGATCGGCGCCGGCGGCCACGATTCGGGCGCGCGCGGGCTGGTCCAGTCCCGCCTCGGTGATCAACTGGGCGAGCAAGGCCGCCTCATCGGTCAGGCTGCCTTGGCAAATCTGGTCCCAGGCGGCAGACATATCGCGGATCATCTTGGAATACTCCTGTAGGGCAAGGCCCATCATACAGCGGAATTGGCAGGCCGTTCGCCTTATGATAGCAAGTTCATCAGGCGATCCGCCTGCATTTTAGCCAAAGGACAGATCAAATGAACACTGCCGCGCCCGACCGCTTTGATCAGGCGATCTTGGCGCTTTTGTCCACCGACGGGCGATTGTCTGCGGCCGAGGTGGCCCGGCGGATCGGCCTGTCAAAATCCCCAACGCAAGCGCGCATCAAAAAGCTGGAAGACGAGGGGTTGATCGCCGGCTACCGCGCCGTGCTGGATCCGATTGCGATGGGACTGGCCCATGTCGCCTTTGTGGAGGTGAAACTGTCTGATACCCGCGAGGCGGCGTTGTCGGCCTTCAACAAAGCGGTTCTGAAAGTGCCAGAGATCGAAGCCTGCCACATGATCGCCAGCCGGTTTGACTATCTTTTGAAGGTGCGCACCTCGGATATCCAATCGTACCGGCGGGTCTTGGGCGAACATATTTCTGCCCTGCCCCATGTCGCCTCAACCTCTACCTATGTCGCGATGGAGGCGGTGAAGGACGCCGGTTAAGACAAAACCCGCCAAAATATAACAGTTTGGTGTCAGATTGGTCAGGCCTGATGCCTTCTGACGGAAAAGCTTCATCCAAACGACACCGAAGCGTCACCAAGCGGCCATAGCTTGCCCCTGCCAAACAGGAGCTTGTCCATGCTGTTGCAGATCGTCAACACCAGCCGCTATTTCGGATCGAAAGCGGCCGTTCAATCTGCATCGTTCGCGATCGAAAAGCCTGCATTTGTGGGCATCATTGGGCGGTCGGGGGCGGGCAAATCCACTTTGCTGCGCATGATCAATCGTCTGACAGACGCCTCCGAAGGCGAGATTTTGTTCGAAGGGCGTAATGTGCTGAGCCTGACCGGCGCGGACAAACGCGCCTGGCAGGGCCGCTGCGCCATGATTTTCCAACAGTTCAATCTGGTGCCGCGCATGGATGTGGCCTCGAACGTCTTGCACGGTATCTTGAATCGCCGCTCGACGGTGCAGACCATGTTCAACATCTGGCCGCGCACCGATATTCTGCGCGCGCTGGAGATTTTGGACCGTCTGGGCATTTCGGAACAGGCCCCGAAACGCGCCGAAGCCCTGTCCGGTGGCCAACAACAGCGCGTCGCCATTGCCCGCGCCTTGATGCAAGATCCCAAGATCATTCTGGCCGATGAACCCATCGCCAGCCTTGACCCGATGAACGCCCAGATCGTGATGGACACGCTGCGGCGCATCAATGTGGAAGATGGCCGGATGGTCATCGCCAACCTGCACACGCTTGATACCGCGCGGCGCTATTGCGACCGGGTGATCGGCATGCGCGACGGGCGCATCGTCTTCGACGGATCGCCCGATCAGCTGTCAACGGGTGTCGCCCGCGACATCTACGGCGCCGATGCCAGTTTCAACGAATCCGCCACGTCAACCGCGATGCCAACCGATCGGGCCGCGGACGATGTCTATGCGCAAACCCTTCTTTCCTAACCACCCCGGCCCCTTTGGGCCATCAACTCTGGAGACGACAATGAAACTGCTGCTTGCCGCCCTTGCCGCCACCACCGTTCTGTCCGGTGCTGCTTCTGCCCAGGATGCGATCACCGAATTCAACATCGGGATCCTTGGCGGTGAAAACGCCCAAGACCGGATCAGTTCGAACGAATGCTACCGCAAGATGATCGAAGACGCCTTGGGCGTTCCGGTCAAACTGTTCACGCCTGCCGATTACGACGGTGTGATTCAGGGTCTGCTGGGCGGAACGCTTGACATGGCGTGGCTGGGTGCCTCGGCTTATGCCAAGACCTTCCTGACCGATCCCGAAGCTGTCGAAGTCGCTTTGACGACGATGCACACCAACGATTCGACCGGTTACTATTCGATCGGCTTCACCCGCAAGGACACCGGCATCACCTCGATGGACGATGCCAAGGGCAAGATCTTTGCCTTTGCCGAGCCGAACTCCACCTCGGGTTATCTGGTTCCTGCGGCTGAATTGCTGGCCAAATACGGCACCTTGGAAGACTACTTCGCTGAAGTGAAAATGTCGGGCGGTCACGAGCAGACCATCGTCGGCGTGGCGAACGGCGATTTTGACGCCGGCGTGTCGTGGGCGGATGGCGTGGGCAACTGGGAAGACGGCTATGCCTCGGGCGCGTTCCGCAAGGCAGCGGATGCCGGCCTTGTTGACATGAACAACCTCGTGGAAATCTGGCGCTCGGCGATGATCCCGGAAGGCCCGATGGTGGTGCGCAAGGCCCTGCCGCAGGACGTCAAGGACAAGGTCATTCAACTGTCGGCCGACCTGCATGAAACCGACAAGGATTGCGCCTATGGCGTGTCGGGCGGCGAGAACAAGGACTTTGTTCCGGTCACGCATGACGCCTATCAGGGCGTGATTGCCGCACGGAAAATGCAAGAAGGCATGTAATTTCAAAATACTGAACCGGGCCGTCCCATGGGGCGGCCCGGATCTTTTTTATCGGGGACAGACATGGTTGATATCGCCTTTGGGCCAGAACCCGGACAACGCCCGGATCTGACCGATCATCGCAGCGCCTATCTTGAGATGGTGCGCCGCAAGCGGATGTATGGCGGTATCTTGATGGTGCTGTTCGTGGGTCTGATGGCCTCGGGGTGGATTTTGGCGGAAGACCGCAATGCTGGCGGCTTTTGGTCCGGGGTTCCGCAGATGGGTGATTTCGGGGCCGAGGTGATCTCGGAAGCCTGGACCAACCGCGCCAATCTGCCCGGACTGTTTCTTGAATTTCTGCCCTCGTTGATTGAAACGCTGAACATCGCCGCTGTGTCGACCCTGCTGGGTGCGATGGCCGGCATGGTTCTGGCGCTGTTGTCCACGCGGGGATTGGCCCGCTGGCCCGCGCTTATTCCGGTGTTTCGCCGCACGATGGACGGGCTGCGCGCCATCCCTGAAATCGTCATCGCGCTGATGCTGATCTACATTCTGGGCGGCGGTCCGGTGCCGGCGGTGATCGCCATTTCGCTGCATGCAAGCGGCGCTTTGGGCAAGCTGTTTTCCGAAGTGGCCGAGAACGCCGATCTGAAGCCGGTGGAAGGACTGGCATCGGTTGGGGCGACCTGGGGGCAAAGAATGTGGCTGGGCGTGATCCCGCAGGTGGCCCCCAATTGGCTGTCTTACGGGCTTCTTCGGTTTGAAATCAACGTGCGCGCCTCGGCCATCCTGGGTTTTGTTGGCGAAGGCGGGATTGGCTATGACCTGAAGATCGCCATGCAATGGGGACAGGGACGTTATGACAAAGTGGTCGCGATCTTCATTTTGTTGTTCTTGACGATCTTCTTGATCGACCGCGTCTCTGATCATTTCCGCAGCCGTTTGGTCAAGGGGCAATAAGATGACCAGTTTCACCCAAACGCCGCCTTTGGCCGACCAATTGGTGGCAACCTTTACCCGCCGCCGCCTGTTTGCCCTGTCAGTGCCCGTCGTGATCCTGGTCTATCTGACCTATATCTTCTTTGCCTTTGATCTGCCGGGACTGGCCGCGCGCGCGCGGTTGGACAATGCAGCGATCCTTTTGTCGGACTTCTGGTCGCACAAAACCCACGTCACGCGCGACAACCGGACCGGAGAGATCGTTGTTGCAATCGAAGGCGAGAACAAGGGCACCTATCCTGACGGCATGGTGCCGGACTGGGTGACCATTCAAGGCGATGTGACGACGGTTGACCTTGGCCAAGGCAATGTCGTGACCTATGACGCCGCCGGCGCGCGCTATGTCGTGCCCGGATACGGCACCATCGACATCAAGCCCGTGAACGGAAAGGTTGCCATGACGGCGCCAGAGCCGGTTCCGGACTGGATTTCGGTATCGCCCAACAAGATATCCGTCACAACCGCCGCAGGCCGTTTCAACTATTCCCGCTCCAAGGTCGAAACCTTCAAATACGAAGCGGGATGGGAGTTGTCTTTCTTCACGCTCGACAGTCCTTTTCATGGCAAGAGCATTGTCGACCTTGCCGAACTTGCGCTTTGGGACCCCCGGATCGAAACCGCACGCAGCAATTTTTCCTACATGGTCTCAGAGGTGTGGACCAACAAGATGTGGCGGCACGGCGATGTGATCTGGGCAATCTTCGAGACCATCTTGATGGCCTTTCTGGGAACAATGGGGGCGGCGCTGATCGCCTTGCCACTGGGCTTTGCCGCCGCGTCGAACTTTATGCCGCTGCGCGCGGTGCGGTTTGCCTTTCGCCGGGTGTTTGATTTTATCCGCGGGGTCGATGGGTTGATCTGGACCATCATCCTGTCGCGCGCTTTTGGGCCCGGCCCGATGACGGGGGCGCTTGCGATCTTGATCACAGACACCGGATCCTTTGGGAAAACCTTTTCCGAGGCGTTGGAAAATATCGATGAAAAGCAGGTTGAGGGGCTCCGCTCTACCGGGGCGAACGGGCTGCAGCGTGCCCGCTTTGGGGTGATCCCGCAGGTCACACCGGTGCTTTTGTCGCAGGTTTTGTACTTTTTGGAATCAAACACCCGCAGTGCGACGGTGATTGGTGCCATCGTCGGCGGCGGGATCGGGCTTTTGCTGACCCAAGCCATCCAGACCCAGAAGGATTGGGAAGAGGTCGCCTATTACATCACGCTGATCGTGTTGATGGTCATGGCGATGGACAGCCTGTCGGGCTGGCTGCGCCGCAAATTGATCAAAGGGTAAGACATGCCAAAACTTTCTGCCAGCGAACCCTTGGTGCATGCGGGTGCCAAAATCGCCAATTCGACCTTTGGCGCCTATTGCGAAGTCGGCGAAGATTGCCGCGTGTTGAATTCAACCTTTGAAGACTATGCCTATTGCGAACGTCTGACGGATATTGCCAACACGACGGTGGGCAAGTTCGCAAATATCGCGGCGATGACACGCATCGGGCCCACCGATCACCCGATGGATCATGCGAGTTTGCACCATTTCTTGTATCGATCCAGCTATTATTGGGACGACGTTACCGACGACACGGCTTTCTTCGCTGCCCGTGCGGCGCGGCGCACGGTCATCGGCCCGGATACATGGATCGGACATGGTGCCATCATCAAGCCGGATGTGACCATCGGCGCGGGGGCGATCATCGCCTCTGGTGCGGTGGTGACGCGCGATGTCCCCCCGTTTATGATTTACGCCGGCCTTCCGGCCGCGCCCCTGCGCCCGCGTTTTGCCAAAGGCATCGCGGACCGCTTGATGGCGCTGGCGTGGTGGGATTGGCCGCATGATCGGTTGCGCAGCGCGCTGATGGATTTTCGCAGCCTGAAGGCCGAAGCCTTTCTGGAGAAATACCGCGGCTGATCCCGCCGCGGGTTTCGTTATTCCGAGGCGATGAGCATGCGCTGCGAGGGGGCCATCAGGCGCGCCGCAGCCTCGCCCGTCAGATAGGCCAGACGACCGCCGGAAATGGTCGCCTCGATCGCGCGGGTTTGCGCATTGATGATCACCATATCCGCCCGTTTGCCGCGCGACAGGCGGCCACGGTCGGCCAGACCCAGAATTTCGGCCGGTTGAGACGAGATCATCGCCCAAGCCTTTTCAAGGCTGCGCCAGCCGCGATCAACCAGCGTCCAGGCGGCTTCGGCCAAGGCGGGCATGTGATAGTCGGAAACCAAAGCATCGCACAGGCCCTGACGGATCAGATCCGAGGCCGAGATATTCCCCGCCTGAGAGCCGCCACGCACCACATTGGGCGCGCCCATCAAGACCGGGCAGGACATGGCCTTGGCCGCCGCTGCTGCGTTGCGGGCGGTGGGGAATTCGGCGATACGCGCCCCCAAGGCCGCAAAGAATTCGCGCGTCTCGCCATCGGGGTCATCGTGGCTGCCATAGGTCACGTGCATCTCGTCAAAGGCTTCGGCGATGCGGCACAGACTGCGGGGCACGTCGCGGGCGCGGCCTTGCGCGGCTTGGATGCGCGCATGCAGTTCTTCAACGGTGGTGCCCGCCTTGCGCGCCCAAAAGGCAAAGCCTGCGGGATTGCTGCGATAGGTCTGCAACCCTTCATCGAGATGGTTGTTGAACACCACAAAGCCCACCTTGTGACGGCGCACCAGATCGATCAGCTGCGTCTCTTGGTCGACCAGATGCGTTTCTGCGCGGATTTGGACGCGCAGGTCCACCATGGCGCGCGGCCGATACGCCGCAAGACCTGCACACAGGGCTTCTGCCTGCTCGGGGCCGCGGTGCCCGCCTTCCCAGCTCCACGATTGCGCAAGGTAGGCGGTGGTCACGCCGTGGGCGGCGGCCAAACGATCTGTTGCGGCCAAGGCCGTGGCCATCGGAAAGCCCGCCGTCGGGCGCGGAAACAAATTCGCCTCAAATCCGTCGCCGTGAAGATCAATGATACCGGGCAGAATCAGAAAGCCGGTCATATCCACTTCGGGCAGATCCTCGTCGACGATCCGGCCATCGGCAAAGGCAATGTCCGTGTCTTGCATCCGGCCTTCTCGAAGAACACTGGCCCCGGTCAATCGCAGTGGATGAAGTTTAGGATGCATCGTCTCGTCCCTTGGCATTTGTTCGAAAAAGATAAACGCGCAAAGCAACGGTGATGTGACGATTTCGGCTAATTTTCGTTATTTTTCGCACTCATCCGGACCGACGGTCAAAGTCACGCGGTCGCCGGCAAACCAGGTTGTGCCAAATTCCACCGGCTGGCCGAAGGCATCGACATTCACCGCCTTGGTGCGCAGAACAGGGGCCCCTTCAGGCAGGTGCAACAACCCGGCGAGGGCCGCGCCGGCGCGGTCTGCCACGATGCGCGTGCTGGCGCGCGTATAATCGGCAAGCCCCTCGTCGCGCAGGGCTTGGGTGATGGACAAGGTGCTGTCCAAGCGTTGCAGCAAGCCCGCAAAGCGCAGCGCCGGGAAGACGGATTGAAACGCGGCCAGCGGCAGGCCGTCGGCCAAGGAAATCCCTTCAACGACATGGACTTGCGCGCCATCGGTCAGGCCCAGAAGCCGGGCTTCTTCCTGCGCGGCGCTGCGGGTTTCGCGGCGCAGGAACCGGCGCGAGGGGGATTGGCCACCGGCCTGCACCGCTTGGGCAAAGCGCACCCTTTGGCCCAAGGGATATTCGGTGGGCCGCGCTGCAACAAAAACCCCCGCGCCGCGCCGTGCGTGCAACAAGCCCTGTCCCGCCAAATGGGCCAGCGCCCGGCGAACGGTATGGCGATTGACGCCAAAGCGCAGCGACAACTCCGCTTCAGAGGGTAACTTGTCGCCGGGGGCATATCCGCCCCGGCCAACCTCTGCGGTCAGGGTGTCTGCAATATCGCCCCACAGGCTTGGTTTTGGCATCCTACCCCCAATTGTCACACAAAGTTCACAAAAGCTTCGCAACGGTTTTGTGGGTTTCGCGGTATGACTTGTCTAGTTGTATAGGACATTCGCCACAATGCAAGCCAGTCCCGCCCCCCTTTTTGACCGCCCAGCCTGGATGGGCCTTTTGTCCCGCGCCGCGCCGCAAATGCTTGCAGAGCGTTTGGCGCTGGCCCTGCCAGAGGGTCTGGCCGACCACAGTTTGCTGCGCGGTCCTGAAGTGGGATCGGTCATGGTTCAAGGACGCATGGGCGGCACGGGCGATGCCTTTCATCTGGGCGAGATGACGGTCACGCGCTGTTCTGTGCGCCTTGCCACGGGCGAAGTTGGCCATGCGGTTGTGCAAGGTCGCAGCGCCGAGCAGGCGCGCCGTGCCGCTGTGGTGGACGCCCTGCTTCAAAATCCTTTGCATGCCGGGCTGCACAGCAGCCTTTTGGCCCCCTTGGCCGAGGCAGAGGCCACCGCCGCGCGCGGGCGCGCCGAAAAGGCGGCGGCGACGCAAGTTGAATTCTTTACCCTGATGCGCGGAGAAGACGCATGAAAGACGGCCCTGTCGATGCCCTGTCGGGCGGTTTTTCTGCGCCGTCCACCCAATCCGCCTTTGCCTTTCGCCAGATCCTGCGTGCCCTGTCCGAACCGGGCGTGATCGTGGATTTGGAAGGGGCCAGCCCGCCCGCCCCCCTTTCTGCCGCGGCGGGGGCCTTGGCCCTGACCTTGCTGGACGGCGGCACCCCGGTGCATCTGGCCGGATCGCTGGATTGTGCGGCCCTGCGCAACTGGATCACCTTTCATTGCGGCGCGCCGCTGTGCGATGCAGGCTCTGCCGCCTTTGCTTTTGGCACATGGGCAGATCTGGCCCCCTTTGACCGCTTTGCGATCGGCCTTGCCGATTATCCCGACCGATCGGTCACATTGATTGTCGAGGTGCCGCAGCTGTCTGCCACGGGATACCGTTTGCGCGGGCCGGGCATTGAAACCCAACGGTTCCTGAGCGTTCCGGACGCCGCCCCGTTCCAAGCCAACCGCGCCTTGTTTCCGCAAGGGTTTGACGCGGTCTTCACCTGCGGCAACCGCCTTGCCGGATTGCCGCGCACAACGATTGTGGAGCACGCCTGATGTATGTTGCCGTCAAAGGGGGCGAGCGGGCGATTGATGCCGCCCATGCCTGGCTGGCCGAAGAGCGCCGCGGCGATCTGTCCGTGGCCGAGATGTCCATCGCGCAGATCCGAAACCAACTGCGCCTTGCGGTGAACCGTGTCATGGCCGAAGGATCGCTGTTTGATCCCGATCTGGCGGCACTGGCCATCAAGCAATCGCGCGGCGATCTGATTGAGGCGGTGTTTTTGATCCGGGCGTACCGCACGACCCTGCCCCGGTTTGGCGCAACGCAGCCGATCGATACGGCGCAGATGGCCTGCATCCGCCGCATTTCGGCAACCTTCAAAGACTTGCCAGGCGGCCAGATTTTGGGCCCAACCTTTGACTACACCCACCGCTTGCTGGATTTCAAATTGGCCGCCGAAGGCCAATTGCCCCCGCAAGCCGCCCCAACCGCCCCCCCCGTGCGCGCCAGCATGCCGCATGTGACGGGTCTGCTGGACCAAGACGACCTGATCCAGCCCGAGGTGGATGCGGGCCTTGCGCCCCCCGATCTGACGCGCAGCCCGATGGAACTTCCTGCGGCGCGCGCGCTGCGTCTTCAGGCACTGGCCCGCGGCGATGAGGGATTTGTGCTGTCGATGGCCTATTCGACCCAGCGCGGCTATGGGCGCACCCATGCCTTTGTGGGCGAACTGCGCATCGGCATGGTGCGGGTGTCGATGGAGATTCCCGAACTTGGCTTTGCGGTGGAAATTGGCGAGATCGAAGTGACCGAATGCGAAACGGTCAACCAGTTCAAAGGCTCCAAAACCGAACCGCCGCAATTCACACGGGGATATGGGCTGACGCTGGGCCAGAACGAACGCAAATCCATCGCGATGAGCCTTGTGGACCGTGCCTTGCGCTGGCGCGAATTGGGCGAAGATTGGTCTGGCGCCCCCGCGCAGGACGAGGAATTCGTGCTGATGCATGCTGACAATGTGCAGGCCACCGGATTTCTGGAACATATCAAACTGCCCCATTACGTTGATTTCCAATCTGAATTGGAAATGGTCCGCAAATTGCGGGCCGAGGCGCGCGCGTACAAAGAGGCTGCCGAATGACGGCGATCCCCCTTGCGCCCCGCGCTGATATCAACCGGACAGCCGACCAAAGGCGATCTGCCGACCTGTTCCCTTACCGCCCCTTATGGGTTGCACCACAAGGCGCAACGCCGGAGCCCCGCCCATGACCGATCAGGCCTATAACTTCGCTTATCTTGATGAACAGACCAAACGGATGATCCGCCGCGCCCTGCTGAAGGCCGTCGCGATTCCGGGGTATCAGGTGCCTTTTGCCAGCCGCGAAATGCCCATGCCGTATGGCTGGGGCACCGGCGGGGTGCAGGTCACTGCGGCCTGCCTGACGCCGGATGATGTCTTGAAGGTCATCGACCAAGGCGCCGATGACACCACAAACGCCGTATCGATCCGCAAATTCTTTCAGCGGACGGCGGGGGTTGAGGTGACGCAATCCACCGCGCTGGCCAGCGTGATCCAGACGCGCCACCGGATTCCCGAAACCGCGCTGAGCGCAGGGCAGATCCTTGTCTATCAGGTTCCGATCCCCGAGCCTTTGAGGTTTCTTGAACCGCGTGAAACCGAGACGCGCAAGATGCACGAGTTGGAGGAATATGGCCTGATGCATGTCAAGCTGTACGAAGACATCGCGCGTCACGGCCAGATCGCCACGTCCTATGCCTATCCGGTCAAGGTGGAGGGGCGCTATGTCATGGATCCCTCGCCCATCCCGAAATTTGACAATCCCAAACTGTCAGGCAGCGCCGCGTTGCAGTTGTTTGGGGCGGGGCGCGAACAGCGCATCTATGCGCTGCCCCCCTTCACCGATGTTGTCAGCCTTGATTTCGACGATCACCCGTTCACCCCCACCAAAGCCAATCACGATTGCGATTTGTGCGGGGCCTCTGCCAGCTATCTGGACGAGGTGATCATCGATGATCAGGGCAGCCGGATGTTCGTCTGTTCGGACACCGATTTTTGCGAAACGCGGCGCGAGATGGGCCATGTGGGCCGCCTTGGAACGCCGTCCAACAAAGGGGCACAGGCATGACCCTGATATCCACCATCGCCGCAGATCGGCCTTTGCTTCATGTGGACAATCTGACCAAATCCTATGGCGGGCGCGTTGGTTGCGCCGATGTGGGCTTTGATCTTTGGCCGGGCGAGGTCTTGGGCATTGTGGGCGAAAGCGGCTCTGGCAAATCCACTTTGCTGTCGTGTCTGGCCGGGCACATGGCGCCTGATCAGGGCACTGTGGTGTTTGAAACCGCCAGTGGCCCGCGCGATGTTCTTTCCCTGTCAGAGCCAGAACGGCGGCGGTTGGCGCGCACGGATTGGGCCTATGTGCACCAAAACCCGCGGGACGGGCTGCGCATGGGGGTTTCGGCGGGCGGCAATGTGGGCGAACGTCTGATGGCGGTGGGCGCACGGCACTATGGCCAGATCCGCGAGAAGGCCAGCGATTGGCTGGGCCGGGTGGAAATCGACACGGGCCGCATCGACGATCGCCCCTCGGCCTTTTCGGGCGGCATGCAGCAGCGCCTGCAAATTGCCCGCAATCTGGTGACTGGGCCGCGGCTTGTGTTCATGGACGAACCTACCGGCGGTTTGGACGTGTCGGTTCAGGCGCGTCTGTTGGATTTGCTGCGCGGTCTGGTGCGGCAAATGGGGCTGTCGGTGATCATCGTCACGCATGATCTGGCCGTGGTGCGCCTTTTGGCGGATCGGCTGATGGTCATGAAGTCGGGCCGCGTGGTGGAACAGGGCCTGACCGATCAGGTTCTGGATGATCCGCAACACGCCTATACCCAATTGCTCGTCTCGTCCGTGCTGCAGGTTTAGCCGGATGCTGTTTGCCTATCACGCCTCTGGCGATCGGTTGACGCGTCCCGGCCCTCAGGCGCCGCTGGAAGATGCGGTTTGGGTGGATCTTTACCATCCCCTGCCCGCCCAGACACAGGCGGTCGCCGCCTTGGGGGTCAGCGTGCCGACATTGGCTGAGATGGAAGAGATCGAAATCTCGAACCGGTTGTACCGCGAGGCGGGGGCCGATTACATGACTGTGGTGCTGCCCGGCCTGTCAGAAAGCCGGGAGGCATCGGCAGGGCCCGTGACCTTCATCCTGTCTGCCGAGCGTCTTGTGACCATCCGATACCACGCCCCCCGCCCGTTCGAAACCTTCCCCGAGCGTGCCGACAAAACTGGCCATGGCTGTGCGCGGCCCGAACAGGTGTTTTTGGGGCTAACAGATGAAATCATAGGGCGATTGGCCGATATTCTGGAACTGACCGGCAAGGGGCTGGATCAGGTGGCAGCCTCGGTCTATTCGCGCGGCCATACCGAAACGCGGGCCGAAACCCTGCAACTGGCCCTTGAAACGGCCGGGCAGCAAGGAGAGCTTTTGGGCCGCGTGCGCCTTGCGCTTTTGACGATGGAACGCGCGCTGTCCTATTTCGGCCAGACCATGGCCGACCGGCCGCAGGGGCCATCTCTGCGGGCGCCCGTCAAGGGCATGATGCGCGACATTCAGGCGCTTGAGGTGCATGCAGATTTTCTGGGTCAGCGCCTGGCCCTTGTGACCGATGCCACCTTGGGCATGATCAATCTGGCGCAGAACGTGACCGTGCGCATCGTCTCGGTCGTGGCGGCGCTGTTTTTGCCCCCGACGTTGATTGCGTCCATTTACGGTATGAATTTCGCCGCCATGCCCGAACTGGCCTGGCATCTGGGATATCCTTTCGCGTTGGTGGCCATGCTCGGCTCGGCCTTGGGGACCTATCTGTTTTTCAAGGGAAAACGCTGGCTATGATCGAAATCCGCAATCTCTCCAAGGCCTTTACCTTGCATACCCAAGGCGGCACCGTTCTGCCCGTGATGGAACGCGCAAGCCTGTCGGTGCAGCCCGGCGAATGCGTGGGTCTGATCGGGGCCTCGGGGTCGGGGAAATCCACGCTGATGCGGATGATCTGGGGCAATTATCTGGCGCAGGACGGTGACATTCGGGTGGCCGGTCTGGATCTGGCCCGCGCCACGCCGCGCCAGATCATTGCGCTGCGCCGCGGCACATTGGGCTATGTCAGCCAGTTCTTGCGCGTTGTGCCGCGTGTGCCCACCTTGCAAGTGGTGGCCGAACCCCTGTTGACCCTTGGCATATCCCCCGATGTCGCCGAGGCGCGGGCTGCGGCCCTTCTGGGGCGTTTGAACATCCCCCAGCGGCTGTGGTCCTTGTCGCCCACCACCTTTTCGGGGGGCGAACAGCAGCGCGTCAACATCGCGCGCGGCTTTGTACACCCCTGCCCTGTCCTTTTGCTGGACGAACCCACGGCAAGTCTGGACGCCACCAACCGCGCAGTGGTGCTGGACCTGATCTTGCAAGCCAAAGCGGCCGGCGCGGCCATCTTGGGCATCTTTCATGACGAAGGGGCGCGCGCCACGGTTTGCGACCGCACCGTCGATGTGACCCAGTTCACCCCAAAGGCCGCCTGATGGGCCGGTTGTTTGCGGTTGTCGGCCCCTCCGGGTCGGGCAAGGACACGCTGATCGACGCGGCCCGTCAGGCAAGGACGGATCTGGTGCTGGTGCGCCGCGTGATCACGCGCCCTTCGTCTGCGGGCGGTGAAGATTTTGACGGGGTCAGCGAAGCCGAGTTTGAACGGCTTGCAACGTCGGGGGCCTTTGCCTTGCATTGGCGGGCCAATGGCCTGCGCTATGGGCTGCCGGCCGCCAGCATCGATCTGCACCGTCAGGGGCGCGATGTTTTGTTCAACGGCTCTCGCGAAGCCATGGTTCAAGCCGCGCAGCTGTACCCAGACATGACCGTGATCCGCATCTGCGCGCCGTCACAGGTTCTGATGGAGCGGCTTTTGGCCCGTGGCCGCGAAACCCGCGAACAGATCGAAGCGCGCATCGCCCGCGCCAGTTTCGATCTGCCGTCCAGCCTGAAGGTGATTGATATTCGCAACGATGGGGCCCTTGCCCCGGCAGTTCAGCACTTTCTGGCGGCGCTTCAGCCGCCCAAGGCATGACGGCTGCGCAGATGAAAGTGGCCCTCTTGATCTTCGGCACACAGGCACAGATCGGCAATGACGAAGGGTCTTGGCATCTGCGTCAGCACCTCCCTCTCCAGCACTTCGGCGACGGCGGCCCGGTCTGGCGCGGGCACAGAATCGGTCAAGGTCAAATGAAACCGAAATTCATCCAGAACATGGGGATAGCCCCACTGGTCCAGCAACATGCGCTGACGCGGCGTCAGACGTTCAGGTCGGCGGCGGGCAATTTCCTGCGGGGTCAGATCCGCCCGGAACAGATCCAGCCGGGTGACGACTTCGGCGCCAAGATCCAACAACTCGGTCTCGTCGCCCAAGGGTGTCAGCGCCAGAAATCCGCCCAGATTGGACAGGCGCAGCCCCGGCATGACCACGGGCGATATCTCTTTGGCCAAGGCGGCGCAGCCCTGCGCCAGATCCAACTCGGTCACCCCCGGGGCCAAACGGAACGGGGCCTTGAGGGTACCGTGAAAGCCGTAAACGCTGGCCCCGCGCGTCAGATCTTCGCGCGCGCGCGGCAGCCCCAGCGGCTGACCGCCGGGTACGGCCCGCCCTTTGGCCAGATCCCAGCCCAGCCAACGGGCGGTTGCATCGGCAAAATCCCCCTCTGGGGGCGCGTAATAGACGGCAAAGCGTTTGAACTGTTCCATATCTGCCCCGTAACCGCCCTGTGTCACACCCATGTGACAAAACCGGTTCATTCCCCCAATCACCTGTTCTGATCCCAAGGCTATCATGACCCAGACCCTGCTTGCCAATGCCCGTCTCATTCTGCCCGAAGGCGAAATCTTGGGCAGTGTGCTGATCCAAGATGGCCAGATTGCCGACATCTCTTCGGGGCCCACGCGCGCCGCCGGGGCCGAAGATCTGCAAGGCGATCTGCTGTTGCCCGGTCTGGTCGAACTTCACACCGACAATCTGGAACGGCACATAGAGCCACGTCCCAAAGTCGACTGGCCCCATGCCGCCGCCATCATCGCCCATGATGCCGAATTGGCCTCGGTTGGGATCACCACGGTGTTCGATGCGCTGCGTGTGGGGTCTGTGGTGTCGAAATCCAAGGCCAATTACGGCGAATATGCCCGCGCTTTGGCAGACGAAATCATTGCGCTTCGGCAGGCAGGGGCCCTGCGCATCAGCCATCTGCTGCACCTGCGCGCCGAGGTTTGTTCTGAAACGCTGATCGAAGAGTTGGCCAAGTTTGGCCCCGAAGACAGCATTGGCATCGTCTCATTGATGGATCACACCCCAGGTCAGCGCCAGTTCCGCGATTTGACGCAACTGCGCAATTACGTCAGCGGTAAGCACGGCTTTTCCGATGCGGAATTTGAAGAACATGTCTGCAGCCAAAAGGCGCTTTCGGCCCGCATGGGCACGGCGCACGAGGCTGCAGCCGTCGCAGAATCGCGCCGCTTTGGGGCAACCTTGGCCAGCCATGACGACACCACGCCCGACCAAGTTGCCCAATCGGCCCTGCATGGCGCAGGTTTTGCCGAATTCCCCACCACCATCGAGGCGGCCGCC